>NZ_CP049888.1:1295104-1618880 GCF_011304355.1 Weissella coleopterorum | reverse complement strand
TACCACTTGCAGCAATGCATCGAACTGACGGCGGAGATGAAAATAACGTCGGAGTCGGAGCAATGGTTGCGTTTAACGATGGATATAATCATGGTACTATTGATGAATATGACGAGGCAACTAATGGTTGTCGAATTGATATGGGTAAGTACGGAAGTATCTGGGCTTATGCGGATGAACTATTGAAACTTTAATATAAATTAAAAGCCTACTGACTAGATTTCTAGTTGGTAGGCTTTTTTAGTTTGGTTTATAAACGAACGGCTATGTATCAACGAACAGTAATGAGGGGCGATTACTTTAGTTTATAAAAATCGTCGTGTTATAAAATAGATATCAATTAAAAGACAACACCTTGATTCCTGAAAAACAGGCAGACGCGTTCTGATGATCAAGGCTTTTATTTTGGTTTCATGAGCGAATCGATCCAAGCCGGGAGTGGTTGGGTACTAGTATGGGTACTTGATTTAAAAATAATTCTCTAATGCTAGTTATATCAATGTATTACAGGTTTCAGGAATTACTCATGTCGATTAGTCTTTTTTATTATTTTATAGTTAAGATAACAATGAATGAGTGTCACACTCAATTAAGTGGTTTATTAACACAGGTTTGATAGTAATAAATCAAAAAAACAAAATTAATTGTTGACGCTCAATATGAAATGGAGTATATTATTTAAGTCGGCTAAGGGCAAACGATTAATTCGTTGGCTAGTTGATAAAAAATAAATATAATTAGTTGTTGACATTAAATCAGCTGCTTGTTATACTAATTAAGTTGTCTCGTAAGAGGTCAGCGGGTAGAACATTGAAAACTAAATAACGTTTCGATGAAACAAATGTGCAGGTGTGTCTCATATTTATAATATGGTAGATACAAACATTTGCGAAGTCAATTTCGCTAGTAAATTCGTTTAACATCTGTTAAACAACAAAAAAGATTGAGTTATACTCAAGCTTCAATTTTAAATTGAGAGTTTGATCCTGGCTCAGGATGAACGCTGGCGGCGTGCCTAATACATGCAAGTCGAACGCACTGTGGTTGAAATGATATGAAGAACTTGTTCAGATTTGATTTTCAACATTGCAGTGAGTGGCGAACGGGTGAGTAACACGTGGGAAACCTACCTCTTAGCAGGGGATAACATTTGGAAACAAATGCTAATACCGTATAACAATTAAAACCGCATGGTTTTGATTTAAAAGATGGTTCTGCTATCACTAAGAGATGGTCCCGCGGTGCATTAGTTAGTTGGTGAGGTAATGGCTCACCAAGACGATGATGCATAGCCGAGTTGAGAGACTGATCGGCCACAATGGGACTGAGACACGGCCCATACTCCTACGGGAGGCAGCAGTAGGGAATCTTCCACAATGGACGAAAGTCTGATGGAGCAACGCCGCGTGTGTGATGAAGGGTTTCGGCTCGTAAAACACTGTTGTAAGAGAAGAATGACACTGAGAGCAACTGTTCAGTGTGTGACGGTATCTTACCAGAAAGGAACGGCTAAATACGTGCCAGCAGCCGCGGTAATACGTATGTTCCAAGCGTTATCCGGATTTATTGGGCGTAAAGCGAGCGCAGACGGTTATTTAAGTCTGAAGTGAAAGCCCTCGGCTCAACCGAGGAATTGCTTTGGAAACTGGATAACTTGAGTGCAGTAGAGGAAAGTGGAACTCCATGTGTAGCGGTGAAATGCGTAGATATATGGAAGAACACCAGTGGCGAAGGCGGCTTTCTGGACTGTAACTGACGTTGAGGCTCGAAAGTGTGGGTAGCAAACAGGATTAGATACCCTGGTAGTCCACACCGTAAACGATGAGTGCTAGTTGTTCGAGGGTTTCCGCCCTTGAGTGACGAAGCTAACGCATTAAGCACTCCGCCTGGGGAGTACGACCGCAAGGTTGAAACTCAAAGGAATTGACGGGGACCCGCACAAGCGGTGGAGCATGTGGTTTAATTCGAAGCAACGCGAAGAACCTTACCAGGTCTTGACATCCTTTGACCACTCCAGAGATGGAGCTTTCCCTTCGGGGACAAAGTGACAGGTGGTGCATGGTTGTCGTCAGCTCGTGTCGTGAGATGTTGGGTTAAGTCCCGCAACGAGCGCAACCCTTATTGTTAGTTGCCAGCATTCAGTTGGGCACTCTAGCAAGACTGCCGGTGACAAACCGGAGGAAGGCGGGGATGACGTCAAATCATCATGCCCCTTATGACCTGGGCTACACACGTGCTACAATGGCAAGTACAACGAGTCGCCAACCCGCGAGGGTGCGCAAATCTCTTAAAGCTTGTCTCAGTTCGGACTGTAGGCTGCAACTCGCCTACACGAAGTCGGAATCGCTAGTAATCGCGGATCAGCACGCCGCGGTGAATACGTTCCCGGGTCTTGTACACACCGCCCGTCACACCATGAGAGTTTGTAACACCCAAAGTCGGTGAGGTAACCTTTTATTAGGAGCCAGCCGCCTAAGGTGGGACAGATGATTAGGGTGAAGTCGTAACAAGGTAGCCGTAGGAGAACCTGCGGCTGGATCACCTCCTTTCTAAGGAAAATCGGAAACCTGCATCTTCGTTGAAACGTTATTTAGTTTTGAGTGTTCTACACTCAATTTAATTTATTGGGCCTGTAGCTCAGCTGGTTAGAGCGCTGTGTTGATAACGCAGAGGTCACAGGTTCGAGTCCTGTCAGGCCCATAAGTGTCGTAAGGCACTTAATTAGTTCTTTGAAAACTGAATCATATATATAAATTTTAAAAATTTCAATTTTATTGAATACAATATAAATTGAACCGAGTAAATCAAGGGTTGATCATCGCAATGATGATTGACAGTGAATTACACCGCGTTATTTTTTGAGTTTTTTAATTAGTTCATCACGATATTTATATCGTGGTAATCGCAAGCGACCGTAAGGTCGCATACTCAAACTTGAATCATCAACGAAAGTTGATCGGTTAAGTTATTAAGGGCGCATGGTGGATGCCTTGGCACTAGGAGCCGATGAAGGACGGTACTAACACCGATATGCTTCGGGAGCTGTAAGTAAGCTTTGATCCGGAGATTTCCGAATGGGGGAACCCAACTTGTTATGCAAGTTATCACTAGTTGAATATATAGACTAGTTGAAGGTAGACGTTGTGAACTGAAACATCTCATTAGCAACAGGAGTAGAAAGAAATATCGATTCCGTCAGTAGCGGCGAGCGAACCCGGAAGAGCCCAAACCAAAGTGCTTGCACTTTGGGGTTGTAGGACTACCGTTGTGGAGTTACAAAATTGTATGTTAGTCGAAGTGGTTGGGAAGCCACGCGAAACAAGGTGATAGCCCTGTAGACGAAAGCAGACAATCTCCCGTGTAGGATCCTGAGTACGGCCGGACACGTGAAATCCGGTCGGAATCTGGGAGGACCATCTCCCAAGGCTAAATACTACCTAGTGACCGATAGTGAACCAGTACCGTGAGGGAAAGGTGAAAAGCACCCCGGAAGGGGAGTGAAAAAGTTCCTGAAACCATGTGCCTACAAGAAGTCAGAGCCCGTTAATGGGTGATGGCGTGCCTTTTGTAGAATGAACCGGCGAGTTATGATTACATGCAAGGTTAAGGTGGAAAGACCGGAGCCGTAGCGAAAGCGAGTCTGAAATGGGCGCCATAGTATGTAGTTGTAAACCCGAAACCAGGTGACCTACCCATGTCCAGGGTGAAGGTGTGGTAAGACGCACTGGAGGCCCGAACCTGTGCATGTTGAAAAATGCTAGGATGAGGTGTGGGTAGCGGTGAAATTCCAATCGAACTTGGAGATAGCTGGTTCTCTCCGAAATAGCTTTAGGGCTAGCCTCGGAATGTAGCGTATTGGAGGTAGAGCACTGTTTTGGTGCGGGGCCCATCTCGGGTTACCAAATTAAGATAAACTCCGAATGCCAATTACGTATGTCCGGGAGTCAGACAGTGAGTGATAAGATCCATTGTCGAAAGGGGAACAGCCCAGATCGTCAGTTAAGGTCCCTAAGTGTGTGTTAAGTGGAAAAGGATGTGGAGTTGCATAGACAACTAGGATGTTGGCTCAGAAGCAGCCACCATTTAAAGAGTGCGTAATAGCTCACTAGTCGAGTGATTCTGCGCCGAAAATGTACCGGGGCTAAACACACCACCGAAACTACGGGTGCCACGTAAGTGGCGCGATAGGAGAGCGTTCTATGGGCAATGAAGTCAGACCGTGAGGACTGGTGGAGCGCATAGAAGTGAGAATGCCGGTATGAGTAGCGAAAGACAGGTGAGAATCCTGTCCACCGAATGACTAAGGTTTCCTGGGGAAGGCTCGTCCTCCCAGGGTTAGTCGGGACCTAAGGCGAGGCCGAAAGGCGTAGTCGATGGATAACTGGTTGAGATTCCAGTACCAGGTGAACATGTTTGAACGATGGAGGGACGCAGAAGGCTAATGGATCCCAGCGACTGGAAGTGCTGGGTTAAATCACAAGTTTTGGGAGTAGTTAAATGCTTATCCCTATAAGAACAAGTGATGATGAGGATCGAAATAAAGTAGAGAAGTCCATGATGTCACGCTGCCGAGAAAAGCTTCTAGTTAGTGTTTACCTGCCCGTACCGCAAACCGACACAGGTAGTCGAGGAGAGAATCCTAAGGTGTGCGAGTGAACTCTCGTTAAGGAACTCGGCAAAATGACCCCGTAACTTCGGGAGAAGGGGTGCTCAGCGCAAGCTGAGCCGCAGTGAATAGGCCCAGGCGACTGTTTATCAAAAACACAGGTTTCTGCAAAATCGAAAGATGACGTATAGGGGCTGACGCCTGCCCGGTGCTGGAAGGTTAAAAGGAGTGCTTAGCAATAGCGAAGGTGCGAATTGAAGCCCCAGTAAACGGCGGCCGTAACTATAACGGTCCTAAGGTAGCGAAATTCCTTGTCGGGTAAGTTCCGACCCGCACGAAAGGCGTAACGATCTGGGCACTGTCTCAACGAGAGACTCGGTGAAATTTAAATACCCGTGAAGATGCGGGTTACCCGCGACAGGACGGAAAGACCCCATGGAGCTTTACTGTAGCTTGATATTGAGTGCTTGTGCAGCTTGTACAGAATAGGTAGGAGCCGTAGAAATCGGAACGCTAGTTTCGATGGAGGCAATAGTGGGATACTACCCTCGTTGTATGATCACTCTAACTCACACCACTAATCGTGGTGGAAGACAGTGTCTGGCAGGCAGTTTGACTGGGGCGGTCGCCTCCTAAAAGGTAACGGAGGCGCTCAAAGGTTCGCTCAGAATGGTTGGAAATCATTCGTAGAGTGTAAAGGCAAAAGCGAGCTTGACTGCGAGACTAACAGGTCGAGCAGGTACGAAAGTAGGACTTAGTGATCCGGTGGTTCCGCATGGAAGGGCCATCGCTCAACGGATAAAAGCTACCCTGGGGATAACAGGCTTATCTCCCCCAAGAGTCCACATCGACGGGGAGGTTTGGCACCTCGATGTCGGCTCATCGCATCCTGGGGCTGTAGTCGGTCCCAAGGGTTGGGCTGTTCGCCCATTAAAGCGGTACGCGAGCTGGGTTCAGAACGTCGTGAGACAGTTCGGTCCCTATCCGTCGCGGGCGTAGGAAATTTGAGAGGAGCTGCCCTTAGTACGAGAGGACCGGGGTGGACGTACCACTGGTGTATCAGTTGTTCCGCCAGGAGCATCGCTGAGTAGCTATGTACGGATGAGATAAACGCTGAAAGCATCTAAGTGTGAAACTCGCCTCGAGATGAGATTTCCCATTCGAAAGAAGTAAGACCCCTTATAGATGATGAGGTAGATAGGCTAGAAGTGGAAGTACCGTGAGGTATGGAGCGGACTAGTACTAATGGTTCGAGGACTTAACCAAGTTGAATACGACGTGGTGGTTCAAGGTATGTTGTTAAAATTTATAAAAATATGATTCAGTTTTGAGGGAATTAACTCTCAACAATTAAATCCGTGTCGTGACGATAGCACTGAGGTCACACCTGTTCCCATCCCGAACACAGAAGTTAAGCTCAGTAACGCCAAAAGTAGTTGGAGGATCGCTTCCTGCGAGGATAGGAAGTCGCGACGCATTTATTATTCCGAATTAGCTCAGTTGGTAGAGCACACGACTGTTAATCGTGCTGTCGTCGGTTCGAGCCCGACATTCGGAGTTGTGATTCAGCTTTGCTGACTGACATGCCGACTTAGCTCAGTTGGTAGAGCAACGGTATCGTAAACCGTAGGTCGAGGGTTCGAATCCCCCAGTCGGCATAAATAAAACGCTAGTCTGTTATGGACTAGCGTTTTTTTATTGCCATTTATTTCGAACTTAGCAAAATATTAATTGAAGTTTAACTATCAGATGGAATTATCTTAATATATTTAACTTTGAAAGACCATCATTCAACAATAATCGATAAATTTAACAATAATCGATAAATTTAACAATAATTTTTTTATTTTTGCATATTTTTTATTAAAATTGTTTAATCTAAATTTAATCAAAAGAGTATAATTGAAGTTAAAATGATGGAGGTAGATCTTGATGAATAAAAACTACGAACCAACAGCCTGTACAACACTTTTAATTGGTAAAGGTGCTAGTGCAGACGGATCAACAATTATTGCACGAACAGAGGATTCTCCAAATGGAGCTTTCAATGCTAAAAAAATGATTGTAGTAAAGCCGTCAGAACAGCCGCGCCAATATCAATCAACCATATCAAAGGTTGTGATTGATTTACCTGAAAAACCAATCGCCTATACGGCAACACCAGATGCAGACGAAACACATGGAATTTGGGGTGAGGCTGGCATTAATGCAGATAATATTGCAATGTCTGCAACTGAAACTATTACGACAAATGCTCGCGTGCTTGGTGCCGATCCGCTGATTGAAACAGGAATTGGTGAAGAGGATATGCTAACCCTAGTGCTACCTTACATTCACTCTGCTCGTGAGGGAGTACGGCGTTTAGGTGATTTGTTGGAACGTTACGGAACATATGAGATGAATGGAATTGCCTTTTCTGATGTGAATGAAATTTGGTTCTTGGAAACTATTGGTGGTCACCATTGGTTGGCTCAACGTGTGCCAGATGATATGTATGTGACTGTCCCTAATCAAAGAGGAATTGAAAAATTTGATTTAAATGATCAGGACAATTTTATGGCTTCAGCTGATATGACGGAGTTTATTAATGAAAATCAGCTTCAATTAGACGAAGAATTAAATTCTCGAATTATGTTTGGAACGCATACTGAGATGGATCATGTATACAATACGCCTCGTGCTTGGGCAATTCAAAAGATGTTGACGCCACAGGTTGAACATAATCCAATGGATGACGATATTCCCTTTGCGCAAAAGCCGGAGCATAAATTAACTATTGAAGATGTACACATGGTGATGAGTAATCATTACCAAGGGACAGTCTATGATCCGTATGGTAAATTAGGTGATGAGACTACGAGAAATCTTTTCCGACCAATTGGCATTAATCGGAACTGTGAATTAAGTGTCTTGCAGCTACGACCGAATATGCCATTAGAAAAGATGGCCATACAGTGGTTGGCATATTCAAGTATGCCATTTACTACTTTAGTTCCAGTCTATACAAGGGTACTAGATATACCGGAATATTATAAAAATACGACGGTGCGTGTGACAAGTGAATCATATTATTGGGCTAATCGTTTAATAGCAGCAATGGCTGACGCGAATTATAGTGAGATTATTCCGTTTGTGGAGCGCTATCAATTAAATACTTTGGGTATGGCGCATCAGCATATTCATACAGTAGATCAAGATTCACAAATTAAATTAGAGGATGCAAATCAAAAATTTGCATCTGAAATTAAAGAAGAATTAGAGACTTTGCTGAATCAAGTTTTATTAACAAGGTCCAATCTTATGCAAAATGGGTATTCGCGGTCTGATAATTAATTAGGATCATTTGATGGTTTTATAATAATGATAGTAGAATGATAAAATTATTGTATTCATAATTCAAGAGTGATAACATTAGATTATTCAAGAAAGGTGGAATTTAAATATGACTCAATTTAAAATTATGAAAATTAAAAACACCACCACCTCAACCACTACTTAAATGGTTGGGAATTTTTGGATATCTGAAATTAGATAGTTTGGAACTAACCCAATCAATGCTTTTAGCGCTGATTGGGTTTTTTATATGAAAAAGGGGTAGATCTATGGGAAAAGAAAATGGTGATTTAAATAAAATGGGCTTAAAAGGTTCATTAACATCTGGACAAATGCAAATGATTGCTCTTGGTGGAACGATTGGGGTAGGACTATTCATGGGTTCTGCCGCAACGATTGCTTGGACGGGTCCCTCTGTGATTTTGGCTTATGCCATCATGGGATTTATTTTATATTTGGTGATGCGAGCCCTGGGTGAAATGCTCTATATTAATCCAACCACAGGATCATTTGCAGATTATGCCACTAATTATATCCATCCAGTTGCCGGATGGATTACATCTTGGAGTAATATTTTTCAATATGTGGTGGTTGGTATTTCAGAAGTGATCGCGGTGGGAACATACGTCAACTACTGGTTTCCCCATGTTCCTGGCTGGACCTCTGGCTTAGTAGTTTTGATTTTTTTGACATTGGCTAATTTGGTTTCTGTGAAAACATTTGGACGTTTGGAATACTATTTTGCCATGATTAAAGTGGTCACTATTATTTTAATGATTATCATGGGAATATTGATGATTATTTTTGGTATTGGAAATCACGGTCGTCCGATTGGATTTGGTAACTTATGGCAACATGGAGGATTCTTTACAGGTGGCTTGAATGGATTTATGTTTTCATTAGCAATTATTGCTGGATCTTATCAAGGAATTGAGGTATTAGGAATCACGGCTGGTGAAGCTAAGGAGCCTCAAAAAGCAATTTCTAAAGCCATTCATTCGGTTGTTTACCGAATTTTAATTTTCTACGTTGGCGCAATTTTTGTAATTGTCACTATTTTTCCTTGGGATCAAATCGGGCAAATTGGATCTCCATTCGTTGAGACTTTTGCGAAGGTTGGAATCGCGGGAGCAGCATCAATTATCAATTTTGTAGTTTTGACTGCCGCAATGTCAGGAGCAAATTCAGGAATTTATTCATCAAGCCGAATGTTATTCAAATTAAGTAAAGATGGATTTGTTTCAAAAAGTATTGCTAAATTGTCAAAACACCAAGTTCCATATATTTCTATTATGTCTATCTCACTAGGAATTTTGATTGGAATCATTATGAACGTTTTTCTTCAAAATTTTAGTAACATGGGGACTAAATTGTTCGTAATTGTGTACAGTTCATCAGTGTTACCAGGAATGGTTCCTTGGTTTGTGATTGTCATCAGTGAGTTGCGTTTTAGGCATAGTCATCGTCATCAGTTGATTGATCATCCATTGATGATGCCATGGTACCCATATTCAAACTATTTTACATTAATTGCATTAAGTATCATTTTAATTTTTATGTTTATTAATCCAGATACTCGGATATCAGTTTTGGTGGGGGCTGGATATATTATGATTTTAGCAATGCTTTACGTTATTTGGCATAAAAGACACCCTGAGTTTCATCGCAATTTGAGCCAAGATTAGAAATTAAAAAACAGCTGATTGATGATCAGCTGTTTTTTTAATGATTAAATTTATTCCCGCGTTTGATCGATGGCTTGACGAATTTCTTTCAACACAGCCGTCGTCTTATCACCCATTTGAACCCCTACGAGCGTAAAGAGGGTATCAATGATGGTCAGTTGAGCAATTAACGAGGACATAGATTCACTTCGAATATTAACTTCTTCAGCCGCGCTTGATAAGACAAGATCAGCATTTTTAGCTAACTCGGAGTTGGGAAAGGCGGTGATCGCAATGATTTTAACTCCATGAGCTTGTAGATGTTGCATAACAGCTAGGGTATCATGATTGCGACCAGAGTGTGAAATTACCACTGCTACATCTTGACTGGTCATGCGGACGGCTTCCATTACTTGAATATCATAATCTGGATGTTGAAAACCATCAATCGGGGTACGTAGAAATTTATGGTAGGCATTGAACGCAACTAATGAAGAACCGCCAATTCCGAAGAATCCCACCTTTTTAGCAGAAGAAATCAAGCTGGCGGCGGTTGAAATGTCATCTTCGTTGAGGACTTCTAAGGTCGAACTCAGAGCATTTTGAGCACCTGAAAATACTTTTTGAATAATGTGATGGGTGTCATCACCCTCATTAATTTCACCAAAGAATGTATTATTGTTAGGTGTAGAGATTGCTAAACTTAGTGAAAACTCACGAAATGAATTATAACCGATTCGTTTTACAAATCTTGAAATGGTCGCCGTGGAAAGAGAAGTTGCGTTGGCCATTTCTTGAATTGTCATACTTTGTACTTGTTCTTCATGTGTTAAGATAAAATCGGCAATTTTAGCATCTGATCCATTCAATTGAGTCCGAAAAGAACGAATTCTTGAAAATCCACTTTGTGCCATGATGTTTCCTCGATTCATAAAATTTATATTATTTATCCCTTATTTTACACTATTTCCCCATATAGAGTAGGAAACAAAAGTAATAAAAATCATTCTGTAAATTTTTTACATAAAAAACCCTTGATTTAAGTAAAGATATTTCATATAATGAAAACATAATAAAAAAAGAGGTAATTAATGATGAAATTAGGAATGATCGGTTTAGGTAAGATGGGGCTTGGCTTGTCAGAAAATGCAGTAGACAATGGAAATGAAATTGTTGCATTTGACTTGAATAAGGACTTTGTTAAGGCAGCAACTGACTACTCAGATAAGATTTCTGGTGCAGAATCAATTGAAGACATGTTGGCACAATTGCCATCACCAAAGATTGTATGGGTTATGGTCCCTGCGGGAGCCCCAACGAACTCAACAATTGATGACTTGATCTCAAAGATGGATGCTGGAGATATCATCATTGATGGTGGAAACTCAAACTACAAGGATAACTTGGAACAAAACAAGCGGACCACTGCAGCGGGAATTAAGTTCTTCGATGCAGGAACATCAGGTGGAATGGATGGGGCCCGGAATGGTGGAAACTTCATGATTGGTGGAGATGATGCCAAGGCATGGGAAATTTTGGAACCATTGTTTGAAGGAATCGCTCAAGAAGGTGGATACCTTTACACTGGACGATTGGGATCAGGACATTACTTGAAGATGGTTCACAATGGAATCGAATATGGAATGATGCAAGCGATTGGAGAAGGATTTGAAATTCTAGAAGCTTCACCATTTGATTACGACTTGGAAAAGGTGTCACATTTGTGGAACCACGGATCAGTGGTTCGATCATGGTTGATGGAATTGGCCGAAGAACAATTCGGTAAGGATCCAAAGTTGGACGATATCACAGGACGAGTGGTAGCAACAGGAGAAGGAAAGTGGACTGTTGAGGAAGCTTTGGACAACCAAGTACCAGCACCAGTAATTGCAATGTCATTGATGATGCGTAACCGATCATTGCAAGCTGATACCTTTACTGGAAAGGTTGTTTCAGCCTTGCGGAATGGTTTCGGTGGTCATGCCATGGAAAAGAAAGACTAATTTTTTAAAGATATAATTTGGGGAAATTATATTTAAATAATTTTAAATTAGAATTTCACATAATGTTTCAATTTTGGGGAATAAGATAGAGGCCGTTCAGTTAACACTGAGCGGCTTTTATATTATTTTAAATATTATTTATACGAGAGGATTATTAAAAGTGATCTATAGTTACATGGAGCGACGTTTGATTCAACAAAAAGAAGAAACGTTTGACAATGACAAAACAAACCCTTAAAATAAATAGATGTAATTTAGTTAACATTCCGAATTAGCTCAGTTGGTAGAGCACACGACTGTTAATCGTGCTGTCGTCGGTTCGAGCCCGACATTCGGAGTATGTGGAAAGTGGTTGGTCTTGTTTTAAAGGCTGACCATTTTTATTTTAACAAGGAGGTTTGAAATGGTTAAGCAGGGGAAGTTCGCGCAAGTTCAGCAGGTGAAGCATCAAAAAAATCATGTTAAATGCCAACTAGTTAAGAATGGCCAATTAATTGCACCGAACCAAATTGCTGAATTTTTAACCGTTCGCTATCATTTAACCAATCAACAAAAGACCACGCCAGTCGTAGCAGAAACGATGTTAAGATTTTTGAATATTTTGATTGATCAATTTGGAACACAGACGATTTGGAGTTTAGAAAGTGGATTAGAACAGAGTCTAAAAATAATTGGTAATCAAGTGCCTTGGCAGTTTTATTATGTATTAAGCTTACAAAAGCAAACATTGATCAAATTTTTAAAGCGCGAAGGACCAGCCGTCCCGTTAGAGCACCGATTAATTGTAACTGATCTTGAGACAGCGGTTTTTGATCAAATTTTGGCTCGACATTTAGCTTTGAATTGGTTTGCGGAGCAGTATCGCGCAGATCCTGAAAAATTAAAACAGGTTCAACTAATGCAAATTAATCAACTCCAAAAAAGTTTTATTCAGAAAGAAGGACTTGATTGGAAATCGATTCAGGTGTTATACTTAGAACAAGTTGTGGTGGGTGATATGGATTCTGTCGACTCACAAACGCATAGTTGGATTGGAGCCTTACAAAAAATTAAAATTAATTTTTAAAATATCGTTGACACTTAGCTATATAATTGTTATGATATGTAAGTTGTTTCGGTTAATACATAAAACATCTATGCGGATGTGGCGGAACTGGCAGACGCGCAGGATTTAGGTTCCTGTGTCCTTGTGACGTGCAGGTTCGATTCCTGTCATCCGCATTTTATATCTATCAAGCCGACTTAGCTCAGTTGGCAGAGCGCTTCACTAGTAATGAAGAGGTCGCTGGTTCGATTCCAGTAGTCGGCATTGGCTTGATAAATATGATAGCCCACAATTTAAAATTTTGCACCTATAGCGCAATTGGATAGAGTGTCTGACTACGAATCAGAAGGTTGCAGGTTCGACTCCTGCTAGGTGCATTAATATCTTTCAATAAAAGAGATTGGATTTCCAATCTCTTTTATTGTCGTTATATTATTTTTATCGATAAACGTTAGAGTAGGTTAAACTTTTTAGTATAATGATATTTAAACTAGTTAAATCGGGGACGTTTTAGTTTTTTTAAGGCTAAAAATGATAAAATTAACCTAATTTCAATAAAAAAGGAATATAATATGACTTCTAAAAATATGACAGATATTATTGAAGCGTATTTACTGCAATTGTTGCAAAGTCAATCCGTCGTGGAAATAAGAAGGGTTGAATTAGCGCAACGCTTTGAAGTTGTACCTTCACAGATTAACTATGTACTTCGGACACGCTTCTCTACCCATCGTGGATATTTGGTGGATTCCAAACGTGGAGGAAGTGGCTATATTAAGATCGCTCGAATTGATGAAGATGCACGATCACATCAACTAAAAGCGATGCTAAAAATGGTTTCTCAACAAATGACTGTGCAAACGAGTCAGGAATTATTGCAAATTATACAAGATATGGAACTTATGACTGCACGAGAAGTTGAATTGGTTGCAACGCTTTTAAGACCCGCGAGCCTTAATCGAAATAGTGCAAAAGATGGCGATCAAACGCGGGCTCATTTAATGCAAGAACTCATTGAACGGTTGCGATTTGAAATTATTCAGGAGGGTGAATAAAATGGCAGAAAATTATACAAAAAGTGCGCAAAATGTCCTTGAATTGGCACAAGAACAAGCTCGTTATTTCAGACATCAAGCTGTAGGGACTGAACATCTTTTGCTGGCATTAATTTTGGAATACGATGGTGTTGCTAGTAATGTCTTGCGTTCGTTTGATTTATCAGTGGAAGCCGTTCAAGAAACAGTGGAAGGTTTTATTGGTTATGGAAATGCCAAACGTTCTGATTTAACTTACCGTCCGTATTCACCAAAGGCTGCAGAAATGTTGCAATTAGCAGCACAAGAAGCGCAACGTTTGAATGCAGTTCAGATTGGGACGGAGCATATTTTGCTTGCATTGTTAGCAGATGAAAGCGTCCTCTCTTCACGAATTCTATTTGAGTTAGAGGTTAATCCGAGTGATGTTAGGCGACAAGTAATCCAGATGTTAGGGATTGATGAAAAGCCACAAAGGGATCGCCGGCGAACTAAAAATAATGAAACACCGGGGGGGACGCCAACTTTGGATAATTTAGCACGCGACTTAACTGCTCAAGCAGTGGCGGGTGAGATGGATCCAGTGATTGGACGAACTGACGAAGTAAAACGAGTTATTCAAATTTTGGCGCGCCGAACTAAAAATAATCCAGTATTGATTGGAGAACCAGGAGTCGGTAAGACGGCCATTGCAGAAGGGTTGGCTCAACGTTTGGCTCAAGGAGCTGTTCCGGCAGATTTACTTGGTAAACGTTTGATGATGTTGGATATGGGTTCTTTGGTGGCCGGGACTAAATTCCGGGGTGAATTCGAAGATCGTTTGAAAAAGATTATTGAAGAGATTCATCAAGATGGTAAAGTGATTCTCTTTATTGATGAGCTACATACCTTGATTGGAGCTGGTGGTGCAGAAGGTGCCATTGATGCCTCTAATATTTTAAAGCCGGCTCTGGCGCGAGGTGAGTTGCAAACCATCGGGGCGACGACTTTAAATGAATACCAAAAGTATATTGAAACGGATGCTGCCTTAGAGCGTCGATTTGCTCAGGTGACGGTGAATGAACCAAGTGAGGCTGATGCGGTTGAAATTTTACGTGGATTAAAATCACGTTACGAAGCACATCACCAAGTCGTAATAACCGATGCTGCGATTGTGGCAGCTGTTAAATTATCAAGTCGGTATGTTCCGGATCGATTTTTGCCAGATAAGGCGATTGATTTGATGGATGAAACGGCCGCGAAGGTGCGAATTGATCAAATGGGAGTTAAGACACCCTTGGTGAAATTAGAAGCTAAACTGCAGACGTTACGTGCCGAAAAAGATCTGGCGTTAGAACAACTTGATTTTGAATTGGCGGCACAAATTCGTAAAAAGGAAATGACCCAGAAGAAGCGGCTAGATAAATATCGACAGGAACAAACAGAGGTGGGTCAAGGGTGGTTAAGCGTGGAACCAGAGATGATCGCTGAAGTCTTAGCAGAACAAACTGGAATTCCTGTGCAGCAGATGACTAAGAGTGAACAACAACGGCTTTTGAATCTTGAAAAAGAGTTGCATGAACGCGTTGTCGGCCAAGATGAAGCTATTTCAGCGATTGCACGCTCAATTCGCCGTGCTCGCTCGGGACTAAAGGACCCTAATCGTCCCATTGGTACTTTTATGTTTTTGGGCCCCACCGGAGTTGGTAAAACAGAATTAGCTAAAGCATTAGCAGCTTTAATGTTTGGATCCGAAGATAACATGATTCGGGTGGATATGTCTGAATTTATGGAGTCATATTCAACTAGTCGGTTGATTGGCTCAGCGCCCGGTTATGTGGGTTATGATGAAGGTGGGCAGTTAACCGAAAAAGTTCGCCGTAATCCATATTCAGTGGTTTTGCTAGATGAGGCGGAAAAAGCCCATCCAGATATTTATAATTTGATGCTACAAGTCTTTGATGATGGTTATCTGACGGATTCCAAGGGACGTAAGGTTGATTTCAGAAATACAATTATCATAATGACTTCCAACTTAGGGGCAACACGTCTGCGAGATGAAAAGTCCGTTGGATTTGGGGCGGATAATAGTTTTGGCAATTTTGAAAAAATGAATAATGTCATGCGAAAGACTTTAAAAGAAACTTTCCGACCTGAATTTATTAATCGAATTGATGAGGTTGTAGTGTTTAAAGCTTTGGCCGAAGGAGAAGTGCAACAAATTGTACGTTTGATGGCAAATCAAATGATTGAACGGATTGCTAATCAAGGCTTTAAGGTTAAAATGACACCGGCGGCCATTGCAGTGGTGGCAAAAGTTGGATTTGATCCCGAGTATGGAGCGCGTCCGATTCGTCGGGCTCTACAAAATCTAGTAGAAGACCGCCTAAGTGAAGAGTTGTTGGCGGGCAAAATCACGGTTAATGACCAAGTGACAATTGGCGCGAAAAAGGATGAAATTACCTTGGGTATTAAACCGGCTAAGAAGGTTGAAATTTAAAAAATAAGATTAACTTAAATTATTGTGTCGTTCATTGAATTGTAATGATAAAAAAGCTAATCAGTTGAAAAAAAGGGGTAAAACTGTTATATTAGGGATAGTTTAACTGTGTATTTAAAAAGTTGTTCAGGAAATATTGTCCCTGAATGGCTTTATAGCAAGGATAATAGCATTTTAGATAAGATGATGCTATTATCTTTTTTGCGCTTAAAAATGAGTGGAATACACGATTTGTAACTAAATAGTAATATTTCATTTGGTGCACAGCGGACCAAAATTCAGAGTGAGGTGGAAAACTTGGCAGAACATCATTTAGTTAAGTATGGTAAACACCGGGTACGGCGTTCGTATGCACGGATTAAAGAAGTCTTGGACTTACCAAATTTGATTGCGATTCAAAAAGATTCCTATGACTGGTTTATGGATGAGGGATTGAGTGAAATATTTAATGATATTTTACCCATCGAAGACTATCAAGGTAAGTTAACCCTTGAATTTGTCGACTATAAGTTGAAGGATGAAAAGTACAGTGTTGAAGAAGCTCGGATGCACGATGCGAATTATTCAGCACCCTTAGAAGTGACACTGCGTTTAACTAACCATGAAACGGGTGAAATTCAAGAAGATGCTGTGTTCTTTGGTGATTTCCCAAAGATGACTCCAAGTGGAACTTTCATTATTAATGGAGCTGAACGAGTAATCGTTTCACAACTTGTACGTTCACCAGGGGTTTACTACAATGTTGAAAACGATAAAAATGGGCGTCCACGTTATGGAACAACTTATATTCCATCACGAGGAGCTTGGTTAGAATATGAGACCGATGCCAAGGGATTGAGCTACGTTCGAATTGACCGGACACGAAAGTTACCGGTTACGGAATTAGTTCGTGCATTGGGTTATGGATCCGATCATGAAGTTTTGCAAATCTTAGGTGATCAATACGATTCAATCAACTTGACCTTGGAAAAAGATGTCCATAAGGTTATGGATGACTCACGTGTTGAGGAAGCTTTGAAAGATATTTTTGAAAAGCTACGTCCAGGGGAGCCAACTACAGTTGATGCCTCAAGAAATC
Source organism: Weissella coleopterorum (assembly GCF_011304355.1). Lineage (NCBI taxonomy): Bacteria > Bacillati > Bacillota > Bacilli > Lactobacillales > Lactobacillaceae > Weissella > Weissella coleopterorum. The sequence continues at coordinate 1,601,638 of NZ_CP049888.1, read as the reverse complement.
TATTAGTGGCACGTTTCTTTGATCCAAAGCGTTACGACTTGGCACCGGTTGGACGTTACAAAATTAATAAGAAATTGGCAATGGAGAACCGGTTACTTGGTTTGACATTAGCGGAAACATTAGCTGATCCTGAAACAGGTGAAGTAATTGCTCCAAAGGGGACAGTTGTTGATAAGAAGGTCTTAGGACAATTAAAGCCTTATCTACAAGATCCAGATTTCAAGACCACAACTTATACGCCATCTGATGATGCAGTTGTGAATACACCAATGACTCTGCAAACTATCTTAGTTATGGATCCAAATGATCCTGAAAAGAATTTGCCAATTATTGGGAACGGTCAAATTGATCCAAGTGTTCGGACAATTCAACCAGCTGATATTATCGCAGGAATGAATTATTTCTTGAATCTTTCTTATGGAATCGGAAATGTTGATGATATTGATCACTTGGGGAATCGCCGGATTCGTCGAGTTGGGGAATTGCTTCAAAACACTTTCCGCATCGGTTTGACCCGAATGGAACGTGTGGTTCGCGAACGAATGACTACGTTGGATCCTGAGACAGTGAAGCCACAACAGTTGATTAACATTCGACCTGTGGTTGCGTCAGTCAAGGAATTTTTCGGTTCATCACAACTTTCACAGTTCATGGACCAGACTAACCCTTTGGGCGAGTTAACTAACAAGCGACGACTATCAGCCCTTGGACCTGGTGGTTTGACGCGTGATCGTGCCGGATATGAAGTCCGAGACGTGCACTATACGCACTATGGTCGAATGGATCCGATTGAAACACCTGAAGGACCTAACATTGGGTTGATCAATTCTTTGGCAACGTATGGAAAAGTTAATAAGTACGGATTTATTGAAACTCCATACCGTCGTGTTTCATGGTCTGATCATAAAGTAACAGATCGAATTGATTTCTTAACGGCCGATGAAGAAGATAACTTTACCGTGGCACAGGGAAACTCAGTTTTGAATGAAGATGGTTCATTTACGACTGACACGGTCTTGGCACGTCGAGGTGATGAGAACTTAGAAGTTTCCATCGATCAAGTCGATTACATGGACGTCTCACCTAAGCAAATTGTCGCCGTTGCCACTGCTGCAATCCCATTCTTGGAAAACGATGACTCAAATCGTGCCTTGATGGGAGCCAACATGCAACGACAGGCTGTTCCTTTGATCAAGCCGCATGCTCCACTAGTTGGAACTGGTATTGAATATAAGGCTGCCCATGACGCGGGAGTTGCGATGATCGCAAGTAATGCGGGAACAGTTGAATATGTTGATGGTCGTGAGATCCGCATTCGTCGAGAAGACGGTTCACTTGATAACTACAAGTTGATGAAGTTCCGTCGTTCAAATGCTGGAAAGAACTATAACCAACGGCCAATTGTTAATGTTGGAGATCAAGTTGATGCTGATGAAGTAATTGCTGATGGACCTTCAATGGAACAAGGTGAATTGGCATTGGGACAAAACCCATTGATTGCCTTCATGACTTGGCAAGGATATAACTTCGAAGATGCCATCATTATTAACGAACGTTTGATTCGTGATGATGTCTATACTTCAATTCACATTGAAGAATATGAGTCAGAGGCTCGTGATACAAAACTTGGCCCTGAAGAATTCACCCGTGAAATTCCAAATACTGGTGAAGATCAGTTAAAGAATTTAGATGAAGATGGAACAATCCGGATTGGAGCCGAAGTTGAAGACGGTGACATTTTGGTTGGTAAAGTGACACCAAAGGGTGTGACTGAACTTTCTGCGGAAGAACGTTTGTTGCACGCAATCTTTGGTGAAAAGGCGCGTGAAGTTCGTGATACATCATTAAAGGTACCGCATGGTGGAGGAGGAGTTGTTCAAGACGTTCGTGTCTTTACTCGTGAAAACGGGGATGAATTGGCTCCTGGTGTCAACCGGATGGTCCGAGTGTATATTGCGCAACGTCGTAAGATTCAAGTTGGTGATAAGATGGCCGGTCGTCACGGAAACAAGGGAACTGTTTCCGTTATCGTTCCTTCAGAAGACATGCCATATATGCCAGATGGAACACCAATTGATATCATGTTGTCACCCATGGGTGTGCCTTCACGTATGAATATTGGGCAGGTTTTGGAATTGCACTTAGGAATGGCCGCACGTGAATTAGGTATCCACGTTGCTTCGCCAGTCTTTGACGGGGCGCGGGACTCAGATATCTGGGAAGCCGTAAAGGAAGCTGGTTTGCCAGCTGATGGAAAGTCAATCTTGTATGATGGACGGACCGGAGAAGCCTTTGATAAGCGTGTTTCTGTTGGAATTATGCATTATATGAAACTAGCGCACATGTCAGAAGACAAGATTCACGCTCGTTCAATTGGTCCTTACTCATTGGTTACTCAACAACCTTTGGGTGGTAAAGCTCAATTTGGAGGACAGCGTTTCGGAGAAATGGAAGTTTGGGCCCTTGAAGCTTATGGGGCAGCACATACTTTGCAAGAAATTTTGACTTATAAGTCCGATGACGTGATTGGTCGTGTGAAAACTTATGAAGCGATTGTTAAGGGTGAACAAATTCCTAAGCCTGGAGTGCCAGAATCATTCCGTGTGTTGGTAAAAGAATTACAATCACTTGGTTTGGATATGAAGGTTCTTGATGGAGATAAGCAAGAAATTGAGTTGCGTGATATGGATGAAGATGATTCAGTCGTCAACATTGAAGTTGCAACGGCACAAGCTCAACGTTTAGCTAAAGAATTTGCAGATGAAGGTGACAAAAAAGACGTCCCAGCAGCAGATTAATTTAATAAACGGTGGGATTAAACCTCATATGAATATAAGGAATGATTGAAAGGGGTCAAAACATTGATTGATGTCAATAAATTTGAAAGCATGCAAATCGGTTTGGCAAGTCCAGACAAGATTCGTAGCTGGTCGTATGGTGAAGTAAAAAAGCCTGAGACAATCAATTATCGAACACTTAAGCCCGAAAAGGATGGGTTGTTTGATGAACGGATTTTCGGACCAACTAAAGATTATGAATGTGCTTGTGGTAAGTACAAGCGGATTCGTTATAAGGGAATCGTTTGTGATCGATGTGGTGTTGAAGTTACTTCAGCCAAGGTTCGTCGTGAGCGAATGGGGCACATTGAATTAGCAGCACCAGTTTCACATATCTGGTATTTCAAGGGAATTCCTTCACGGATGGGATTAGTTCTTGACATGTCACCACGGCAATTAGAAGAAGTAATTTACTTTGCTTCTTACGTCGTAACTGATGGTGGAGATACACCATTGGTTGCTAAGCAACTATTGTCTGAACGTGAATATCGTGATAATAAAGCTAGTTACGGAAACCGTTTTGAAGCCCAAATGGGTGCCGAAGCAATTCGTACATTATTACAAACAGCAGATCTTGAAGGTGAAGTTGATCAACTAAAGGCTGACTTACGTGAAGCGACAGGTCAAAAACGTATTCGCGCCGTTCGTCGGTTGGATATTATTGAAGCCTTTGTTAAATCAGGAAATAACCCTGACTGGATGGTTATGGACGTGATCCCAGTGATCCCGCCTGACCTACGACCAATGGTTCAATTAGAGGGTGGTCGTTTTGCCACTTCTGATTTGAATGATTTGTACCGTCGGGTAATTAACCGAAACAATCGATTGAAGCGTTTGTTAGAGTTGAATGCGCCTGGAATTATCGTTCAAAATGAAAAGCGAATGCTGCAAGAAGCCGTTGATGCTTTGATTGACAATGGACGTCGTGGACGTCCTGTGACTGGCCCAGGAAATCGACCATTAAAGTCTTTGTCACACATGCTTAAAGGTAAGCAAGGACGTTTCCGTCAAAACTTGCTAGGTAAGCGTGTCGATTATTCAGGTCGTTCAGTTATTGACGTTGGACCTTTCTTGAAGATGAATCAAATGGGATTGCCAGTGCAAATGGCTATGGAACTTTTCCGCCCATTTATTATGAAAGAATTGGTATCACGTGAATTAGCTGGAAATATTCGAGCTGCTAAGCGTAAAATTGATCGTAAAGATGAAGATGTCATGGACGTTTTGGAAGACGTGATTAAAGAGCATCCTGTGCTTTTGAATCGAGCTCCAACGTTGCACCGTTTGGGAATCCAAGCATTTGAACCTGTTTTGGTTTCTGGTAAAGCGATGCGTTTGCATCCATTGGTTACCGAAGCTTATAACGCCGATTTCGATGGAGACCAAATGGCCATCCATTTGCCTCTATCTGATGAAGCGCAAGCTGAAGCTCGGTTATTGATGCTAGCTGCTGGTCACATCTTAGCACCTAAAGATGGAAAGCCAATTGTTGCTCCATCACAGGACATGGTTATCGGAAACTATTACCTAACGACTGAAGAAGCTGGTCGTGAAGGTGAGGGAATGATCTTTAGTGACATTAACGAAGCACGGACTGCCTTGCAAAATAAGTATGTACACTTACATACACGTGTCGGGGTTAAAACTGCTGCATTTGCTGCTGCTAAGCCGTTCACCGATGAACAACGTAGCAAAATTATGGTGACCACAGTTGGTAAGTTGATCTTTAATGATATTTTGCCAGTTGATTTCCCATACTTGAATGAACCAACAGAAGATAATTTGCATAAAATTGACGACAAATTCTTCTTGGAACCAGGGCAAGACATTCATGAATACATGAATGAAACGCCTATTTATGGTGCCTTTAAGAAGGGATATTTGTCAGACATTATTGCGGAAGTCTATAAAATTTATAAGGTTACAGAAACATCATTGCTTTTGGACCGAATGAAAGACTTAGGATATGCTGAATCAACTAAGTCAGGTTTGACCGTTGGAGTCTCGGACGTTACTGATTTGAAAGAAAAGCCAGAAATTATTGAAGCCGCGCATGCGAAGGTTGCAACTGTTTCAAAGCAATTCCGTCGAGGGTTGATTACTGACGATGAGCGTTATACGCGTGTTATTGATATTTGGAACAAGGCTAAAGATGACATCACTGAAAAGCTGATTGAACACTTCGAACCAGATAATAATATCTTTATGATGTCGGATTCTGGAGCGCGTGGAAACATTTCTAACTTTACACAGTTGGCTGGAATGCGTGGATTGATGGCTGCTCCGAATGGAAAGATCATGGAATTGCCAATCATCGCCAATTTCCGTGAGGGTCTATCTGTTTTGGAAATGTTCTTCTCAACCCACGGAGCTCGTAAGGGAATGACCGATACGGCTTTGAAGACGGCCGATTCTGGATATTTGACACGTCGTTTGGTCGATGTGGCCCAGGACGTGATTATCCGTGAATTGGATTGTGAGACTGATCGTGGACTTGATGTTTCAGCCATTATGAATGGAAATGAAACAATTGAACCACTGTACGATCGAGTTCTTGGTCGTTACGCCCAAAAGACAGTATTCAATCCTGAAACTGGGGATGTTATTGTGGCTCACAATGGTTTGATCGATGAAACGATCGCTAAGGCGATTGATGCAGCTGGTGTTAAGACGGTTAACATTCGCTCAGCCTTTACTTGTAACACAGAACACGGAGTTTGTGTGCACTGTTACGGACGTAACATGGCGACTGGAGATGTGGTTGAAATTGGTGAAGCCGTTGGTACGGTTGCTGCACAATCAATCGGAGAACCTGGTACTCAATTGACTATGCGTACTTTCCACACCGGTGGAGTTGCCGGTGATGATATTACGCAGGGACTTCCTCGTGTGCAGGAAATCTTTGAAGCTCGTAATCCGAAGGGACAAGCTAAGATCTCTGAAGTATCTGGAATCATTGAGTCAATCGAAGAAAATCCAGCTGATCGGACGAAGGAAGTTACAATTAAGGGTGAAACTGATACTCGAACATATACTCTTCCAATGTCTGCTCGAATGAAATATGCCGAGGGTGATCATATTCATCGTGGAAAGACCATTAGTGAAGGTTCAGCTGATCCAAAGGAAATTATTAAGGTCCGTGATACGATGGCAACGGAAAACTATATTGTTGAACAAATTCAACAAGTTTACCGAATGCAGGGAGTTGAAATTGGTGATAAGCACATCGAAGTTATGGCACGTCAAATGTTGCGTAAGGTTCGTGTGATGGATCCGGGAGCAACTGAATTATTGCCAGGAACTTTGCTTGATATTGCTCAATTCCGTGAAGCTAACGTATCAGTCTTGAAGTCTGGAAAGTTACCAGCCACAGCACGTCCTGTTTTGTTGGGAATTACTAAGGCATCATTGGAAACTAATTCATTCCTTTCTGCAGCATCATTCCAAGAAACAACCCGTGTCTTGACCGACGCAGCTATTCGTGGAAAGAACGATCCATTAGTTGGATTGAAGGAGAACGTTATTATTGGTAAGCTTATCCCAGCGGGAACAGGAATGCCAGAATATCGTTCAGTTAAGCCAAAGCTTGATGCTGATCCAGTTGTTTCAACAACTGAAGAAGGTGCAAGTATTCCATCTATTTCAGATATCGAAAATTCAATGAATTTGTAATATCTGTAAATGATAAATAAAAAGCAACGCTGAATTTATTAGTCAGCGTTGCTTTTTTTTACAATTGTTTGAGTGCCTTAGCGTAATTAGGTTCTTGACCTTGATCAGTTAGGATTTCTGAATATTTAATGGTTCCATCCGGATCGATAATCCAGACCGAGCGTAAATCAAGCTTGAGTTCAGGTACAAAGAGCCCCATGGCATCGCCAAAATGATGATCAGCATCCGAAAGCATCCGCATATTTTTAACATTTTCGGCTGCACACCAGTCTTTTTGCTCTGCAATTGTATTGGTTGAAATTGTTACAAAATTTACGTTGGGATGTTGATCAACAGCTTCATTAAAATGTTTAGTTTGCAGCCTGCAAACTGAAGTGTTGATATCGGGTACGACACTAATTAACAAAATTTGATCGGTCAATAAGTTTTCAGAGGTAATGCTTTGTTGATTGACATTCATAACGTCAAACTTAGGTAGTTGATCACCTACTGCGGGGCGTGCTCCTGGAACATCTACAGGTTCATTATTAAAACTAAAAGTCATATAATTTATCCTCCGTTTGATCTAGTTTGTTTTAAAGTGATAGGTTATTTATATCTATCATACGTTAAAATAATAATTTCGACAATTAATCATTAATTATAGTATAATCTTAAAAATATCATTAATTAACGTTATTAAATTTTTAAAAATGAATTTAAATGATGGAAGTGCACATTAAAGTTCCAATTAATGTGTATCATCTATAATCATAATTGTTTAATTCAAATTAATTTTGAATTTTAACTGATTAAAGAAAGAGGAGTGACAATGATAATTAAAAGTGGGAACGGTGCAAGCCAAGTCAATATGGATGCACTCTTAATTCGCGACACAGTTTTTATTGGTGAACAGGGAATTGACCCAGCTCTAGAGCATGATCAAATGGATTATGAACGAACCCACTTTGTTGGTTATTTGGAACAGCAACCAGTGGTTACCGGACGAATAAATGCCAACCAAAATAGTTGGCATTTAGAGCGAGTCGCTACGCTAAAAAATTATCGAGGGCGTGGGTTTGCCCAGGAATTACTAAAATTCATTATGGATCAAGCGCAAAAACAAGGGATACAAAGCGTTGATTTAAATGCACAAATGAGTGCCCAATCCTTTTATTTTAAGTTAGGGTTTGAAGCATTTGGGCAACCATTTTATGAAGCTGGGTTAGAGCATATTAAAATGCACAAAAATTTTTAATAAATAGATTTTAAAGTCGAATTATTTCGGCTTTTTTAATTTGTTGTAAAACCTTTTAAGGCATGCTAAAATAATGTATGTAAGCGTTTACAAAACATGTTTGAACGTCTGCGGGTTGGTAGTGAAGTGGCGAGGAGACTACCAGTGCTAGGAATTTGGGCATTCCTAAAAATAAAAATTATTTTTTTGAAAGGTTGATATTATTATGTCACTAACAAAGCACGAATTAGCAAAGTACATGGATCACACGCTCTTAAAGGCGGATGCCACTAAAGCAGAGATCCAAGCCATTATTGACGAAGCCAAAGAATATGATTTTGCTTCAATCTGTGTTAATCCATACTGGGTTGAATACGGTGCCGCTGAGTTAAAAGATACAACGGTTAACGTATGTACAGTGATTGGTTTCCCTTTGGGTGCCAATACTACGGCCATTAAAGTAGCTGAAACTATTGATGCCATTGAAAATGGGGCAACTGAAGTTGATATGGTAATCAATATTGGCGAATTAAAGGGTGGCAATGATGCAATGGTTATCGACGAAATTTCACAATTAGCCCAAGCTGCCCATGATCGGCAAGCTATTTTGAAAGTAATTATTGAAACGGCGTTGTTATCAGAAAAGGAAATAATCCGCGCCTCAGAGGACACTGTTAAAGGTGGTGCTGATTTTGTTAAAACCTCAACTGGTTTCTCAACGGCCGGAGCTAAATTAGCGGATGTTAAGATTATGCGCGAAACTGTCGGTCCTGATTTTGGGGTTAAGGCATCTGGTGGGATTCATTCACGGCATGAAGCAGATGAAATGATTGCGGCCGGTGCAACTCGACTAGGGGTTTCAGCTTCAGTTGCAATTATGAATGATGAAGTTTCAGACAGTAACTATTAAAATTTAATGCAAAAATTGTGATGTTAAATCACGATTATCAACGAAGGTAGTTAAGCACCTGGATACTAATCGTGTCGAGGTGTTTTTTTGAGCATAAATGTGAGAAATGAGGAATGTAACATGTATAAGCGAGTCTTTGGAATTGTGTTAGATTCAATTGGAATCGGAAGTGCACCTGATGCAGCGAAATATGGTGATACCGGGTCGGATACGTTGGGGCATATTGGTGAGTATTTTAAGGGTGAATGGTCGCTCCCTAATTTACAGAAAATTGGGTTAGGAAATATTAGAGTGGAAAATTCGATTCCGGGGGTTCCTCCAATTGAAAATCCATTAGGATATTATGGAAAAATGACAGAAATGTCAGCTGGAAAAGATTCCCTAGATGGACATTGGGAAATGATGGGCTTACCAATGATGTATGAATTGAGTACCTATCCCAATGGCTTTCCACAAGATCTACTAGATAAAATTGGGGCCTTTGCGGGCCGTAAAATTATTGCTCAAGGTCCATACTCTGGGACTGAGGTGATTAAGGATTATGGTGAAGAAGCGGTACGAGATGGAGCATTGATTATATATACTTCTGCTGATCCGGTTATGCAAATTGCAGCCCACGAGGATGTGGTATCCGTTGAAGAATTATATAAAATTTGTGAATATGCCCGTTCGTTAGTAAATGAGGCGCCAAATATTATTGGTCGAATTATTGCGCGTCCATTTATTGGCACCAAGGGGAGTGATTTTAAAAGGACAGCTAATCGACATGATTTTGCTTTAGCTCCAACGGGCACCACTGATTTAGTTCGACTTCAAACTGCAGGACAAACTGTCATCGGTATCGGGAAAATTAATGATATTTTCTCAGAGCAAGGAATTGATGAGGGTTATCATAATGAATCAAATCGCGATGGCATGGATCACGTTGATCGAGTAATGCAGCAAGATTTCACAGGATTTGCATTTACTAATTTAGTTGATTTTGATACGTTGTATGGTCATCGAAGAGACCCTGAAGGGATGGGGAAAGAATTGATGCAATTTGACCAACGTTTGGGACAAGTGATGGCCGCTATGCAGCCAGACGATCTGCTATTAATTACAGCTGATCATGGAAATGACCCTGGCTTTAAGGGGTCTGATCATACTCGTGAACAGGTTCCAGTTTTGGCATATTCACCAAGTATGCAGACCCATGGTTCCCTTGGGGTTCGATCGACATTTGCTGATTTTGGGGCAACTGTTTTGGATAATTTCAAACTTAATGTTTCAGTCGGAACTAGTTTTTTGCAGGAACTAAAATAAAATCGAGGCCGTACATTCAAATAATTGAGGTGAAAAGCGATGACAATGCTAGAAACGTTGATGAAAAAACGAAATAATGAGGAATTATCTGCCATCGAAATCGAGACAATGATTCAAAATTTCACAGATGGCAAAATTCCTGATTATCAAATTTCTGCCTTTTTAATGGCTACTTATTTTACGGGAATGACTATTCCCGAACTCACGACACTAACTATGGCGATGATGCATTCAGGCGATGTACTTGATTTAAGTGAGATTCCAGGTATTAAAGTTGATAAGCATTCGACCGGAGGTGTTGGCGACAAAGTGAGTTTACCGTTAGCTCCGATGTTGGCGGCCTTAAATATCAAAGTGCCTATGATTTCTGGGCGAGGATTAGGGCATACCGGCGGAACCTTGGATAAGTTAGAAGCTATTCCTGGGTATCAGGTTGAAATTAGTGAGGATGCTTTTAAAAAACAAATTAATCAAGTTGGGACGGCGATTATTGGTGCGACTGGAAATATTGCTCCGGCAGATAAAAAAATGTACGCCCTCCGGGACGTTACCGCCACGGTTGATTCAATTCCGTTAATTGCTGCATCAATTATGTCTAAAAAATTAGCCACTGGGAATAATGCTTTAGTCTTGGATGTTAAAACTGGAGCGGGCGCTTTTATGAAGAAGCAAGATCAGGCGGAAGCTTTAGCGCAAATTATGGTTAAGATTGGAAAAGAAGCAGGGATGCAGATGCAGGCGGTCATTTCTGATATGAATCAGCCATTGGGAAGTAAGGTCGGAAACACCCTTGAAATTGAAGAAACTCTAGATACGTTGAAAGGTCAAGGTCCAAAAGATTTGTTGGAAGTAACCCTTGCGCTAGCAGCTCCTATGGTGGTAATGGCCAAAAAGACTGATAGTGAAATGGTTGCTCGAGAGATGTTGATGGGGACGATCACTGATGGTTCAGCTTTAGCTAAATTTGGTGAAATGATTGCAGCTCAGGGTGGCGATATTGGCGTTTTAGACGATTATCAGTTAATGCCACATGCTAAATATGAAATAGAAGTACCAGCGCTTACTTCAGGTTATCTCAATCGTCTGGATGCTGATGCGGTGGGAATAGCTTCGATGCGTTTGGGCGGTGGTCGAACGAAGAAGGATGATCTTTTGGATTATGGGGTTGGAATTACTCTCCATAAAAAACTAGGTGATGCTGTGAAAGCAGGAGAAAGTTTGATGACAATTGCGGCCGAGCAAGCGGATATTTCTGAGATTATTGATTATTTGCAAGCGCACTTAGCAATCGGCGTAGAAGTAGCAGCGCCTACGTTAATTCATAAAATTATTAAGTAAAACGACTAAAGGGAAAGTGAGAAAATAATTATGGCAACTCCACACAATGAAGCAAAAATGGGCGATTATGCTGAAACAGTTCTCTTACCAGGAGATCCGTTACGCGCGAAGTATATTGCTGAAAATTTCTTAGAAGATGTTGTACAGGTCAATGGTGTTCGGGGGCTTTAGGGTTTACAGGGACCTATAAAGGTCACCGTATTTCGGTTCAAGGTTCTGGGATGGGAATTCCATCAATGTCGATTTATATTAATGAGTTAGTAAAGGAATACGGCGTCAAGACGATCATGCGGGTGGGTTCATTTGGCGGAATGGCCCCTGAATTAAAGTTAGGGGATGTCGTTTTGGCTTCTGGAGGATCGACGGATTCAGCAGTGATCGCTAATACATTTGGACCAGGTTTGTATTATTCAACGGTCCCTGATTTTGGATTGTTAGACACGGCATACCATACCGCCTTAGATTTAGATATTCCTGTGACAGTTGGCAATATTTTTGCTGCGGATCGATTCTATAATGATGAAATTGATATGCAAAAGTTGACTGATTATGGAATTCTAGGCACAGAAATGGAAGTAGCTGGTCTCTATCTGTTAGGGGCTAAATTACACATTAAAACCTTGGATATTTTGACATGTTCTGATCATATCTTCCGTGGTGAGGCCTTGTCATCAGCTGAGCGACAGACTTCTTTTGCAAACATGATGAAGGTTGCATTGGAAACTGCCATTAAAAACGCAGGATGATGGTTGAATTGAACCGTCGATAAGTTTGATGAAATGAAAATGGCTAAGAATCAATTTAATTGAATCCTTAGCCATTTTTGTTGCCATTTAGGTGTCAGACAATGGTGTGCTTTTACACATGAAGAAGCGTGGAAAAGTCTGAGTAAACTTTCGTGTTGGTTCCATTTGTAACTAATTTCAATGGATACACATGTTATAATCAACTCAATATGGGAAAGTAGGAGGGCTTACATGGCAAAAATTAGCTTAGAGCTACCAGATGCAATCTACCAGCGGATTCAAGCCAATGCTAAGTATCAGCAACTATCACCTGAAGATTATGCGATTGGTCTTTTAAAAGAAGTAATGGCAGTTAAAAGTGACGTGACTTTTGAGGCGCGTCAGTTTCGGGCCAAGCAGGTGGCTGGAAATAAATTTGATCGGGAACATGCATTGGTTTTAGTGGATGGGATTAATTATCGCTATGAATTAATTGGTGGGGATGTTATCAATCCGACCGATATTTATGAGGTAGTAAGCGCGCAGGGAAATGTTTTGAAAATTAAAAAAATGGAAGACTAAATCAATTAGTCAGAATGGAGCTTTAAATGCCTTTTGGAATTAAAATTGTACCGCAAAATAATGTTGGATTACGGGAAACTTTAGGAAAATATCGCACCACGCTAGATTCAGGAATGCAATTTTATGTGCCTTTTTTTCAAAAAATAAGACGCGTTAGTATGGCGATGAAGCCGCTCCGATTACCTAATTATTCAGTGATTACTAAAGATAATGCAGATGTTTCAGCAAGTGTAACGTTGAACTATCATGTTACCGAAGCTGTTAAATATATGTACGAAAATACCGATTCTGTAGAATCAATGGCGCAGTTAGTACGGGGACACTTACGCGATATTATTGGTCGGATGGAGTTGAACGAAGCCCTGGGTTCAACGGCACGGATTAATCAAGAGTTGAGCATTGCGATTGGTGATTTAACAAATACTTATGGAATTAATGTTGATCGAATTAATATTGATGAACTCACACCATCTCGCGCAATTCAAGAAGCGATGGATAAGCAACTAACAGCTGATCGAGAGCGCGTCGCAGCAATTGCTGCCGCCGAAGGGCAGGCACGTTCAATTGATTTGACGACTAAAGCCAAAAATGATGCCTTGATGTCAACTGCCAAAGCGGAAGCCGATGCTACTAAGACGCGAGCGGATGCCGAAAAATATCGAATTGATACGATTCAAGATGCCCTCCAAAGTGCGGATCAAAAATACTTCCAAAACCAATCGATTGAAGCATTTAAGAAATTGGGTGAAAATCCGGCCAATACGGTGGTTGTTCCGAGTGATCAAGCGCATGAATATGGACAAATTCCGGTTATTGGTAAATTATTGAAAGATCAATTACACTAGGAATAGATTTAGAAAATTAATGAATTGAACTGTTGATGTGGAAAGGAGTTTTGAGATGAAGGCGATTCAAATTGAAAAATTTGGTGATGTTGATGAGATGAAGATGCAAACCGTTGGTATTCCAGCTCTGGGCAAGAAACAAATTTTAGTTCAAAATAATGCAGTAGCGATTGATCCATATGATATTAAGTATGTCATGGGAATCTATGGTCCAAATGATAATTGGCCGATCATTCCTGGTTCTAGTGTGGCAGGTACGGTGATGGAGCTTGGTTCTGAGGCAGAGGGTTTTAAGCTTGGTGAGCGCGTGGTTGCGACCCGTCATTTAAAAACGTATGCTGAATTAGTCCCGATTGGGCAATCGGCATTAGCTAAAATCCCCACCAATGTTTCTGATGAAGTTGCGGTAGCATCCGCCCTAGGAGCTGCCACCGGTTATCAGATGATTGTAGACAGGTTAGCGATTCAAGCAGGTGAACGTGTGTTGATTCATGGTGGTGCCGGTCAAGTTGGTGCCATGGCGATTCAGGTTGCTTTATTAAGGGGCGCTCAAGTTGTTGCCACGGCGAGCCCTGATGATTTTGAATTTGTACGCAGTTTGGGTGTGCAAGCGGTTTTGGATTACCATAAAATTGGTTGGGAATCTTTAGATGCGTTTGATGCAATTTTGGATCCCATTGGTGGACAGATGACTGAAAAATCGGTTAAAGTGTTAAAAATGCATGGTCGATTGAAAACGTTAGGTGCGATTCCCGAAACTTTACAAAGTGGTGCCGATGTTGAAGCCGTTTATGCTGATATTAAACGACCGACTTTAGATGCTTTGTTAGCACTACTTGCTGATAATCAAGTCCAGATTCGATTAGGTGATATTTTATCATTTACGGAAAAAAATATTCAACAAGCACATTTAAATGGGCGGCAACACAGTTTGCATGGTAAAACAATCCTAAAATTTACAGATTGAAATATTATTGATGTGAAAACGCTTTAACTTAATTGTTAAGGCTTTTTTTGTATGCAGATTTATCTAGATAAAACGATAACATTTGTTACTAGAAAAAATATTTTTTATCATTTTTTCGAACAAAACCTGGTCATGAAAAGGGAGCAATTAATAATATAATAGGTCTCGATAAGATAATTTAAAAATAAATTGACAAATTTATAGGAAGGAACACATAATGACGAAGCACAGCACAGCACAGCACAGCACAGCACAGCACAGCACAGCACAGCACAGCACAGCACAGCACAGCACAGCACAGCACAGCACAGCACAGCACAGCACAGCACAGCACAGCACAGCACAGCACAGCACAGCACAGCACAATTAGTGTTCTTTTAGTGTGTCCTAATATAAATAATTATGCATGGTTAGACCAATGATGGTTTTAACTGTGCTTTTTTTGTTGCGAACGAGGTAGGTTATGAAGATAGAAAATAAAAATAAAATTTATATTGAGCATCTTTTAGAAGTAATCGAAAAATTACCATTAGAGGAGAAAATAACGGTAAAGCTCTCGAAAAATGCGTATCTAACCCGAGCAAATGACCCTGAAGCAAATATATATGTGTTAGTTCAAGGTGTGATCATTTCGTCCCTTGTAGGGACGGACGGGGAGCGGATTAATCTAGCATATATGAATAGTCCTGACATTGTTTCGTTGCTAAGAGGTGAGGATGAGAAGGTGGTTGAACAACCCTATGACATCAGGGTTGATTCACAGATCGCCACATTTTATCAAATTAATCGCGTAAAATTTTGGCAAATTGTGAATAATGATCCATTACTAAGTCAGTATGTGCGCATTTATTATCGTAAAACGATAAATAAAAATACGCATCAAATGAGGCAATATATTGGCAATAGTAAGTCAGGACAAGTTTATTCATTTCTATATGAATGTACAAAAATCTTTGGAGTGCAAAATATGTGTACGGGTAACATTTTAATTAACCATCGAATTACACATCAGACAATCGGTGAATTTTGTGGTATTCGTAATCGTAGCTCGGTTACCAGAATTATGAATAAATTGGCGAAAGCCGATGTCATTGAACAACAGTTAGGCTTTATTAAAGTTAAAGATAGAGCGTATTTAGAAAAATATGCCAAAAGGATTTAACAATATTTCAGACGCCAATTACTCCTGTGGAGTGATTAAAATATTAAAGGATGGATGATAGGATGAATTATAAAAAATCAATTTGGGTGATGTTACTGATTCTGTGTTCCTCAATATTAGTAACGCCCCTGACGAGTTTTGGTGCGATTAGTGCTGATGCTAATCGTGCCACGGGATCTTTACAAATGGATGATCCCAATCAAGACAATGGAGAACATCCGGAAAAAGCGATTCGCATTTATTCCAAAGTTGATGTTCCTGGTGATGCCCCAAACTTAGAAAATGGTCATATTCGTGTGGCAGTTCCCAAAAATACGGTGTTCAAAGCTGTTACTAATCAGGATATTACAACTTCGGCGGCATCATTAAAGCAGGCGGAAGTGACAGATGATGCGAATAACTACTATATTGATTATTATTTGAATACAGTGGGAAGTGGAAGTTCTGTGGCTTTACCGTTTTCGGTTTATTTTAAGAAGCCAAATGAAAATCAAAAATCAGGAGTGATTACCCAAACGATCTTAGATAGTCAAAACAATGTTTTAGACACAACGACTAAAACATTAACAGTCCAAACACAACCTAATACATATTATACTTACGATACTACGCGGACCTATGGTGACGGTGAGATAGACACGAATGGGAAAAGTAAGAGTGATGTTAGTGTAACGATGAGTATTTATAGCCGACAATACTATGGAGAAGATGAACGTGATCAAAAAATTAGCATAATCTTACCGAATAATATTGATTTTAATACGGCAAATGCGGGTAATTGGGTTTATGATCCGGCTACCAGAACCGCGTCGATGATCATTCATGCCGGGGCATCGGTACCAGTATTGCCAATTACTATTAAAGCTGGGGTTCCAGTCCCAGGAAGTGATAATATTAAAATGGTAACGACATATGTTAATCCAAAGGTTGGTGAACAACCGGACTCCCAAGACATAACTTATAATTATCGGAGAGTGTCACCGGTGACCGATAGTGTTTCAAAGCGAGTGACATTTGGTAGTGATTGGCAAATGAATGCTAAAAAGATTGATGCGAATACCGAGTTACAATCAATCATTACACCCAATGTAGGGAGCGAAAATCATCGCTTAAGTTCATTAACCGATGAGAATAATGATGATATGACCAGTTATACCGTTCAAAGTGGAGCGGTTTTAAATGGTAGTTTAACGGCAGATCAAAAAGTGAACCAATTAGTTGGAACAACCTTAGATGGTCAAACGGTGATTCTAGCGAATAATTTGGACAATGGGCGGATCAATTTTAAAACTGACCAGGTTCAAAGTTATAAATCGTTAAAATTAACTTTTACTAATGCTACGGAATTGAATAATAGTTTGAATTTAACGATTTTTAGTAAGTTCAAAATGGATCAAGTTCAAGCGTTTAAAACAAGTGACAGTACCCGGCAACAGTTAACTGATTTAGCGCGTGCGGATTATAGTGGAAACACAGTCAATTCATCTGATTATGGATATATGACTAAATCAATTCCAACGGTGAGTGGTTATTCTATTTCTTTGGATAATAAAAATTTGTATAAAGGCCAGATTAGTAATATTGATGCTGAATTTAGTTTAAGCAATTTTAATAATACTAATGTTAATTTGAAAAATCCTCGTGTCACGTTTATAGTTCCCAATGGGGCCGAACTTGCCAAGGGCGATAATGCCAAAATTAAAGGCTTAAAAGATGTTAGTGTTCAAAATAATATTAATGGAACTGGAAAGACCGCGATTACTGGAACTCCCACGATGGATTTGAATGCGAACAGCTATCCCGAGTTTAATGTACCAATTCAAGCGAATAATAATTTGAGATTAGGTCAGAAGTATCCAGTCGAAGTTTATTTGACATTTACTAATAATGATGGAAACTATACTAACTACGGCAGCGATAATATGATGTCTGCGATGACTAAAAATATTAATGACCTATATAATTTAACGGCGAATACGAATGCGCCAGGAAAAGCGGCATCATTAACATCAGACTTTAATTACAATCCCCCTCGCGAGCTGATTACTTCTAAGAGTGTCAAGGGACAAGGGGCAGATGATTTTGTTTCAGATACTGGTCTGACCGAAGATGCTGGTAGTGTTGAAACATATCGTTTAAATGCCTTTAATAATGGACTTGATGACGTTAAGAATTTTGGGCTCATTGATGTTTTGCCACACGTTACAGATAAGAATGGCTCTCAATTTAAATTGAATTTGAAGAGTAAGATCAATATTGATGATGCTAATTATCAAGATAAGTTTAATATTTACTATTCAACGGACAAACCAAGTGGGGATACATCAACTTTGTACAACCATGCAAAGTGGGTTACCGATCCGACTGATCTTTCTAAGGTCACAATGATTAAAATTACTTTGAAAGATGGTGAGAAGTTAAAATCAGGAGATGAAGTGAATTTTGATTTTGAAGCACAAATTCCAAATGACTTAACGATTAAGGACGGTGCTAAAGCTGTTAATATCTTTGAATCAACAACCAATGAAGGACAGACCTTCATTGATTCTCCTTCAGCGACAACAAGTGTTAATTATAAAACGAGTGCGGTGAATGTCACTAAGGTAGCGGTCCAAGATCCAAACCTGAAGTTAGCCCACGCTAAATATCAATTGTATGATTATGATACAGACCAGTTATTAAATGACGGTAAGGAATATGAGACCGATGAAAATGGACAATTTACGATTGATCATTTGAAGCCAGGACATTATTATATGCGTGAAACAGTGGCTCCCGATGGCTATCTAATTGCGGGAAATGCAACCACTGAAAAGCAACAAACCCAGTTTGAAATTGTACGGAATCAAACGGATGCAACAGCAGTCACATATACTGACGTACCAAAACATTCATTAGAGATTGATAAAATTGATGCCAAGAGTCAAAAAGCTTTGGCTGATGCTGAATTTGAGCTCAAAGATCAAGCTGGAAATCTGATCGCAAAACAGGTTAAAACAAATGCCTTTGGACAAGCATTTGTATATGATTTAAAGCCGGGAACTTATGACTTAAAGGAAACCAAGGCCCCAGTAGGATATAAACTTAACCAAAAGATCTTTAAGATTGAGGTGAAAGATGATACAACTTTGATTAAGCAAGAGGTTGAGGATCAAGCAATTGCAGCGACGATGGTGCTTAAAAAAGTTGACCAAGGAACGAAAAACCCTTTGGCGGGAGCAAAATTCTTATTGAGCGACGATGATCCCAAGACTAAGGATCAAACTTTGACATCTGATGCTGCCGGAATGGTTTCAGCTGTTAATTTAACAGCTGGGAAGTACACAATTAAAGAAATTGCAGCACCTGATGGTTACGAATTAGCGGCAAATTCAAAGAGCTTTACGGTTGATAGTAAGACCGATCAGATCGACTTAGGTGCGGTTGATAATAAGCGTCATGTGGATCCGATTGTGAAAGGAACGGTTCATGTTAAATATGTTGATGAAAAAGGGCATGAAATTGCACATCCAATGACATTAAATGGGGTCGTTGGCACACAATATGTCTCGGAAAAGAAGACGATCAAAGGTTACACATTCCAGAAGATGGATGGGGCAGCCAGCGGTAAGTTTACTAAGGCCGATCAAACAGTAACTTACATCTATCAAAAAGATGTTCAAAAAGCTGGTAATGTTACAGTTAAGTATGAAGATGAGACAGGAAATGAAATTGCCAAGGCTGAAATTTTAACTGGTAAAATTGGTGAAAAATACCAGACAAAGCAAAAAGCTATCACCGGCTATGTTTTCCAAAAAATGGATGGATCAGCTAGTGGCAAGTTTACCGATAAAGAACAAACTGTCACATATGTTTATACTAAGCATACTGATACAACAAATGCCGATGTAACTGTGCAATATGTAGATGAAAAGAGTCAAGAAATTGCTAAGACTGAAACTAAACATGGTAAAATTGGTGAAAAATATACAACTGAACAAAAAATGATTAAGGGTTATACTTTTAAGGAAGTGAAGGGAAAGACATCTGGAACATTTACGGATCAAGCGCAACGTGTAATTTATATTTACACGAAGGATGGTGATGTGAATCATGTAGTTAATCCTGATGCGC
The DNA here is from genome assembly GCF_011304355.1 of Weissella coleopterorum. NCBI lineage: Bacteria > Bacillati > Bacillota > Bacilli > Lactobacillales > Lactobacillaceae > Weissella > Weissella coleopterorum. Next base: position 1,581,966 of record NZ_CP049888.1, on the reverse strand, counting down.
CCAATGACGCCGGAACAATCACTAATGTAATACATTCGTTATTGCCTCAAACTGCGGCACAAAAGATAACATTGATCGGTATGATTAGTGTGATTTTAGCTACTTTAGCTGGTGTAATTGTTTGGAAGAAGCGGAAGTAAATTTAGACGATAAGACGATCTCGTTACGGTGAGATCGTTTTTTGTTGGATTAAAAAGTTACAAATGTAACCGTTTTCTGATCGGAACTTGTTATTAATAATACAAAAAATGAAATTTATACCATGATATTTCGATATATAATTTATTTGTCAACAATAAGTATGAATTAAATATAGATTTAGGGGTAGATCAAATGAAAATTAGTAAATATTTATTATTAAGTACAACGATTTTAGGGTTGGTTAATCCCCTGGTAGTTTTAGCTGATCAAAATGCTACTACGCCATCGGTAAATTCAAAACAAAGTTCTGAAAATAAAAAAGAATCTGATCTCAAGAATGATTCTTCAAATCAAATAATTAATACGAATGTAAAAAGTAGTACATCGAATTTCAACCGGAATAAAACGGCTTCTACGGGGCAAGAAATCACATATGGGGCTGTTACCTTAACACTTGATGATAATGGAGTTCTTACGATTCCTGATGGAGTTAGTCCTAGAGGTACAACTGATTATTTGTCGCGAGCATTGGATGACGCTGGGGTTTTGGAACAGGTTAAAACGGTTAAATTTTTAGGTGGTATTAATTTCCAAAATATGGGGGAACGAGCAGATACACTGACCAATGGGTTGACCAATGTCGAAAGCATTGAAGGTTTAGAAAAATCTGATTTTTCGAAACAAACAAACTTTACAGCAATGTTTGGTGCTAATCATCATTTAAAAAGTATTGATTTAAGTGGAATTGATACATCCAGTGCAACTAATATGTATGGAATGTTTGGGGGCACGGATGATTTAACTAGTTTAAATCTTAATAAGCTGAACACAAGTAATGTAACTAGGATGGATGATATGTTTGATGGTTCGGGAATTCAGACGTTAGATATGTCTGGAATGGATCTTGGGCAGGTAGATACGATGTCATACATGTTTAGTGAATCTAAGTTGCAAAAATTTGATTTCACGAGTTTGAACCTACCGAACCTAACTAATATGGCCTTCATGTTCTCTCAAGCGACTGATTTAACGGATGTTAACTTAGGAAGTGGTTTTGGAGCGCATAAACTTGAAATGCTGAGTGCCCTATTTCAAAATACGGCAATTCAACAGTTAGATGCATCTAAATTGGATACTTCAAATGTTACTAGTATGGCTTGGATGTTCCAAAATATGCCTAAGTTAACCGACTTAAATGTTAATGGTTTAGATACTTCTAAAGTTAAGTTGATGAACCAAATGTTTACTTACGATGCTAGTTTAGAAAAGTTGGATTTAAGTAGTTTTGATACCTCTCAAATTGAAGAATTAGATATGGGGACCGATGGTGGCATGAATTATATGTTCTCCAAAATGACCAATCTAAAAAGTTTGACTCTGGGACCAAAGTTTGTCTTCCAAAAGGAAACTGCCACAGCTGGAATTGGTAGCCAACACACTGATCCAAATTATGCATGGCATAATCAGGGTGATAATGGTTTGCCAAAAGATAAACATATGTGGTCTTCTGATGATTTTATTAATAATTATGATGGTAAGCAAGATGCTGATACGTATGTTTGGCAACCAAATGCAGTTAAAGCGGCAGATGTAACGGCTAAATATGTTGATGGAAATGGTAAAGAGATTGCCAAATCAGAAGTGCAGTCCGGAAATATCGGTGATAAATATAAGACTGAGCAGAAGAAAATTGCGGGTTACACCTTTAAAGAAGTGCAGGGCAATGCGGCCGGTGACTTTACAGACCAAGCCTAGACGGTCACGTATGTTTATACGAAAAATCCAGTTAAAGCGGCAGATGTAACAGCTAAATATGTTGATGAAAATGGTAAAGAGATTGCCAAATCAGAAGTGCAGTCTGGAAATATCGGTGATAAATATAAGACTGAGCAGAAGAAAATTGCGGGTTACACCTTTAAAGAAGTGCAGGGCAATGCGGCCGGTGACTTTACAGAACAAGCCCAGACGGTCACGTATGTTTATCTGAAAAATCCAGTTAAAGCGGCAGATGTAACAGCTAAATATGTTGATGAAAATGGTAAAGAAATTGCCAAATCAGAAGTGCAGTCTGGAAATATCGGTGATAAATATAAGACTGAGCAGAAGAAAATTGCGGGTTATACCTTTAAAGAAGTGCAGGGCAATGCGACCGGTGACTTTACAGAACAAGCCCAGACGGTCACGTATGTTTATCAAAAAAATGATAATAATTCGGGCGAACCAGCTCAACCTGGTACACCAGACACACCAAATCATGCAGGTGATGTTAATCAACCGAATCAAGACGTAAATCCAGGAGTTAATGATGATTTGATTGAGGAGGTAACGGATGGGGTTAAAACGTTATTACCTCAAACTGCAGTACAAAAATTGACGATAGTGGGTGTAATGAGTTTGATCATAGCAACGTTGACCGGCTTGGTAATTTGGAAAAAACGAAAATAATTAAATATTTAAAGTTGAAAACTAAGGAAACAGCGCCTTAGTTTTTTTAATAGAGCATTGAGATGAATAAATTTAAAAAATAAGCTAACATAAAAATTTTAGGGCTGAAACGATTGTTAATGTAAATTTGATTAAAAAATAACACCCTTTTAAGAGATTGATCTACTTTTTAATCCCCCCGCAATGACCATGTGAGTAAGTATGTAGTACTTAAGTCAGAAGTAATTACAAGTTTCTAAATAAACAGTATAATGAAACTGTACATTTTAAAAATGGATTAATTTATTGTCCAAGGGAGGAGATCATATGAATAAAATCTTTAAAGCTGGATGGTTAAATTCATTTGAGTTAGCCATTTGGGCGACTTTTATCTTACGACTTTTAAAAATATGGTTATTAAAAAATGATGATGGTAATTTTTTGATTTTGGTTATTGTCCCTGTGTTGCTTCTAACAATTATTATTCATGGGTTCAAAGGAATTTACTTTAAATATCATCGATGAAGCAAACATCTATGGTTTTCTAAAAAACTTACCATTTATAAATTGGATAGAGAACAAAAATGAGAAAATTTAATCAAAAACTATATCTCCTTTTGAAGTAGCAGCATATACTATGATCATGTTAATTTTCGGCTGTGTAAGTATCGGTATAAGTATGTCTTTTTTAAATCATGAAGTATATTTTGAACAATCTTCAGCGACCGTGACCATGGTTTTTAGCCAATATAAATAAAGTGGTGGTTATCATTCATACGGGCAAAAATATCAGCAAACTGATGCGAGTATCGTATTTAAGAGTACTGGCAAAAGAAGTTGATCCGGTTAGATCATATGAAGCTGAATGGGTGGATCGATCGAGGAGAAAATATTTTAATATATTGGAATGGTAAAAATATTAAGAGTATTAAGCAATTTTATTCGTACCGCGATAATATATTCGGAGTAATTTCGTTATTGACTGGCTTATGGGCTGTTAGCATCTCCGTTGACTTTATTTATAACCGGAATTATTATCAAAGCATAAGTTAAAAGAAAAATTTATCGAAGTATTAGCTAATTTATGGTTGCTTAATTGTAATTTTTAATTTATATTGAATTAATCATATTAATAAACTTAACCTAGTATAATCGTTGGAGAATGGCTAACGAGATCTACCTGCACCTAAGCTGCGGACTACTAGTTTTAAGGGATGAGTCCATTCGTTAATGGACTCATTTTTTTATTTTAGATTAAGTAGAGCATTAATTAATTAGAGGAGCTGGATGAATGAAATTATTAGAGGAACGTATTGAACAAGATGGTCGAGTCATTGGGACTGAATTACTTAAAGTCGATAATTTTTTGAACCATCAAGTTGATCCAGCTTTAATGGAAGCGATGGGCCAAGAATTTGCACGCTTATTTAAAGATGAAAAAATTGATCGGGTTTTAACAGTTGAATCGTCGGGGATTGCACCGGCAGTCTTTACGGCCTTAGCGCTTAATGTGCCAATGGTATTTGCCCGTAAGAAGCAGTCTTTGACATTGACGGATGATAATTACGTGGCCGATGTTTATTCATTTACCAAGCAAGAAACGAATCATATTATTGTTGATAAGCGATTTATTCAAGCTGGGGAACGAATTTTATTAATTGACGATTTCTTAGCTAATGGACAAGCCGTGCAGGGCATGTTAGAAATTGCGAAAGCTGCGCAGGCTGAAGTTGTGGGAGCCGGGATTGTCATTGAAAAGACTTTCCAAAAAGGACGAGCGCTCTTAAATGAGCAGGGCTTACGTGTAGAGTCATTGGCACGGATCAAGGCATTTGAAAATGGTAAGGTTATTTTTGCCGAAGCCTAGGATTCGCTGTTCAATAGTTTCAGTTAAAATAAAAGACGGTCTCATTGCGATATAGTAAAGCATGCGATCGTTTTTTATTTATCGTAAAAAGCGTATAATTTGGTTTAAAATATGGATAAAAAAGGTGATAAAATGCGAAGACAAGATGATTTTTATGAAGCCATTAATGGTGAGTGGGAAGCACAAGCCCAAATCCCAGATGACAAGCCACGAACAGGTGGTTTCAACGATCTGAGCGATACGATTGAAGAATTAATGTTAACAACGACAGCGCAATGGCAAGCTGGTGAGAATGTACCAAATGATGTAGTATTACAGAATTTCATTAAATTACACCGACTAACTGCGGATCAAGCACAACGAAATGAAGTTGGTATAGCTCCAGTTCAAGCAATTGTTCAAAAAATTAATGACCTGAAATCTTTTACAGAATACACTCAACATTTGACAGAGTTTGAAAAATTAGCATGGCCGAATGCAATGCCCTTTGGCGTGGCACCAGACTTTAAGGATGCACGGATGAATGTTCTATGGGCGGATGCTTTAGGAACGATTTTACCAGATACAACGTATTACGCCCCAGGCCATGTTAAAGGAGCAGAGTTACTAGCGGCGTATCGTAAAACAACGTTACCTATTTTAATTAAATTTGGTTATTCTGAAAATGATGCGAATGATTTGCTAGATAAAAATATTGCTCTTGATGCACGTATTGCGCAGTATGTGTTATCAAATGAAGAAAATGCTGAATATGCAAAACTTTATCATCCATATCAATGGGATCAATTTATTGAAATGGTTAAGAATTTACCATTGGCCGATTTTATGGGAGCCATGCTTGGAACCCAACCAGATATTGTCATTGTACCGGAAGAACGTTTTTGGCAACATGCAGATCAATTTTATTCTGAGGAAGCTTGGCCGCTATTGAAAGCACACTTATTGATCGAAACGATGCTAAGTTATACCAGTATTTTGACCGATGAATTACGGGTGATGGGGGGAGCGTATGGTCGAATGATTAGTGGAACGCCAGAAGCTAGTTCCATTCCAAAGGCTGCCTACTATCTAGCGGCCGGTCCGTTTAATCAAGCATTAGGCCTATGGTATGCGCGAAATAAATTCTCTGAAGAGGCTAAAAATGATGTTGAAGCAAAAGTTGCGACAATGATTGAGGTATATAAAGAACGTTTGCAAAATAACACGTGGTTAGCAGACCAAACTCGTCAAAAAGCGATCCAAAAATTAGATAAAATTGTAGCACATATTGGATATCCGGCGACTTTACCGCAACGCTATTATGATAAGATTATTGATGAAAATCAGAGTTTATTTGATAACTTTCAGCGACTAAGTGAACAATCGATCCAATATGCGTGGTCGAAATGGAATCAACCAGTTGATCGGACGGAGTGGCATATGCCAGCGCATATGGTTAATGCCTATTATGACCCACAACAAAATCAAATTGTCTTTCCGGCGGCGATTTTACAGGCGCCCTTTTATGACTTACAACAAAGCTCATCAGCTAATTATGGCGGGATTGGGGCAGTGATTGCCCATGAAATTTCGCATGCTTTTGATACTAATGGCGCTTCTTTTGATGAAAATGGAAGCTTGAATAATTGGTGGTTAACGGCTGATTATGCGGCCTTTGAAGAGCGAACACAAGCGGTGATTAACCAATTTGATGGTCTAGATTCCTATGGTGTCAAAGTGAATGGTAAATTGACGGTTTCAGAGAATGTAGCTGATTTAGGTGGACTATCAGCTGCTTTGGCAGCGGCGAAACGTGACGATGACTTCTCAGCGACTGCTTTCTTTATTAACTGGGCTACGATTTGGCGGATGAAAGCCCGTCCTGAATTTATGCAAATGATGGCGAGTGTAGATGTGCATGGTCCGGCAAAGTTGAGAGTGAATGTGCAGGTAGCGAATTTTGATGAATTCTTTAAAGCATTTGATGTTCAAACAGAAGATCGAATGTGGCGTGACCCTTCCGCGAGAATTCAAATTTGGTAATTATTTGAGGCTAGGATTTAACTCCTAGCTTTTTTAATGCCGTTCATTTAAAATATTTGAAATATGTTTCACAAAATCCTGAAAATAAAGAACTAGTTAATTCGTTGATGAAAACGCTACCAAAATTAAAAGTTTCACAATCGTGAGGTTAAATCGCGTTTTAAATGGTGTTTTATATTAATTTAATTAGTTTTATTTGCTTGACAATCAGATTCATGTTGTTATAATTAACATTGTTAATAAATACACAAACGAAATAAATAATCCAACAAATATGGGAGAATTTAACATGGCTGAAACAAAAGTACCCAAAAAAGCAAAAAAAGTTTTAACACCCGAAGAGAAGGCTGCCCGGATGTACGCGGCAGTTAAAATGACAGGGGAATTAGTAGAAAAGGCACAGAAGGCCGCCGTTGAATTTTCAACTTATACACAAGAACAAGTTGATAAAATTGTTGCCGCAATGGCCTTGGCTGGCTCAGAAAATTCACTACTATTAGCTCATGAAGCTGTTGAAGAAACAGGACGTGGAGTAGTTGAGGATAAAGATACTAAGAATCGGTTCGCTTCAGAGTCTGTTTATAACGCCATCAAAAATGATAAGACAGTTGGTGTTATCAATGAGGATCGTGTCACTGGTAAAGTTGAATTAGCCGCTCCACTTGGGGTGTTGGCTGGAATTGTACCTACGACTAATCCAACTTCAACAGCTATTTTTAAGTCAATGTTGTCAGCTAAGACACGTAATACGATTGTCTTTGCTTTTCATCCACAAGCGCAAAAGTCATCATCACATGCCGCTAAGATTGTTTACGATGCAGCCGTTGCGGCTGGTGCACCAGAAAACTTCATCCAGTGGGTCGAAAAGCCTTCACTTGAAGGAACAACGGCTTTGATTAAGAATCCTGGCATTGCTTCGATTTTGGCTACTGGTGGTCCATCAATGGTCCACGCCGCCTTAACTTCAGGAAATCCATCAATGGGTGTTGGAGCAGGTAACGGGGCTGTATATATCGATGCAACTGCAGATGTTGAGCGTGCCGTTGAAGATTTGCTACTATCAAAGCGATTTGATAATGGAATGATTTGTGCCACTGAAAACTCAGTTGTAGTAGCCAAGGAAGTTTATCCAGCCTTCATGAAGCAAATGCAAGAGCAAGGTGCTTACTTAGTGCCGGTAAAGGATCACGAAAAGTTAGCCGAAGGTGTCTTCGTGAAGAATGCTGAAGGCTTTGGAGTACAGGGTCCTGTGGCTGGAATGTCCGGTCAAAATATTGCAAAACGGGCAGAAATTAAAGTGCCTGCTGACAAAGATGTTTTGATGTTTGAGCTTGATAAGAAAAATATTGGTGAGGCATTATCATCAGAAAAGCTAAGCCCATTATTGTCTGTTTACCAAGCTGGTTCACGTGAAGAAGGAATTGAAATTGTTCGCGCTCTCTTGAACTATCAAGGCGCTGGACACAATGCAGCTATCCAAATTGGAGCACAAGATGACCCATTTGTGAAGCATTATGCTGATGCAGTTGAAGCATCACGAATTTTGGTAAACCAACCTGATTCAATTGGTGGGGTTGGAGATATTTATACTGATGCCTTGCGTCCATCATTGACACTTGGTACTGGATCATGGGGGAAGAATTCATTGTCACATAATCTTTCAACTTACGATTTGTTAAATATTAAGACGGTTGCCCGTCGACGTAATCGTCCACAATGGGTCCGGTTACCAAAGGATATTTACTACGAATCAAACTCAATTACTTATTTGCAAGACTTGCAAGACGTTTCGCGCGCATTTATTGTGGCTGATCCAGGAATGGTTCAATTTGGATTCGTCGATAAGGTCTTAGATCAATTTAACTTAAGTACAACACCAGTGAAAACCTCATTGTACGGAACGGTTCGTCCTGATCCCACAATTAGCCAAGCTGTTGATATTGCTCGTCAAATGGCGGCCTTTAAGCCGGACACTGTAATTGCACTTGGTGGTGGATCAGCTTTGGATGCTGGTAAAGTTGCTCGCTTCTTATACGAGTATTCAATTTCACATCCTGGTATCTTAGAGGATGATCAAGCTTTGATGGGATTGTTTGGAGAACTACAACAGAAGTTTATGGATATCCGTAAGCGAATTGTTAAGTTTGAACAGGCTCGTTCAACGCAATTGGTTGCCATTCCAACAACTTCAGGAACTGGATCAGAAGTAACACCATTTGCGGTGATTACGGATGATGAAACACATGTTAAGTATCCTTTGGCAGATTATGAATTGACGCCCCAAGTGGCAATTGTTGATCCTGAATTTGTTATGACCGTACCAAAGCGGACAGTTGCTTACTCAGGAATGGATGCCTTGTCGCACGCATTGGAATCATATGTTTCAGTGATGTCTTCAGAATTTACACGTCCATGGGCTTTGCAAGCAATTAAGTTGATTTTTGAAAACTTGGTTACATCATATAAGTATGATCCAAGTCACCCAACCCTTGAAGGACGTGACGCACGAACTAAGATGCATTATGCTTCAACTTTGGCCGGGCAATCATTTGCGAACGCCTTCCTAGGGATTAATCATTCATTAGCTCACAAGACTGGTGGAGAATTTGGTTTGCCACACGGTTTGGCTATTACAATTGCGATGCCACATGTGATCAAATTCAATGCGGTGACAGGTAATGTTAAGCGAACACCTTTCCCACGTTATGAAACATATACTGCACAAAAGGACTATGCTGATATCGCTCGTTACCTTGGTTTGAAGGGGCAAACAGACGCAGAGTTAGTTCAATCCTTGTTAACTGAAATTAAGAAGCTAACAGATGCTTTAGATATTGATACCACCTTATCAGGTAACGGTGTTGCTAAGAAGGACTTGGAAAATTCAGTTGATAAGTTGATGGACTTAATTTACAACGATCAATGTACTCCAGGAAATCCTCGTCAACCACGTTTGGAAGAAATTCGTCAACTTTTGATGGATCAATTCTAATCAAATAAACGTTTAAGAAGAAGTTTAGGTGCCACCTAAACTTTTTTTTTGCTTAAATTTAGTAAAAAAATAAAACTCTTACTGAATTTGGTAATTTTAAGGTTATAACGTTATGCTTAAAGCGATTGAGCAATTTGATTAATTTTAAAGTTTAAATTCTGGGAATCTTGGATAATAGTACCCGTTAATTAGGGAAATACGGTAAAATAGAGACCAAGGTTATATTGAAATAAGGTGGAAATCAGCTTAGTCATAAATGGGCTGATTTAAAAGAATAGGGCATACCGAAATGCGCTGTTAAGGATTAAAAGAAGACCTCACGAAAACTAACAACTACATTTTGAAGTAAAGACGAGGGGGAAATGATGAAAAAGCGAATTATTATTGTTGGAGCTGGATATGCTGGAGTCATGACGGCGCGCAAATTAGCTAAAAAATTTAATCAGAAATCTGAATATGAAATTATTTTGATCGACGAACATCCCTTTTTTACATATCGGACCAGTTTGCATGAAGTAGCAACGAAACGAATTGAACCTAGTGCCGTTCAATTTGATTTGCGCCAGCTTTTCATGCATCAAAAGAACGTTAAAATTGTCACTGCCCATGTTGAAACAGTGAATGCTGTACAACATACTGTACAAACCTCCGTGGGAAACATTAATTATGATAAATTGATTTGGGCTGGTGGAGTTGAAGCGAAGGTCGATATTCCTGGGGGGCCGAGTATGGATTCCCTTTTTGGAGTTTGGATCAAGCGACGTCATTGCGGGTACACATTGAAGAAATCATTCGTCAAGGAGCGATTGAGTTAGACGAAGATTTGCATCACCAAAAACTACGGTTGGTTGTTGTCGGGGGTGGTTATTTGGGAATTCAAATTCTGGGAGAATTACTGGATGAACGCCGTATTCTAGCGAAAGCCAATCAGTTGCGTCCGCGTGAGATTGAATTGATTTTAGTAGAAGCTCATGGAGAAATTCTAACTGACCTAGATGACATTAAAACCAGCCATAAAGTGGAAAATTATTTAAAACACCAAGGCGTGAAAGTTCGTAAAAATATAACCGTAACGGAAATTTTTGAAGATCATCTCGCTTTGGATGATGGAACACAAATTATGACAAATACTGTGGTTTGGGCTGGCGGAACACAGGGACGGACCCAGATGGGTGATTTGAATTTGCAACAAGATGAGGCCCGTAAAGTTCGGGTTAATCCAGAAATGCGAATCTTAGATGAAGCGGATATTTATGCTTTGGGAGATTCAGTTGTGCAACCTTTGCCAGATCAACTAAGTAACGGTCAAGGGGCGGAAACCTTGATGCCTAAAAGAGGCGAAAATCGTTATTTTTGGCCACAAAATGTGCATACCGCCGTCAACCAAGCAGATAAAGTGGGAAATAACGTTGCCGTCAAGTTACTCGATCATGGAGATTTAAATGCTTTTAAGCCACGTCGACAAAGAATTTTTATCTCGGTCGGTTCACGTTATGGGGTGGCAGTCTTTAAGAATCGATTCACCATGACAGGCTTTTGGGCCCATGATTTGAAACATTTAAGTAATTTACATTTTTTGGCGCAATTAGGTTCAAACTATCAAATGTATCGCTACCTTCAGCGTGAAATTTTTTCAACACCGCAACACATTATTTCAGGTCAGGGGAATGTTTCAAACGTAGGGAATACCTTATGGTCAGTACCTTTGCGTTTAGCAACAGGGATTTTCTTAATTATTACTGGGGTTGCCGTTGGTGGTGGGATTGGTTCAGTTTTTGCAGGAGTGGGGTTAGCGTTGTTTGTCGGCTTTATGACCACCCTAGCAGGCTTCATGACTTTCTTGTTGTCGTTAGTGATGTTAGGAACTTCCTTTTCAATTTCGGCCTTGTTATTACCATTTGTAGGTATCGCCTTAATGAATGGGGCGGGGCGCTCGTTTGGACTGGATTATTGGTTGGTCCCTTTTATTCAAAAAAACTTGGGCATTTTAATTACTGGGGATAGCCAAGCCGGTTATAATGATTTGGATGAGAAATAAAGTTTTAAATCAAAAAGGGAGCTCGGAATTTTCCTAGCTCCCTTCGTTTCAAAAGGTGTTATTCTATCAAAAATAATCAAATTTTATGCGCTATATTTCTAAAGATTTGGATGTTGCGCCGCATAGAAAGCTAAAACAATCCCATGGGCAACTGAAACGTTGAGCGAACGAACACTACCGGCTTGTGGAATGAAAAGCATGGCATCGGCGGCTGCAATTAGTTCATCTGCCAGTCCGATTTGTTCTTCACCAAAAATAAATGCAGCTTTCTGATCTAGTTGGGTTTCAAACAGGTTGGTGGGATGATAAGATTCAATGTTATCGATCGCATAAATAGTGTAACCTTCGGTATGCAGTTGATCAAAAACGGCTTGATAATCAGTGACACGATGATGTTCGATATGTTCGTAATTGTATGTGCCAACTGATCCACGCCGATCCCATTTCTTGGAACCTTCTGTTCGATCAGGGAAGGATTGGTTGACAGGATTTAGAAAAATTAGTTTACGAGTCGCAAAGGCATTGCTATTTCGGACGGCAGTGGCCTTGTTGAAATCATGGGTTAAGTTTTGCATGATAGAAACGGCAGCGTTCCGTTTATCGTCTAAGTCAGCTCGAATCGCTTCATCCGACATATTTTTATAGTAGTCAGTCACATTTCGATAATCATTGGAATGGTTGAGATCAATCTCGGTCATGGTTATTTTTTACCTCGTTTAAATTAAATTTAAAGACACTGCATTGATGGATTGGTTATGGATTAAATTGATACGCAATCAATTCATGAATACGCAGATATGCAGTACAATACTTTTATTGTAACAAGAAGCAAACGATATTTGGTAGAATATCGTTGAGATTAAAATTTTTAAGGATGTATGAACGATGATTGATATTCAAAATTTAACATATACATATCCGAATCGAGCTGAACCAGCGTTGAATCAATTAACCTTTAAGATTGAAAAAGGAGAGTGGGTCGCTGTGATTGGTCATAATGGGTCTGGTAAATCAACTTTGGCTAAATTATTGACCGGTCTTTTAACGACTGAAACTGGACAGATTAAAATCAACGATTTAATTATTAATGAGGAAAATATTTTTGAAATTAGAAATCTGGTTGGAATGGTTTTTCAAAATCCAGATAATCAATTTGTTGGGGCAACAGTGGAAGACGATGTAGCTTTTGGTCTAGAAAATCGACAAATTGAGCGACCTGAAATGAAAACACGGGTCAAAGAAGCTTTAGGCCGCGTAGGTATGTTAGAATTTGCAAAAAGAGAGCCAGCTCATTTATCTGGTGGTCAGAAACAACGCGTGGCATTGGCCAGTGCTTTAGTAATTGAGCCGCAAGTCTTAATCCTGGATGAAGCTACTGCGATGTTAGATCCTAAGGGGCGGCGAGAAATGATTGACTTAGTTCGTGCCCTTAAAATTGAATTAGGAGCTGAGTTAACGGTGATCTCAATCACTCATGATATCGATGAAGCCGCTCATGCAGATCGAGTCATTGTAATCAATGATGGACAACTTATAGAAAAGGGACAACCAGCACAAGTTTTTAATAATGCAGCAAAATTAATTGAATTAGGGCTGAATGTTCCTTTTGCCGAACAACTGAAAGCTAAGTTGGCCCAGCGTGGGGTGAAGGTACCGCAAACTTATGAAACAACGGATGGGATGGTGAATTGGCTATGGCAATCAATTTCCAAGCAGTAGGGTTTACATATCAATTTGAATCACCGTTTGCAGTAACTGGCGTCCATGATGTTAACTTTTCGATCTTAAAAAATCAGTTTACGGCGGTGATTGGGCACACTGGTTCAGGTAAATCAACGATGTTGCAGCTTTTGGATGGTCTGATTTTGCCGCAAACTGGGCGGATTAACATATTGGATCAGACGGTCACGCCAACGACCAAATTAGCTGCGACCAATGAAATCAGACGCCACGTGGGAATGGTATTTCAATTTCCCGAGGCGCAATTATTCGAAGAAACTGTCTTGGCGGATGTGATGTTTGGACCGAAAAATTTTGGACATAGCATTAAGGAGGCCGAAATTTTGGCGCGGAAAGCATTACGCTTAGTTGGGATGCCTGAAAAATTTGATCAACAATCACCTTTTGATTTGTCGGGTGGCCAAATGCGCCGGGTAGCCATTGCTGGTGTGCTGGCACTTGAACCTGAAATATTGGTGCTAGATGAACCAACTGCCGGATTGGATCCGCAAGGTCAACAGGAATTGATGCTTCTTTTTAGACAGCTTCAAAAAGAGTATGGGATGACAATTGTTTTAGTAACTCATCAAATGGAATTTGTGGCACAATATGCCCAAAAAATCTTAGTGTTTGAACACGGCACGGTGGTTAAAGCGGGAACACCGGAGGAAATCTTTTCTGATCCAGAGTGGTTGATGGCAAAACAGTTGGATGTCCCTATGGCTAAAGCTTTTGCTGATAAGTTAGCACAAAAAGGCATTGTTTTAGAACAGATCTTGGATATTGATGCATTGGCTGATCAATTAGCCTACAAAATCAGGGAGGCTAATGATGTTTAGTAAGATTTTGATTGGCCGATATTTACCAGGTAATTCATTGATTCATCGACTTGATCCAAGGGTGAAATTAGTTTTAAGTATCGCTTTTATTTTTATGATTTTTCTGGCAACCAATTGGCCTGGTTACCTCTTAGCCACGGCAATGACGCTGCTTGTTGTTAATTTAACGCGGTTGGGACTGGGAGTTTTTATTCGCGGAGTTCGACCTTTGATTTTTTTGATGTTGTTCACTACGCTTTTACAAGTGCTTTTTGTGACGACTGGGCATGTTTGGTGGGCATGGGGGTGGCTTAAAATTACAACGGATGGTTTGGTGAATGGTGGAGCAATTTTTATTCGGTTTATGTTGATAATTATGTTTTCAACCGTTCTAACGCTCACGACGCCGCCATTAGATATTGCGGATGCATTGGAAACCTTACTACGGCCTCTGCAAAAAGTGAAAGTTCCTGTAGCTGAGTTGGCTCTAATGGTTTCAATTGCTTTGCGATTCGTACCGACGTTATTAGATGAAGCGGAAATGATTATTAATGCTCAGCGGGCACGAGGGGTTTTGTTCAATGAAGGGAATTTAATTAAACGGGCTAAGGCGTTTATCCCGGTTTTAATTCCTCTTTTTATTAATGCGATTAAGCGAGCAATTGAATTAGGGGATGCCATGGAAGTGCGGGGTTACCGGGGTGATGTAGAACGTTCGAAGTATCGGCTACAAACCTGGCAACGTATTGATACTTGGGCAGTACTCGTTTTTATTATTTTTGCGATTTTATTATTTAATTTTTATTTTGTATTTTAAAATTTATTTACTGATGAAGGAGAATAACTCAATGCCTAGATACCGAGCCATTGTCGCCTACGATGGAACCGATTTTTCTGGTTGGCAGGTCCAACCAAATAAACGGACCGTCCAAGGTGAACTAGAAAAGGCTGTTAATAGAATGGCTAAAAATCCGATTCAACCGATTCGAGTGCAAGGTTCCGGGCGGACGGATGCTGGAGTTCACGCTTTAGGACAAGTGGCGCATTTTGATTTACCATTTGACATTCCGGTAATAGGGGTGCAAAAAGGATTAGCGACGATGCTGCCGTTTGATATTGAGATTAAGACGGTTGAAAAGGTTGATTCAGATTTCCATGCGCAATATAATGCACATACTAAAACATATTTGTATCGTCTTTCAAACCGAAGCTTTAGAGATCCTTTTAAGCGTAATTACACGGGTTATTGGCCGCGCTATTTGGAACCTAGTAAAATGGAACAAGCTATTAATGATTATTTAGGAGAACATGATTGGCAAAGTTTTGCAGCGGCAGGATTTCAAGCTAAAACGACGGTACGTACAGTCACCGCGGTTAAGTTTTCAAATGATGTTGAGCAACAAGAATTAATTTTTGAATTTACAGGCACGGGTTTTTTGTATAATCAAATTCGTATCATGGTAGGAGTTTTACTAGAAATTGGCGGTGGTAGTCGTCCGGTAGATGATATTCCACGTTTATTAGCTCAAAAGGATCGTCAGCAAGCCCGCTTAACTGCACCGGCTAGTGGTTTGTATTTGAAATCGGTTGATTATTAAAGTGGGAACGTGTTACAATATTAAATGTCGAAAGACAAAGGCAAGTTTGCACTTCGAACCGTGTCAGGGTCGGAAGGCAGCAGCACTAAGGAGATCGTAGACTGTGCCTTATATATGATTTTAATGAGAGGTTCGGAATTTTGTGTTCCGAGCCTCTTTTTGTAAATATTTTTACCAAAATAATTAGTTTGAAACTGGTTAAATTTTGTTAAAATAAAAGATAAGATTATAAATTAGAAACGGAGGGTAGCAGATGGCTTATCAAGCACTTTATCGGACCTGGCGTCCACAAAAATTTGCAGATATGGTTGGTCAAGAGGTGGTGACAAAGACCCTCCGGAATGCTTTAATGACGGAACAAATTTCGCATGCATATTTATTTACCGGACCACGCGGGACTGGGAAAACATCAGCGGCAAAAATTTTTGCTAAAGCGGTGAATTGTCTTCATCCAGTAGATGGGGAAGCTGATGGTACTTGTGAAATTTGTCAGGCGATCGACCAAGGGACCTTAGGCGATATTATTGAATTAGATGCCGCTTCAAATAATGGCGTTGATGAGATTCGAGAAATTCGAGAAGATGTTAATTATGCGCCCACATTAGCTCAATATAAGGTTTACATCATTGATGAGGTGCATATGTTATCAACGGGTGCCTTTAATGCACTTTTGAAAACCCTAGAGGAACCACCAGCCAACGTGATTTTTATTCTAGCTACTACGGAACCACAGAAGATTCCGGCAACAATTATCTCACGTACTCAACGATTTGATTTTAAGCGGATTGATGCTACGGCTGCTTATGATCGAATGATTTATATTTTGAATCAACGTGGCAATACCTATGATGAGACGGCGGTGAAAGTGATCGCCAATGCGGCTGATGGTGGAATGCGTGATGCCTTAAGTATTCTAGATCAAGCTTTATCATTTGGAAATGGACATGTGACGTTAGAAAACGCCCTGCTGGTGACGGGATCGGTCACTCAGACCTTATTAGGCGAATACGTGATGGCATTAGTCGATCATGATTCAAAACGTGCCTTAGCAAAGCTTTCTGAAGTCTTAATTGCGGGAAAAGATGCAGGCCGTTTTATTGAAGATCTCATTAGTTATGCCCGTGACTTGTTGTTAAATACGGAAGCGCCTGATTTAATTGCGTTGGTTCCGGATGATAATTTTAAACAATTAGCGAAGAATCAGGCAGCCGATATTTGGTATCAAATGATTGACTTGCTCAATGAAACACAACAACAATTACGTTTTACAAACCGGCCTAGTATCTATTTAGAAGTTTTAACGGTTAAGTTAAGTCGTCTAAATCAAGAAGTGTCGCAAATCAAACAACCGGTACAAACCAAAGAATTGGTGAGTCAGCCTAATCCAGCACCTGTCAGGGATAAACCAATTTTAACGTCGCCACAAGCGGAAACTACACAATCGACAACTTCTACTGTGACACCTGTCACTAAACCGATTAAAATGGCACATAAAGCCAGCACTGAACAAAGTCATGTTTTTGCTATTTTGGGCGAAGCAACCCGTGGCGATTTGAATCGCTTGCAAGGAGTGTGGGCTGATGTCGTGGCACAATTAAATGTCTCCCAAAAAGCCATTTTAAGTACCGCTAAACCATTAGCAGCCTCGGCTAATGGGGTTCTTTTGGGCTTTGATTTTGAAATTTTCCGTGATAAAACGAAAAAAGATCAAACGCTAGTGGATACATTAAATGAACAGATTCGTAAGTTAACCGGTGCAGAAAATGAACGAGAGCTGGGCTTAGTTACCAATGATGAATGGCCTATTTTAAGAAAACAATGGATTCAACAACATCGTCAAAATCAAACGGTTCCTGAACGTGCAGCTGCTAGTACGGAAGTAGAAATGACCGCGACTGATTTACCAGATGCGATTGAAAATGACGGAGAATCAACACAGACGCATGAGATTGTTCAAGCGGCTAAAGATTTATTTGGGGATGATTTAGTTGAAGTTAAAGCTGATTAACGAATATTTATATAAGGAGTGGGGGAGTTTTGATGCAGTATCCAGAACCAATTGCAAAATTAATTGATAGCTATACAAAATTACCAGGAATTGGAATTAAAACAGCGACACGGTTAGCATTTTATACGATTGATATGCAAGAAGATGATGTCACGCATTTCGCTCAATCCCTGATATCAGCTAAGCGAGATTTAAAATTTTGTAGTATTTGTGGGAATTTAACTGAAGAAGATCCTTGTTCAATTTGTCAAGATGAAACCCGAGATCCCACTGTGATTTTAGTTGTTGAAGAAGTTAAAGATTTAATGGCTTTAGAAAATACAAATGAGTTTAGAGGTCGTTACCATGTCCTACATGGTGTTTTATCGCCACTCGCGGGAAAAGGACCGGATGATATTAATATTGATTCGCTCGTGAAACGACTCCAAAAAAATGAAGAAATTCAAGAAGTGATTGTGGGTACAAATGCGAACGCTGAAGGTGAAGCAACTGCGATGTACCTGAGTCGGCTCTTAAAGCCAGCGGGTATTCATGTATCGCGCTTAGCAACCGGTTTGGCGGTAGGGAGTGATATCGATTACGCGGATGAAATTACTTTGATTAAGTCCGTAGAGGGGAGGACTCAGATGTAATGTTTGGATTAAAAAAGTTGAAATTAAAGCCAGAAATTTATGATGCAGAATTATTAGATGCAATTGATGACGCTAAATATGATTATGAGAAAGCCAAAGCTTCTGAGATAGCCCTCTTTGAAAGTGAAATTGATCCACGTTGGATTAAAGCTCAAACGGCATTTGCCAAACAAAAATATTTTTTCTTATTACGAGCTGCGCGCACCCGAAAAATGAAAGGGCAGTGGCAACGATCAATTATTCGTTCAGAGCAATTAGACTAGGGGGTTGCAATGGTTGGTAAATTTATTAGTTTTGAAGGTCCAGAAGGTGCTGGCAAAACGAGTGTCTTGAAAGTTTTGATGCCACGCTTACAAAAACAATATGGTTCACAGTTGTTAATTACTCGCGAACCTGGTGGAACTGATAATCCAGTAGCTGAGGCCATTCGCGACGTAGTCTTAAGTCCGGCCTATCCAACGATGGATATTAGAACTGAGGCGCTTTTATATGCCGCTTCACGACGTGAGCACGTTCAAAAAACAATTAAACCGGCATTAGCCGCGAACAAAATCGTTTTATCTGATCGGTTTGTGGATAGTTCGATCGCCTACCAAGGTGCAGGGCGAGAGCTGGGCATGGATAACGTTAGGGCACTGAATGATTTTGCTTTGGAAGGATTCTTGCCGGATTGTACGGTATATTTTAATATCCGACCAGAAATTGGTTTGGAACGGATTCAAGCTCATCGACAGAACGAAATCAATCGGCTCGATCTGGATTCGATTGAATTTCATCAGCGCGTCAGTGCGGGATATCACCAATTAGCTCAACAAGATCCCAAACGAATTGTTGTGATTGATGCGGAGCAACCGTTGGAACAAGTGATTGAGGATGCTTGGCAAGCTGTTAACCGCGTTTTGAAAATGGAGGAATAAACCATGAAAATGATTATCGCCGTGGTACAAGATAAAGATGCAAATAAATTAGGAACCGAATTTATTAAAAATAATATTCGAGCAACGCGAACGGCCACGTCAGGTGGCTTTCTGCGGTCCGGAAATACAACCTTTATGATTGGGATTGAAAATGATCGCGTTGAAGATGTTTTGGAAATTATTAAAAATAATGCTAAGGCACGTAAACAATTTATGGCCCCTTCAGCTAGTTTAGATTTATCATTTGAGGCCACAACCGCTATGCCGATGGAAGTGCAAGTTGGTGGGGCGACGGTCTTTGTTCAAGATATTGAACAATTCCATCGTTTCTAAGATTAGATAAGATTAAGGAGAAAAGCATGGAAGCTCAAGAAATTGTGAAACGCGCTTATTTACAGCAATCAGCGCTCGTGGAGCGATTAAAGTTGGCGATTGAGAGTCAGCAATTAGCACATGCTTTTTTATTTGCTGGTCCAAAAGGCCAAGGCCAAGCGGATGTTGCCACTTGGTTAGCGATGCGGTTGATGTGTGAGCATCCAACGCCGAATGGTGATCCTGATTTAGTTTGTTCACATTGTCAAAGAATTGCTGCACACGAGCATCCAGATGTGATTGAGATTCAGCCAGATGGCCGGTCTATTAAAATTGATCAAATTCGGTATCTACAAGATGAATTTAATAAGACAGCGGTCGAAGGACGACAAAAAGTCTTTATTATTAGTGCGGCCGATACGATGACCGATAATGCTGCCAACGGGCTCTTGAAATTTATCGAAGAGCCGGTGGGTCAACAAACGGCCATTTTGATGGTTGAAAATCGACAACAAGTGTTGCCAACCATTATCTCACGAACCCAAGTGATTGATTTTCACGCGATCGAACCTCACGTTTATCAAAAGGGATTAGTAGAGTTAGGTTATCCGCGAACGCAGGTAGAACTTATTGCGACCCTAACGAATAGTTTAGAGACGGCAGGAGAATGGTTGGAGGACGATTGGTTCAAGCAAAGCTACCAGGTGCTGGGTGATTTGGTACAACGAATTCTGCGCCTAGATCCGCAAGCATTTACTCAAGTTCAAATTCAATTAATGCCGCTCGCTCAAGATAAAAATCGGCAAATGGTATTATTAAACTTATTAGCAGCAGCGTGGCGTGACGTATTATTGATGATGGATGGAGCGATATATACACCGCGAATTGAAGATGCTACAAGCTGGCTGGCGCTCGCTGAACCATTTGGGTTTAATAAGTTATTAATGGTGCAAGAGCTGTGCTTGAAGGCTCCGCAGTGGCTAAATAGTAATATAAGTTTTCAAACGGTCGTAGAGACGTTAGTTTTAAAAAGTCAGTTTATTTTAGCAAATGATTAATGCAATACTTTAGCCGTAGAATTGGAGTCAGGGATGCAAGTACAAAAAAGTTTTATTAAGCAAATGACTGGGACCCTTTTTTTAGTTCCCACCCCCATTGGTAACTTAGGTGATATGACACAACGTGCCATTGAAACATTGAAAACAGTGAATTTAATTGCCGCTGAAGATACCAGACACACAGCACAATTATTAAATCAATTTGCTATTACAACTAAACAAATTTCATTTCATGAACATAATAAAGAAACACGAATTCCAGAATTAATCGATCGTTTGCAACAAGGTCTGGATCTCGCTCAGGTTTCTGATGCTGGGATGCCATCAATTTCAGATCCTGGGCATGAATTGGTGTTAGCAGCCTTAGATGCTGATATTCCAGTTGTACCAATTCCCGGTGCATCTGCAGGAATTACGGCTTTGATCGCATCTGGGTTAGCTCCGCAACCATTTTTGTTTTATGGTTTCTTGCAACGTAAGCCGAAAGAACAACAAGCCGAACTGGTAGCATTGGCTCGGCATTCTGAAACAATGATTTTTTATGAGGCCCCTCACCGGCTGGCGAAGACATTGGCTAATATTGCTAAGATTTTGGGGCCTGATCGCCGGGTGGTCCTGGCCCGGGAATTAACTAAACGGTATGAGGAGTTTTTGCGGGGAACTGCCGAAGAATTAGTACGATGGTCTCAGGATAATCAAGTGCGAGGCGAGTTTGTGATCGTGATTGAAGGGGGCTTAGAGGTTGAGTTAGCTGCGGAGCTTCAAGATCCACTAGCTGATTTATCGAACTTAGAGGCCGTAGATGCATTGGTGAAGCAAGGCTTGAAAACTACCGCTGCGGTAAAAGAAATTGCTAAAAAACGCCAATTAGACCGTCAAACACTATATTTGGCTTATCAAGAACAGAATGAGGGATAATAAAAACAAAGATGCGAATTTTTGAAACAAAACATGAAATTTTGGATTTTGAAGGGGATATGTCAGGGAAGTTGATGCTTCCAAATATTCTAAGTTTAGCGATTATGGGATCAACCAAACAATCCTTAGCGTATGAAGTTGGACCTGATTATACGCATGCCATGGGACTAGGCTGGATTGTTTTACAACATGAAATTATAATCTACCGGCGACCATCTGTGGGAGAGACGGTAACCATCCAAACGCATGGAAAAGAATTTAACCCATTTTTTGCGAAACGCGATTATACATTTTTAGATGAAGATAGTAATAAAATTATTCAAATTGATTCAATGTATGCCATGCTAGATATGGAAAAAAGGAAAATGGCGCGGATTCCAGATGCATTAGTACAAGCATATCAACCTGATTCAGTTAAACGCGTGCCACATCTTGCGAAACCATTGCGATTTACTAATGAAGAAGCAGCAGACCTAACACGGCTATATCAAGTTCGATTTTCCGATATTGATTCTAATCAACACGTCAATAATGCTAAATACTTAGATTGGGCGCAAGATCCACTAGGTCGTGATTTTTTGTTGGAACATGAACCCCAGTTGGTTAATATCAAATTTGAGCACGAAGTTTTGCTGGGTGAGACCGTTGTGTCTAAAGTCATTCAACAAAAAAATCAAACCAAACATCAAATTTGGATGGGGGATGAGTTGGCGGCTGAAGTAGGGATCAAATGGACTGAAAACTAAAGAAGTAGTATGATGGATGTGATCAGCAAGCTGGTTCATAACATTAATTATAAGGGTTTTAGAAGGAGAACAGACATGAGTACTTTGGTATTAGGTGGGGCAGGATATATTGGATCGCATATGGTTGATTCATTACGTGCTCAAAATAAGGCAGTGGTAGTTGTGGATAATTTGGCGACAGGGCACCGACTAGCTGTGCCTGAAGATGTTCCTTTTTATCAAGTTGATATCCGTGATAAGCAAGCGTTGTCAGCGGTTTTTGATCAAGAAGAAATTGACCAAGTTGTTCATTTTGCGGCCTCTTCAATTGTGCCAGAATCGATGACCGATCCGTTGAAGTATTTTGATAATAATACGGCGGGAATGATTGCGCTCTTAGAAGTGATGCTGGAACATGATGTAAAGCAAATTGTCTTTTCTTCAACAGCAGCTACCTATGGGGATGCTAAAGAAAGTCCAATTAAAGAAACGACGCCTCAATTACCAATTAACCCGTATGGCCTTTCAAAGCTACAGATGGAACAAATTATGGCTTGGGCTGATAAGGCGTATAATTTGAAATGGGTGGCCCTACGTTACTTTAATGTAGCAGGAGCTAAGCCAGATGGTTCAATCGGTGAAGATCATCCGACTGAAACTCATTTGGTACCGATTATTTTACAAACAGCACTCGGTGAGCGTGATGCCATCACGATGTTTGGGGATGACTATAACACGCCTGATGGCTTCAACGTCCGTGACTATGTGCATGTGATGGATTTGGTTGATGCGCATGTCTTGGCTCTTGATTATTTGGCAAAGGGTAACGTTTCAAATCAATTTAATTTGGGAACGGCTAATGGATATTCAGTGAAACAAATGGTGGAAGCGGCTCGTGAAGCGACGGGGATGGAAATTCCGGCTACAGTTGGGCCACGCCGTGCTGGTGACCCCGATTCTTTGATTGCTGATTCAACCAAAGCTCGTGAGGTTTTGGGGTGGACTCCACAATATGAATCAGTACAAGAAATTATTAAGACTGCCTGGACTTGGCATCAAACGCATCCTGAGGGATATCAAGATCGTTCAAAAAATTAAAATTAAGCTAAAAGACGACCAACCTGAATTTTATTTCTGGTTGGTCGTCTTTTAATTATGTGAAATAACTTTTATAAATCAAATTATTATTTAACTCTAACATGATGATTTGATTAGAGTTATCCGAATAATGCATGGAAATTAATTTACGATCTAGAAGTAGTGAATTGTGGTAGGAATTAATCAACAAGTGTGACTGAAGCGTCCTTAATCTTCATAATATCATGACCAATCCAATTATAGGGTCCAAGAATGGATTCAGCCCATTCAAAATCCATATCAACAAAAATATCAGTAGGTAGTTCTTGATCGGTCAATAAAAATTCATGTAAATTATTCATGGCATCATTACTGGTTTGAATCATTGTCGATTTAACTTGATAATTGGCAGCCAATTCATTCGGTAATTGTTCCAAATCTAATTTAGGAGTATTTAAATCAGTTTGGATGGCAATTTTTAATTGAATTTCAGTATTTTGGCTTTGAGCTACCACAATTGGTCCGATTTTATCAATGTGTGCTTGTTTAAAAACTAAAACTAAATTATTCATTAGGAGCCTGACTTTCTAAAAATGGTTGAGTAGTCAAGAAATGATAAGCATGCGTTTATGGTAAATCATTCCCCGCTGCCAAATAAATATCGTACCATTCTTGATTGGTAAGATGGACTTGATCAGCATCGGTCATTTCATCAATACGATTAATGTTCATTGACCCTAAGATGACTTGCATATTGGCAGGATGGTAGGTAATCCAAGCTACAGCTACGGCATTTTTACTAGTATTATTTTTATCTGCAATTTCTTGCAACTTTGCATTAATTTCAGGAAACTTTGGATTATCAATGAATGGTCCTTCGAAGAAACCATATTGGAATGGTGACCAAGCTTGAATGGTCATTTGTTGGAGACGTGAGTAGGCTAAAATTCCGCCATCATGATCAATTGAACGCGGGTCTTGCATGTTAACGTGGAATTCCGCATCAATCATACCGGTGTGCATGATACCAAATTGAAGTTGATTTGCGACTAATTTTTGGTTCAAAGCACTTTGTAGTAATTCAATTTGCCATGGATTCATATTTGAAACTCCGAAATGCCGAACTTTTCCAGCTTGTTGTAACTGATTGAAGGCCATCGCAATTTCAGCTGGATCTTGTAGGGTATCTGGTCGATGCAATAGGAAAGAGTCTAAATAGTCGGTATGTAGACGTTGTAGTTCAATGTCAACGGCGGCAATTAAATGCTTGGCATCGAAATCATAACGCGGACCTTTGAGTCGGTCACCGTTAATTTGCCCTTTTTCTAAAATGATCCCG
The DNA here is from genome assembly GCF_011304355.1 of Weissella coleopterorum. Classification (NCBI taxonomy): domain Bacteria; kingdom Bacillati; phylum Bacillota; class Bacilli; order Lactobacillales; family Lactobacillaceae; genus Weissella; species Weissella coleopterorum. Next base: position 1,557,361 of record NZ_CP049888.1, on the reverse strand, counting down.
CCTTTTGATTGCAAGAAATATTGATCACGGGTGAGAGAGCTAGCGTCTAGCGCTTCTCCAAAGACCGTTGATGATTGCCCACTTCCATAAATGTCGGCAGTATCAAAAAAATTAATCCCCTTCATAAACGCTTTTTCGACAATTTGCGTCGCTTCTTGCGTTGATTTTTGATCCATTCGCATGACACCAAGAGCAGTGTCGGAAACTTGAAGGTCAGTTTGGCCAAAATTAATATAGCGCATAGATAGTAATCCTTTCTGAGTTTTCAGGCTAAAACAATAAAACATTAATTAATTTAATTATAACAGGTATTGCAACGTTGGAAGCGATTGCAATTGCTTTTTTATAATGATAATTTTCATGAGCATTGAAGACATAAAAGGGAAAAGTCGAGGCCAGTTTAGATTTCCTGTATAATATATCTTTGAACGAACGATGGTAAATTGAAGATATTTGAAGATAAAAATAAATTGGTGGAGGTACAGTGAATGTTATTGATTGCATTGTTAGCGGTTTTGTTACCGTTAATTTTATTAGCAGGGCTTAATTTGCCGGCGGCTAAAGGCATGGCTATTAGTGCAGGAGTGGTTTTAGTTACAGCAGCACTTTTTTGGAAAATGTCGGGCTTGGTATTGCTCGCATCGATTTTACAAGGGTTACATAAAACTTTGCCTATTTTATGGATTTTGTTTGGTGCTTTATTAATGTTGGAAGTTTTAAAAAAAACTGGGGCAATTGAACGAATTAACCAAGGATTTATGCAGGTGACCACAGACCGGCGCGTCTTGACGGTTTTAATTGTATATTTATTTGGTGGTTTAATTGAAGGAGTATCTGGTTTTGGAACTCCAGCTATGGTGACAGCGCCGTTGATGCTCGCATTGGGATTTAATCCATTGGCAGCGGTCACGTTAGCACTTGTGGGAGATTCAACGGCGGCTTCGTTTGGAGCAGTTGGAACTCCATTAACTGTTGGATTAAGTAATTTATCAGGTGGAGCTAGCTATATTCAGTTAATTGGTCAAATGATTACAAGGGTTGAGTTAACGGCCGGAACCTTTGTGCCGACATTAATTATTTGGCTCTTAATCAAGTTCTTTGGTTCTAAAACTGATGATCAGGGTAAATTCAAAGAGATGATACCATGGAGTTTGGCTTTGGGGTTAAGTTATTCTTTGATAGCGTTTATTACGGTTCATTTAATAGGTTATGAATTCGCTTCAATCGTGACTCCTCTAGTGGTTTTGGGGCTAGCACTTTTGTCAATTCGGTTACATTGGTTGTTACCAGCATCGGTTTATCAAAATAATTTTGGATCGGCGATTGGAAAAACACCGGCTGATAATCCAGAGACCACGAAAACTATGCCGCTATGGTTGGCATGGCTGCCATATTTAATCGTGGTGTTGTTACTATTAATTTCACGGACAGTTGGCTCAGTTCGTTATTTGTTTGGGCAATATCTAGATTTATCGTGGGTCCAAATTTTAGGCTTTTCAGAGATTAATTCTAGTTGGCAATTCTTGTCATCCCCAGGAACGATATTAACGCTTGCTGCGGTGATTGGATTGATCCTGCAGAAACGAACCCTTAAACCATTGGTGGGAAGTGCCAAAAGTGTTTTAAGTGGAATGAAATTAACAGGTTTTACATTAGCAGTAACCTTGATGATGGTGCAAATTTTTAGTAATTCAGGTTTAAATCAAGGTGATTTAGCTAGTATGCCAACGTATATTGCTAATGCGGTTGCCGACGTGTTGGCCCCTGTTTGGCCATTTGTTGCTCCGTTACTTGGTGAGTTGGGGTCCTTTATTACGGGGAGTGCCACCGTGTCCACCTTAACTTTTGCACCAATTCAAGCCGATGTGGCGCAACAAGCAGGGCTGAATGGTCAATTAATGATGGCATTACAAGTCATTGGAGCAGCTGCTGGAAATATGATCTGTGTGCACAATATTGTGGCTGCCAGTGCAGTGGTCGGTTTAGCTGGGCAAGAAGGCCAGATTTTAAGACGGACCGCTATCCCGGCATTAGTTTACTGGATTCTCTTAGGAATAACCGGGGTATTTTGGTTGCTTTGGATTTAATGAAATTGCAGAAAATAGTTGATTAAAGTTGCAGGTGCTAAAAAGAGCCCTGCAGCTTTTTTTTGATGCGCTGGTATTGCGGGTTTGGGCAAAGTGCCGTGTTATAATTAATGAAATCAGATACTAATTTATGGATAATATAAATGGAACGAACGCAGCATAAATTGTTAATAGTCAAATCCGTAAAATAGGCGATCAATGGGGAGAAATAGATGATTTTTCATATCAACGCAACTTTACCAGCTAAAAAATCTGGAATTGAGCATGCCGAATTAAAGCGAATTCGTTTGTTTAAAAAAAATAAGTTATCTCAAAAATTGATTTTACGGGAATGGGATCCTAACTTGCATGCTCAAGCACGAAAAGAAAATTTAGATGATGACCAAATTTTAAATTTATTTGATTATTTTCAAGGGACTGAGGTGGTAAGCGCTAAGCATGTCACGTTGGAAGACCTTGATTGGGGCGTGCCAAATTGGAAAGTTGACCCGGAGCCGCAAAAACAACGTTTTTTAATTTGGCAAGGAAGTCAACTTTTGGCGCGGGTTAACTATGACCAAAATGATGGAGAACGAGTTAAATCAGTTGAGTGGTTTGATGCTTGGGATAATCTGTATCAAGTTCAACATTATGATGAACGGGGGTTTGTATCATTGGTGCAATGGTATACGCCTGACAATCAAATTCATCAAGAAGTTTGGTTAGATTTAAACGGTCGGCCAGTACTGGAAAATAGTTATAAGTATACGATGCAAAGTAAGCATCAACTATTGAAGACAAATTGGCTATTACGGCATGCAGGAAAAACTTATCAATTTGATACGCTAGATGAAATTATGGCGTATTTTTTGAATACAATTAATAATTTATATTATCAAAAAACGCAACCTAATATTTTTATTTTGGATCGAGCGCACTTGGGCGATGCAGGGCTATTGAAATTGGACTTACCAGCTTACCGTGTTTTACATTTGCATAACGCACATACTAGTGATGCGCAAAATCCGTTGGAAGCGGATTTGAATAATCATTATGAGTATGCGCTCGCTAATTTATCAGCGTATGATGCTGTCATATCGGCGACACCGCAACAAACGCATGATTTACAGGCGCGTTTTCGCCCTCAGAGTCAATTATTTACGATTCCAGTAGGGATTATCGAGCAACGCCTATTAGATCAGCCACCAGTGCCGTTGCAAGCGCGAACTTTTGGAAAAATGGTTGTCTTTGCTCGGATCGCCAATGAAAAACGGTTAGATGATTTAGTTCGAGCAGTTGCCCTAGGCCATCAAAGTATTCCAGAACTAACCTTGGATATCTATGGCTATGCTGATCCAACGGATAATTATGGTGCCCGGCGTGCGATTGAACAATTAATTACCACCGAAAAATTAGAGCAAGTCATCACCTTACAAGGTTATACCGAACAAATTGATGCGGTCGAAAATGATGCAATGTTGTATGGATTGACGTCGCGCATGGAAGGATTTAATTTAGCCCTCATGGAGGCGACTTCGCATGGATTAATTGGAATTACCTACGATGTTAACTATGGGCCTAATGAAATTATTCAAGATCAAGTCAATGGGCGCGTGGTTGAATATGGTAATTATGAAGCTTTGGCGGCGGCCATTGTTCAAATTTTACAAAATCCAGCATTATTAAATAAATATATGCAGGGCGCTTATGATCTATCCCAACGTTATTCTGAAGCAAATGTGATGCAGGCGTGGCAAACATTATTTGATGCTGCCAACACGTCTTTTAGTCCAGCTTTGAAGCACCATTGAAAGAAGTAAATAAATGAATTATTTAATTAATGAAAATATTTTTACACTTAATTCTGGAACCGAGCATGCCCAGGCCCGCCGGATTAAAATGCTAAATCAAAGTGGACAATCTAGTAAATTTGTGACGCGTCAGTATAACCGTTATTTAGATCGGGATCGCCAAAATTTAGATCTAAAGACCGATCAAATTATCAATATGTATGATTTTTTTCAAGGTACGCTTGAACGGACCAGCCAACCACAAAATCTTAGGGATCTGCCTAGTTTACCACTGCAAAAGTATCATTTGGAAAATTCATCGCCAGATTATGCCATCGTGAAACACCATGGGCGCCAAATTTCCCGTGTTAATATTTTACCCGCTACGATTGGGTTGGTGGGTGAGGTGCTTTACAATGATCGGGCCGATAATGTTACATTGCGTGAAAATTGGGATTGGCGTGGGTTTTGTTCCTCAATTGACCGTTTTATGCCCGATGGCAAACTCAGTAGTCGTCAATTTTTAAATTTAGCTGGGGAAGTGGTTATTGAAGTTGTCTATATGGTCGGCGCGGGTGAGCTTCAACCAACTCAATGGCACTTAATTCAATACCATGGACGCGATTATCGGTTTAAAACAGAGAATGAACTCTTCCGGTTCTTTTTAAATGAATTGGGACGTCTGGATCCAACGGCGTTATTTATTTCAGAGCGGCGGTCGATGGATTTGATTGTGGCACAAATAGAGACTGTTAAGCATAAAATCGCCATTCTACATGAAGCACATACTCCTGATAGTGATCATCCTCAGCAGGGCGCATTATATCCGAGTTATCAACCGTTATTAGAATCAGTTGGCAGTCAATTTGACCTGATTTTGACGGCTACTAACGAGCAATGTAGTGATTTAGCGCAACGGTATCCATCTTTAAGATTTGCCCGAGTCCAGGATACGACGTTGTTTGCCCCAGAACTCGCTATTCAACCAAATGATAAGCGGATTGCTAGGCATTTGTTATGGTTGGGTCGCTTAAGTCCCGAACGTAATCCTGAGGGAGCGTTGAAATTATTAAAACAGATTCAAAGCCAGGTTTCGGATGTGACTCTTGAATTTATGGGATATGCGCAAAGTCCAGAATATTTAGAACAGTTTAAGAAGAAGATTATTCAAATGGGCTTGGGGCAAGTGGTTTTTATTTCGCCATATGGTGGTCCAAAACAAGTCCAAGTGGCCCTGCAAAGAGCCAGTATTTTAATTAGTACCGCGCCTGGAGAGGGGCAAGGAATGCACTTGGTAGAGGGCTTAGCGAATGGTTTGCCGCTTGTAGTAGTGGAAAACCGGTACACAACGCAAAATAATCATATTATTGAGGATGGTCAAAATGGACTAATCATTAATTTGAAGCAACCAAAGAAGTGGTTGCCAGCGCTACAAATCATATTAGAAGATGAAACCGCTTGGGTGGCGCTGCAACAACAGAGTTATCACAAAGCCCAAGCCTTTACGGTGGCAGCAGGTATAAAAAATTGGCAGGCAATCTTAGCACAGCTAGGATAAATAATAAATAAAATAAAAAGTCTCTTAAATGATAAACAGGACTTAATCCAAGCGTTAATTAAACTAACCTGGATAAAGCTGTCACCATTTGAGAGACTTTTAAAATTTGGGCTGATTTAGAAGGTAGTGACCGGAATCGAACCGGCGATCACGGTTTTGCAGACCGATGCCTTACCGCTTGGCTACACTACCAAAATATCCTCAACAATCAAATATTATACGATATAATGTAAATAAATTCAATGGTTTCGATGGTTTAGGCCTTGATCTAGGTTGGTGATAAGTATGTTTAAAAAATAAAATATAAAAACTTTGCTGAAAAGGGTTGCTAATATCAAAAATATCTTGTATACTTATTTTTGTTGTTGCGGTTGTAACAAATTAAAAATGGACGTTTAGCTCAGCTGGGAGAGCACCTGCCTTACAAGCAGGGGGTCACAGGTTCGATCCCTGTAACGTCCATTGGTCGCATGGTCTAGTTGGCTAGGACGCCTGCCTGTCACGCAGGAGATCACGGGTTCGAGCCCCGTTGTGACCGTTATAATGGCTCGGTAGCTCAGTTGGTAGAGCATACGATTGAAGCTCGTAGTGTCGGGGGTTCGATTCCCTCCCGCGCCATTTGGGACATCAAGTTCCATTAAAGAAATAAATAGGGATATAGTATAACGGTAGTACGACGGTCTCCAAAACCGTTGGTGTGGGTTCGATTCCCTCTATCCCTGCTTGATATAATGGCGGATGTGGTGAAGTGGTTAACACATCGGTTTGTGGTACCGACATGCGTGGGTTCGATTCCCATCATCCGCCCTCGAGATTTATTTCTCAGTATATATCTCGATTACGTTTAAACGTAGTCATTGCCGTTGTGGCGGAATAGGTAGACGCGCGGGACTCAAAATCCCGTTCTCGCAAGAGAGTGTGGGTTCGATTCCCACCGACGGCATAAAGTGTTTCAAAGACTGTATAACAAAAAGATGATTGTTATCTTAATGTTATACAGTTTTTTTGAACAATATTTTTACTTGATTCAAATCAGTTTGATGCATTAATTGATAGTATTCGTTCCGATTTTTATTGAGAACATTGTACGCTTTTCGTGAAAATAGCCTGTAACAGGCGTGCTGAAATTATATTTTGGGGCTGTAGAAAGCAAGTTTAAATTAAAAACTTAATTACAATTATTAGGATTTTGATTCTTTGGATCAAGTGTAAATAAATATAAAAGAAGAAAGTGATCGGTGAATGATTCTCTTTTTAATTTGGGAAATTATCATGACGGAGTGACCACGGGGTATTAAAAAAATTGCGGATACGGATGGTTAGTGGGTGTGAATGAATTTTGGGTTGTATTTTATTGAATTTAAATAATTGCTTTGATCTGAGCCGGTTAGAAAGCTGGTGATTCGTATTTTGCAGAGAGTATGTTAGTGAGTTAAACGGGCGTTATGTTTGGAATCTGGCTTAAAATGTCTTCCAATTTGCTTGGTTCTTCCTAAAGGTAACAAATGTAACTTTATTCCAACGCAAAAAGCATGTTAATTGATCAATCAATTGTGATGTTTCAATGAATATGCCGTTATAATTATGATGGGGAAAGTATGAATAATATGATCGTACTATACAAGGTGGTCAAACTTAGAAATTAAAAGATAAAAAAGCTATAAGAGGGCGTTAGGAGGTTGAGGATCATGGATTCGAATCAAGTCGCTCAAAATACTTTCAAAACGGAAAGTGAATATGTCGATTATTTAATGCGTAGGTTAGATAAGCTCCCTGTTGAATTTGCTATTAAACAAACCCTTAGTGAGGGGGCAATCTTGGCATCAGCTGGAGGAGTTGAAAATAGTGTCTATATCTTAAAACGTGGGGTGATTAGAAACTCCATTGTGACTGAGTATGTTGATGAAAATTCAGAAGGTCTATTCATGAATTTTTCATATGTTTATAAAACAGGCCTGGTTTCCTTGTTTTATGATGATCAGGAGCGTTTGGTAATCCAACCCTATGATGTGCATATCGAATCAGAGACGGCAGAGTTTTATAAAATTGATCGAATCTATTTTTGGAAATTAGTCAAAAGTGATCCAATTTTAAATAATTATGTTTTATCTTATTATCAAAGTCAGTTAAAAGAATATATGAAAATGATCAAAACTTATACTTTCAATGGTAAGTATGGGATGATATGTTCATTCTTATATGACTGTACTAAGATATTTGGGATAGAGCTTGATGGTGGACGGATTGAAATTAATCATAATATTTCACAACAAACGATCGCTGATTTTTGTGGTATTTCTACTCGTAGTTCCGTCACCCGAATTATTACAAAGTTAACTCATTTAGGAATTATTGAAAGTAAAAACCACCATTTTATTATTAACGATTTAGCCTATTTGAAGCAATACACCTTTGAATTTTAATGCAAAGGGTTTAATGAAGCATTAATCTCAGACTTAGGTTAGAACTAGGTTTGGGATTTTATTTGAATTAAGTACCAAATCATATCACTGGAAGATAAATTAATATGTGATAATGATACTTAAAATGCGGAAATAAAGGAATAGATTTAATGAAATGGCTTGAAATTAGAAGACAATATAAGGCGCAAAGAACGCGCCATATTCAATTAGCGAATGATTTGAAGCAAATAATGGGCCAACTGGCAGATAGCCGCCGTCAATTATTTCAATTGGTTCAGACCTCAGTAACGACCATAGATGATCAAAGTGACCTGAATTTAGAATTAAAACAAGCTATTCATTACGAGCTTAAATATTTTGCCAACGTGGCGGAGCCCCAAGTGATGGTGAAAAGCTGGATAGCTGACTATAATTTGGTGCAATTGACTCAAGTTGGTAAAGTGAGAGATCGTTTGATTTTTAATATTGTTAGTATCAGTTTAATTACACTGAGTTTGTTGTTGATTTTTCAAGGGACGGGGTCAATTAAACGTGAGGGCTGGATGATGCCTGGTTTAATTATTTTAATTAGTTTTAGTGTGGGGATGGGTTCCACATATTTGGAAGAACGTAAGTTGCAAAATATTTTACAGCAACAAATGGCGAAATTTGACGAAAAAAAGTCGCCGTTGTTAAAAATAATGGCTGAATTTAAGCGTACGCTTGAATTGACCCAGAGTAAAGTTAGTGTAATTAAAGACGGCCCAATTATGTCGCAAGATACGCCAGTTAATTTCGCTAGAGCTCGTGAAATAAATGTTGAAAATCATCTTATAAATTTTAATCAAGCTAGTGATTTTCAAAAAAATTTGTATCTCGACGCAATATTAATGAACTTGAAGCTTAATGGCGGTCATCGGTTTGATGTTTATCGGATTCCAGCATCAATTGATGATTTGCGCTTCGTTAAATTAAAGCTGACACGTGGACCTTGGGGGACAATTGATGCACCTTTCCCATCCACAGTAGAATTACCAGTAGTATATCCTTTTAACTTTGAGATGGTTTTGCATCAATTAGCGGAGCAGGATTACTTTGGGAAACTGCAAACGGATGCGGTGTTGATTATTAAGCAAGATGAATTTGAGATTGGTACTGTGACTCAACATGGTTGGCAAGTATGGCGTCATCCATTCAACGTTGGCGATTCGGAGATTACATTTGAATATTATCCATCAAGCTGGGCACGTGCTCGGCAAATTTATTTTAGATATCAAGGAAATAAATATTATATGTCCCTAGATGGTATTTTATATGAATACAGTAATTACGATATTACAGAAAAAACAGAATTAGCATGGCAAAAGGACTTTGAAGCTGATGATACGACCTTGATTGCGGAAACAGATTTAAACCAATTCAAGGCCCATACGCAAAAACCCATGCTTCACTTAACTTTGACGCCGCTTATTTCAGAAAATCAGGCGAATTTAGTCGTTAGTAAAGTTGGGGGGCAACCATATTGGCCCAGTCAGCAAACTTACCCCTTAGATGAGAATGGTCAAGCCATGATTCTATTAGCCCAACTTAATTTCGCACAATTACCAACGTTAGAAGAATTCCCCAACCATGGGATTTTACAATTTTATATCACTCGTAATAGCTATACTTATGGTGCGGATTTTGATGACTTAATAACTCAACGTAATTTTCGAGTGATCTATCATGAAAATATAACATGGCCTGGTGAGTATGCTCCGAAGTATCAAATGGATGCAGAACTTGATAAACTACCGTTTGATCGCACGTATCAAATCTCTGGTCAGCGCAAGCTGCAAGCTTTAACCACTTCGGCCAAAGAATTTGAAGCCGAAATAAATCAATACTATGCTCAATATCGCCTCAAGGACGACATGAACTCTGTCGATTCTCAGATTTTTGAGGATCAATTTATTGAAAAATTACAGAAGGATAATTTTGAATATGACCATCAATTGGGCGGGTATCCTTCGTTTACCCAGTGGGATCCACGATCGGTAGATTCAGATTATGATGTCCTACTTTTACAATTAGGTTCTAGTAAAGATGATACATATTGGGGAGATATGGGAATTGCCAACTTCTTCATTAGTCATGAAAAATTAGCTCAGCTTGATTTTTCAGATGTTGTGTATACTTGGGACTGTTACTAATTAGTTGAATTGGGAGACTGTAACTCAGCATTTGGGGATGGATTTCACGATGATTTTTGATGAAAAATTAGAAGATTAAATTATTGATATTTCATAGATATCCATTGACTACTTCTCAAAAAAAGGGTAAGATAATCGTTGGTATTGTTTACCATGCCACATTTGGGAATGTCCTGGTACGACTTTTTATTATTGGTAATGTAAACAAACAGAATTATTGGAGGAAATTTCCATGCGTACAACTTATATGGCAAAGCCAGGTGAGATCGATCGTAAGTGGTATATTGTTGATGCTACTGACGTGCCTTTGGGTCGTTTATCAACGGTCGTTGCATCAATCTTACGTGGTAAGAACAAGCCTACTTTCACACCACACATCGATACCGGAGATAACGTTATTGTTATCAACGCATCAAATATTGCGTTGACTGGTAAGAAGGCTACTGACAAGATCTATTATCACCACTCAAACCACCCTGGTGGATTGAAGGAACGCCAAGCTGGTGACTTGCGCGAGAAGAACCCACAACGTTTGATTGAACTTTCAGTTCAAGGAATGTTGCCAAAGGGAACTCTTGGTCACCAACAAGCTTTGAAGCTTCATGTCTTTGCTGATGCAAATCACAAGCACGAAGCCCAAAAGCCTGAATTGTTGGATATCAACAGCTTAATCTAATTTAGCAGAAAGGAGAAATAAGTTATGTCTACTGTACAATATTACGGAACTGGTCGTCGTAAGAACTCTGTTGCGCGTGTACGTTTAGTACCTGGAACTGGAGCAATTACTATCAACGGTAAGTCAGCCGAAGAGTACATTCCTTTCGCTAATTTGCGTGAGGTTATGATCCAACCATTTAACACTACTGAAACTTTGGGAAACTATGATGTTTTGGTTAATGTTAACGGTGGTGGTTTCTCAGGGCAATCTGGTGCCATCCGTCATGGTATCTCACGTGCCTTGTTAGAAGTTGATCCTGAATTCCGTGGAGCATTGAAGGCAGCAGGATTGTTGACTCGTGACTCACGTATGAAGGAACGTAAGAAGCCAGGACTTAAGAAAGCCCGTAAAGCTTCACAATTCTCAAAGCGTTAATCTTTATTATCGTTTCAGAATTATTAAAACACTCACCTTGGTGGGTGTTTTTTTATAATTTTAAATTAAATAACTTTGGTATAATGCAAGTAATTTGGATGGAATTAAGCGGGTGATAACATGACAAATACTGATACTGATACTGATATAAATGTAACTGGTGCGCTTTTTTAAACAAAAATGAAAATGGCGTTGCAGTTTCTTGAAAGATGATCAATATTATAGATGCAATTGGTACATACAAGATCGAGTTTGAAAAAGCAGTCCGTATGTTAAACGATAATCACCATTTTTAAGGCTTAATCCTAAGAAAAAATGGATATTAATATTTTTTCTGATCATCGGTTGGAAATTGTAAAAATTACCAAGAGGAGCAAGTTTCCAAAGATCGATTTCATAATAATTTACGACTCATGCACTCAAATGAATTAAATGAAGAAGTTACGGCTTGGATGCGGTAAGCGTAACATTCTTAAAAGCCTCTTTGAAATTTTAAATTTAAGATTGAAGGGTACTGCTAATTCATTTCTCTGAAGTTCAACGGTTCATTAAAAATGATGCAAAAAAAGGGGTCCAATATGGACTCCTTTTTTAGATTTAATTTGCTAATATTGGTAAAATCCAATTTATCCAAGCCCAACTGAAGGGCATGATTAGTAACATCGACGGAATCATGTCAGCAGTGGGAAAAATTTTAATTTTGGTCATCCGGAAGCCAGTGGCTAACATCAATGCACCACCCACGGCTTTGAAATCCACAATCATCGCGGGAGTAGTTAATGGATAAATAAAACCAGCTAATAGGAATAATATGTAAAAAATAATAAATTGTGGCACAACAATAAATGAAACCACGTATCCTAAATTAGCCGCAAAAATAATGGCGGTGAAGAAATCCAAGATTGATTTTGAAATTAAAATTGTGGCATCGCCAGTCATACCATTGACTAGTGAGCCGTAAATTCCAGTTCCTGAAGCCGTGAATAAAACAATGGCTGTGATTAATGTAGACATAAATTCATCTTCTGGTATCTCGGATTTAACAGGTGCAATTTTAGCAATCCCTCGTTGCATTAAACTCGCACCACGGTTAATCCAAGCCCCAAAGTGTAAAATCAAACCAAGGGCGGTTCCAATAATAATAGCAAAAATAACAGCTGCCATATTTTTAGTGGGTGCAATGGCAATAATTCCCATCACCATTGATGAAATTCCAAAGATGAGGTTGATTTCCTCTTTAAAACGTTCTGAAAGTAGGTGGCCGGCAAGGCCGCCAATTAAGCCACCAATAAAAATGGCGGCGACATTTATAATAATTCCTGTGGGCATGATCATCCTCCTCAATACTTGTATTTTAGAAGTTCTCTTTGCCATCAGCAATTCGGAAACAATGATATAATATTCCAAACAGGAATAGATGAGGAGGAGCTTGAATGGATCTTCAAAAATTAGAGATTTTTTTAAATCTTGCTAAAACAATGAATTACTCAGAGACCGCGGCCCAATTATTTACAACCCAAGGAAATATCTCTAAACAAATTATGGCTTTGGAAAAAGAATTTGGTACCAATCTAATCGACCGCCAACATCGGCAAATTAAGTTAACATCAGCAGGGAAGATAGTTTTAGATTTGGCACCGAAAATCATCAATGATTTTCAAAGAATGCAACAAAAAATCCAAGCCAGTCAGCAATATGCAGACCGTGTATTAAAAATTGTGACCGTCCCATCGGTGGCAAATTATCGGGGTTTAGAATTAATTATCAATTTTCAGACACAGCACCCTGAAATTAAATTAGATTTAACCGAGGTGGAAGGTGATCATGTGATGGATTTCTTAAGAAATGGCGAGAATAGTGTAGTTTTTGGTCGTGATTTTGGATCACAGCAAAAAAAGTATGACAGTGTCATTACTGAAGATGATCAATTTGTCTGTCTCTTGCCGCGTCAACATCCTTTAGCACAACAGGACCAGATTGCTTTGACATCTTTAGCTCAAGAAAATTTTTTATTATTAGGTCGGGAAACGCTGCTATTTGACCGGGTTATGGTTTTGACGCAAAAAGCAGGATTTGAACCCCATGTCAGTTATTCTGGACGTCAACTTAATATTATTTTAAGTATGATTGCTAGAGGATTAGGGATCTCGATTGTGATGGAAAAAAGCGTTGATTTGCCTGATGATGGCAACATTGTAAAACGTCCGCTAGATTTGACTGAAAGTAGTCAAATGTTATTTATGCGAAACTATAATGTTAAGTATTCACGGTCGGTCGAATTGTTTTGGACTTTTTTGCAAAAACAAAGCCAAGGCTGAACATAAACTAAGGCTCCATCAAAGATAAATATAAAGAGGATGAAAAATGAAGATTAAAGACCTAACCGAAGTGTTCAACGAGTACGCAAATCTAGAAAACGCACTGAAGCAAAAGCAATATCTTCGCAATAAATTTGATTTTTTCGGGATTGCATCACCAAAACGAAAACAAGCTTATCATCATTTACTTAAGGTCGAAAAGGCACAACAGGTGATCGATTGGAACCTACTCAAACAAATTTGGGAGCAACCGCAACGTGAATATCAATATTTTGTAATTGATTATTTAACGGAACTAAGAAAATTTATTCAGTTTGAAGATGTATCTCAAATTGAATACTTTCTTCGAACGAAACAATGGTGGGATTCCATTGATGGCTTTAACCGTATTATGAGCAATTTAGGATTAGTTGATGCGCGATTGGATCAAGTTATGTTACAGTGGTCGCAGGATAATGATTTTTGGCTTCGGCGAGTTGCCATTGACCACCAGTTATCACGTAAAGAATTGACGAAGATTGCGTTATTGGAGCAGATTTTATTAAATAATCTCGGTAGCGATGAATTTTTTATTAATAAAGCAATTGGTTGGGCGTTGAGAGATTATTCTAAATATAATCCCCAGTGGGTTGAAAAATTTATTAATAATAATCGATCAAAAATGGCGCCTTTAAGTATTCGAGAAGCTAGCAAATATCTATAATTTTAAGAATCAAGCATGGTTCTTCTGATGATAAGATCCAATTTTCATAGTACAAATGATTGGAATAATAAGGTGAGTTACGATGGAAAATAAAACCATTATTGAAAAACTGAAATTAATACAATTTAAGCATCCAATTGTGATTAATCCAATTGAAGATGATTTAGTAAAACGATTGAAAGCCCAAGTTAATGTGCTTGAGGCGACGGATTTAATGATTATTTTTATTAAAAATGTGGACGAACTTCAAAATTATTTTAAAAGGGTACAGGGACTGATTGAAGAAGGCGGAGTGCTAGCTTTTGCATATGCCAAAAAGGGTAATCAACGCTATACGACATATGTACATCGTGATGATCTTTTTCCAGCGCTCCGAGTCGATGATGATGGGTATCCGGAAAATAGTTTACTGAAATTTAATCGAATGGTAAAGTATGACGATGATTTTACGTTAGTTGCTCTAAAAAGAACGCTGCAACATGAAGTAACGCAAAAAGATGCTCGGGTGGCAGACTACGAGCAGTACGTTCCTCAAATTATGAAACAACTAGTCGGGGAAAACCGGGACTTTTTTCAACAATTAACGCCCGGCTATCAAAAAGCATGGGCTCGTTACATATATAGTGCTAAAACTAAAGCGACGCAGGACAAACATTTTGATGAAATGCAAAAGATTCTGGCGCAAGGCTACAAATCGAAAGAATTATATCAACGGAATAGGCAGATATAATGAAATAGAACAATTAAAGCGATTGCTTTAAGTCTAATTACAATGATACGATTATCATAATAATTCAAATGTTGCAGGATGCCATTAAAGGATCCAGTCAAGAAAATTGGGAGCATATATTTTATGAAAGCAACTATATTTATGAAACCCGGAAAAGTTGAAGTGCAAGATTTAACTAAGCCAGTGATCGAAAAAGAAACGGATGCAATTGTTCGCGTCGTTCGAGCCTGTGTCTGTGGATCGGATTTATGGTGGTACCGTGGTATTTCAGATCATCAATCAGGGGCGGCAGTTGGACATGAAGCCATTGGAATTGTCGAGGCTGTTGGCTCAGCAATTGATGCGATTCAGCCTGGTGATTTTGTCGTGGTGCCCTTTACGCATGGTTGTGGTCATTGTGTGGCTTGTTTGGCGGGCTTTGATGGCGATTGCTTGAATCGTGATGGTAGTTCAGTTGGTTATCAAGCCGAATATTTACGTTATGATAATGCAAATTGGGGCTTGGTAAAGATTCCCGGACAGCCAGCAGATTATTCTGAGGAAATATTAAACTCATTATTAACTCTATCAGATGTTATGGCCACTGGGTATCATGCGGCAGCGACCGCTGAGGTTAAAGCCGGTGATACGGTGGTAGTGATGGGAGATGGTGCAGTCGGCTTATGCGGTGTCATTGCGGCCAAGTTACGAGGCGCTTCTCGTATTATTGCTATGAGCCGACATTTGGATCGTCAAAAATTAGCCCTTGAATTTGGGGCGACAGATATTGTTGCTGAACGTGGTGACGAGGCGGTGACTAAGGTTCTTGAGTTGACTAATGGTGGAGCTGATGCGGTGCTCGAGTGTGTTGGGAATGAACAATCTGTTGATACTGCCTTAAAGGTTGGTCGACCTGGAGCGATTGTGGGTCGTGTCGGAATTCCGCAAAAAGCCGAGATGAATACTAATGTTTTGTTCAGACGTAATATTGGGTTACGTGGTGGAATTGCTGCGGTTACTACTTATGATAAGAATATATTATTAGATGCGGTTTTGAAGGGACAAATTAATCCGGGCAAGGTCTTTACGCAAAGCTTTACGTTGGATAATATTCAAGCTGCTTATGCTGCGATGGATGAACGGAAAGCGATTAAGTCGTTAGTAATTGTGGCTGATAAATAAATTATAAATAAAAAGCATTAGTTAATGACATCCATTAGCTAATGTTTTTTTGCGATTTTATTTATTGATAATATTATTTTAGGATGCGTGACTTAAAAAAGATAAATAAAGCGTTTACATTTAAAAAACATGGTTGTATAATTGCGTCGTAAACAAATAAGAAACTTTGTTTCCTTATAGGAAATTAAGAATAAAGGAGAAATAATCATGACTTTTAAAATGGAAACTAAATATGCTCATGCACCTAAAGATATTGAACATTATTCAACCGCTGAAATGCGAGAAGAATTTTTAATGGAAAAGATCTTTAATCCAGGGGATGTTTTGTTGACTTATACTATGAATGATCGACTTATTTTTGGTGGTGTTACGCCAACGATTGAACCCTTAGAAATTATTTTAAATTCAGAACTTGGGGTAAATTTCTTTTTAGAGCGTCGTGAATTAGGATTTATTAATATTGGTGGTGCGGGATACGTTACCGTTGATGGTAAAAAAGATCTTATGAATAAACAAGATGGTTACTATGTCAGTATGGGAACTCAGCATGTGATTTTTGAATCAGTTGATGTTAATAATCCTGCAAAATTCTATGTTGCATCGGCACCTGCGCATAAAGTATATCCGTCAAAAAAAATCGCAATTGAGGATATAACTCCGTTGACTCCTGGAGATCAAGAACATATGAATAAGCGTAAAATTTATCAATATATTCATCCAAATCAAGTTGAAGCTAATCAACTACAAATGGGATATACGGTCTTAGCAAATGGGTCTTCTTGGAATACAATGCCAGCGCATACCCATATGCGCCGAATGGAAACATATATGTATTTTGATTTTGCAGATAAGGATACGCGTGCCATGCATATCATGGGAACCCCTGATGAAACAAAACACATTTTCTTAGAATCCGAACAAGCAGTTACGAATCCATCATGGTCAATCCATTCTGGTGTAGCAACGGGATCGTATACATTCATTTGGGCAATGTGTGGTGAAAATATTACGTATGATGATATGGATCATGTTGATATGCATAATTTGAAATAGAGGTAGATAAGTAATGGCAGAATATTATGAACCAATCGAAGAAATTCAAGCGCGTGCTAAAGATTTACAAACATTTAGCATGAAACAATTTAGTTTGACCAATAAGGTGGCAATTGTGTCTGGTGGAAACACTGGATTAGGACAAGCTTATGTTGTCGCTTTTGCAGAAGCAGGAGCCGACATTTATGTTCCCACGTTTACTAGTGAAGGCTGGGAAGAGACGAAAAGGTTAGTTGAAGCTAAAGGGCGAAAAGTTATTTTTGAAGAAGTCGATTTAACTAAAGAGGATGCACCGAAACAAGTAATTGAACATACATTATCTGCGTTTGGTCATATCGACATTCTAGTTAATAATGCTGGTATGATTCGGCGAAATAATTTGGTAGATTCTAAGCAAACGGATTGGGATGCTGTTATGAATATCAATCTTAATGTTGTCTATCGCCTATCGATGGCAGTTTTACCTATTTTTAAGAAACAAAATTCAGGAAAAATTATTAATATTGCATCAATGCTTTCATATTTTGGTGGGAAATTTGTACCAAGTTATACGGCTTCAAAACACGGTGTTGCGGGATTGACTAAAGCTTTTGCATCTGAAGCTAGTGCCTGGAATATTCAAGTCAACGCTATTGCTCCTGGGTATATTGCTACTTCAAACACGGCTCCAATTCGAGCTGATCAAGAACGTAATGATGAAATTTTAGGTAGAATTGCTGCTGGACACTGGGGACAAACAAATGAATTGATGGGCGGAGTGGTATTCTTAGCATCACCTGCATCAAATTATATTACCGGAATTATTATGCCAATTGACGGCGGATACTTAGTACGATAGTGGTTAAAGAATAGTATTTTAATATGGTCTTAATAGGACTTAAAAAAAGTATTGTTCGCGCCTTATTTGTGAAAAAATACACAAAAGTGTAGGAAGATAGAGAAAGATCATGGAGATAAAAAAACAATAGAGAAGGTTCCGGGTGGAATGATGGTGGTGCCACTCCTTTTCGGGGCCGTGATTCATACTTTTTGGCCTAAATCTGCTGAATTCTTGGGTGGGTTTACGGGGTCGTTTATGACAGGAACAGGAGCAATTTTATTTATCTTTTTCTTTGCGCTAGGGACAGGATTAGATATTCGGTCGACAGGACGAATTGCTCGTAAAGGGATGAACATGCTTCTTGCAAAAGTATTCTTAGCCGCACTATTGGGGATTTTAGCAAGTCGAATATTACCAAATGGTGGTGTAACAAGCGGTATTTTTAGTGGATTATCAGTTTTGGCAATTATTGCTTCTTTTAATGCCATTAATGGCGGGTTACTTGTTGCTTTATTAACGCCTTTAAATCGAAAAATTGATGTTGCATCATATCCGTTCTTTTCAATTCAATCAGGGCCCTTCTTTACCATGATTACCCTAGGGGCTGCCGGCCTTGGTCAATTTCCTTGGCAAGCCTTATTATCGACATTAATACCTTATATTCTAGGAATTCTATGTGGATCATTAGATCCTGATATGCGCAAAATGTTTGCGCCGGTGGCTGGAACATTAGTTCCATTTTTCGCATTTACGCTTGGATATTCATTAGATTTGAGTATGATAGTCCGTTCTGGCTTTACAGGAATTATCATGGGAATCGCAGTTGTATTGGTAAGTGGACTTGTTATGTGGGCTGCCGATCGCTTTATTAGTGGGTCTGATGGTTTGGAGGGAATTGCAGCATCGTCTACTGCTGGAGCTGCGGTCACAGTACCAGCTACTATTGCTATGATGGATAAAACCTATTCAGCTACGGCAGATTCAGCTACAGCAATTGTAGCGACTTCAGTAATTGTGACGGCCATCTTAACTCCGATGTTAACAATGTGGTACTACAAACGATTAATTAGGACTAATCGTTTAGAAGATCAAATGAAATATTAAAAAAATGGAGAAAAATATAATGCAAAAAGTTGAAACATTGAAAAAATTAACTCAAGCTGGTGTGATTGCAGTTGTTCGAGCTAATACTGGTGAAAAAGCGGTTAAGATTGTTGATAAATTAATTAGCGGTGGTATTAGAGGAATTGAATTAACATTTTCTGTTCCAAATGCGCCCCAAGTTATTGAAGCATTGGTCAAAAAATATAACGATAAAGAAGATATTGTCATTGGTGCCGGAACGGTTCTAGACGCAGTTACTGCACGTCTAGCAATCCTTGCAGGAGCAAAATATATTGTTTCTCCCTCATTTGATATTGAAACCGCCAAAATAGCTAATTTATATCAAATTCCATATCTGGCTGGGGCAATGACTATTACTGAAATGAAACTAGCTTTGGAGTACGGGGTTGATATTATCAAGTTATTCCCTGGGTCAGAAGCATCACCTTCTATGGTTAAAGCAGTTAAGGCACCATTACCACAGGCCAATATTATGCCAACTGGAGGGGTCAATTTAGAAAATATGCATACATGGATTGAAGCTGGCGTGGTAGCCGTTGGAGTTGGCGGTAGTCTGTTAAAGCCCGCTGATACGAATGATTGGACTGGGTTAGAACAAAATGCTAAAAAATATGTAGAACGGTATGCGGAGATTATAAATAATAAGGAGTCGTAGTTATGGCTAAAACAAAAATTATTATTAATACCCTGGTGTATGAACAAGCGCATAGTAACGGAATGCAACAAATTGATTTTGTAGATGACGTTAAGGCGCAAGGAATTGACATGATTGAAGTTCGTCGTGAATATTTTACAGATATCAAAAAAGAAATCCCTTCCTTAACAAACAAAATAAGGCAAAATAATTTTAAATTATATTTGAGTATTCCAGATATGATCTTTGATTTTGACGGACATGTAAATGGCAAATTTATTCAATATGTAAATGAAGCTGAATTAATGTCTGCAACCGCTATGAAGATGAACATTGGTCATTTTGAAAAAGCTCAATTGTCAGATTGGATGATACTTGAGCAGTCAATGTCGAAAAAAATTCAATTAAACGTTGAAAATGATCAAACTATTTTAAATGGGACTTTAACTCCAATTGTAGATTTTTTTAAAATTATTGAAGAGAAACAACTTAATATTAAATTTGTTTTTGATTCATATAACTGGCGTTATGTAGATGAAGATGAGATAGTTGCGGCTCAAAAATTGTATCCATACATTTCAATTTTACATTTAAAGAACGTTATTAAATGGGATAAAAGCTATAAAGTAGTAGCTTTTGATCAAGGAATTGGTGAGTGGCGAACATTATTAAATGACATGCCAAGGAATGTTTTAGTTGCTCTAGAATACCCAGAAGCATCATCTGAGCAGTTAAAAAATCAAATTAATAAATTAGAAAAGGAATTGAAATAATGAGTGAAGTTGTAACGATGGGTGAAGCAATGGCAGTTTTTGCTGCGACAGATTTGGACCAACCATTGTGGAGCGCAAATCACTTTGATAAATATTTAGCAGGGGCAGAAGTAAATGTAGCTACGGGAGTTGCACGCTTAGGACATTCAGTAGAATATATTACTCAATTAGGAATGGATCCAATTGGGAAATTTATTCAATACCAACTGGAAAATAATAATATTGGGACTGAATATGTTAATTTTTCGGATGAATATCAAACAGGATTAATGTTTAAACAGCGAGTTAGTGTGGGCAATCCCGAAACAGCAAATTATCGTAAAAATTCTGCAGCCTCGCATTTTAATGATAAGAATATTGATAAAATTGATTTTCATGATACTAAGATAATTCATTTAACTGGTATTTTCCCCGCATTATCAGAAACTACAAGACTAGCTACGGAACGATTATTTGCGATGGGGAAAAATTCCAAAAAAATTACAACGATTTTTGATACAAACTTACGACCCGCATTATGGCATTACAAACAAGAGATGATAGAAACTGTTAATGATTTTGCACATCAAGCTAAGATTGTATTGCCAGGAATTCATGAGGGCGAAATTTTAGTTGGTTCCAGCAACCCCGAACAAATTGCTGATTTTTATCTAACAAATTCTGATATTACTGAGGCAGTGGTTGTTAAATTAGGATCGGATGGAGCGTTCGTTAAAGAAAAAAATGGAAATAAATTATTAGTTCCTGGTTATAAAGTAGATACAATTATTGATACAGTTGGTGCGGGAGACGGTTTTGCAGTGGGGTTGATTACCGGAATTTTAGAACAATTATCATTGGCTGATTCAGTTAGGCGGGGTAATGCGATTGGATCATTAGCAGTCCAATCAGCAGGTGACAATGATGGTTATCCCAATGCAGATGAATTGATGGATTATATTGCCCAACGTTCGATTAATTAATGAATTTATCAATCAATTTGAAAGGCTAAGATATAATGTCTTGGCTTTTTACATTTTTTAATAAATGTTATGCTGATAGCATAATTAAAGTGAGGCAATAATTTATGATAAAAAATGAACCAAAATTATATGGTAGTACTTTAGTAAAAGCAAAGATGATTTTAGACTATTTAGCCAAGCAAATAAATTCAACAACTTTAACTAAACTTAGTCAAGAAATTGGAATAACAAAACCCACTGTTCGCAAAATTATGGATACGTTGGTTTATTTAAATTGGGTAACTGAAACACAGAATGGTTTTTTATTAGGAACGGGAGTTATTCAGTACGCAGAAGCAGCTCGAAATCAGTTTAATATTGTACAGATTGCTGAACCTTATCTCAATCGGCTAAGTGAAAAATTTGGTGAGACTATTAATCTAGTTATGCCCCATGGCAATCATGTTATTTTGGTTAACAAATATGAAGGCAGTCACTCAGTGGCTCTAAAATCGGTCATTGGGGGGCAAATGGATCTGTATTCGACCTCGGTAGGTAAATCAATATTAGCCACATATGATGATAATAAATTAAATCAGTATCTAGCGGTTACAGAATTAAAAGCAAAGACCTCTTCCACCATTGATAATGCAGAAGATTTGCGTATAGAATTAGAGAAGGTGAGAATTCGGGGATTTGCTTACGAAAATGAAGAGAATGAATTTGAAATATCATGTGTTGGGACTTCGTTGGAGGTTGGTGGGCAAATTTTAGGTGCATTTAGTATTTCCGCCCCTTCATATCGGGTTACAGATGAATCAATGCGTGAATTTTCAAGAGCGATTTTGAAAACGAAAGCTGAAATTTTGCAAAAGTTTAATTAATGGTGATGTCGTAATGTTTAAAATGTGATATATTAACAACGTTAGAAAACGCTTGCATTACAAGCGGTTTTTCTCTGAGTGAAAGCAAATGTATCAAAATACTGAGGAATAAAACTCATTATTTTTATATAATTTAGTATATTAGTATCCTAGTTGTAAAAGTGGCTGTTGTTGTTTAGCTAGATGAATTTGAATCTTTAATTACTAAGAAAGAGAGTAAGTATTATGAAAATGATATTTCGTTGGTTTGGAGCTCAAGAAGACACGATTACTTTGGAACAAATTAAACAAATTCCAGGTGTAAGGGGAGTCGTACCCGCGTTATTTGATATTCCGGTTGGTGAAGTTTGGTCAGAGCGAGCAATAAAAAATATGCTTGATGAAATTCATCAGGCTAATTTAAGTGCTGAAGTAATTGAATCAGTGAACATTTCAGATGATATAAAAAATGCGGGACCACTGCGCGATCAACACATTGCTAATTATCAAACTACTATTCGCAATTTAAGTAAGTATGGGGTTAAAGTAATTTGTTATAATTTTATGCCTATTTTTGATTGGCTTCGTACTGATCTAGCATATCCTTTGTCAGATGGCTCGCAAGCTATGGCATATTTTAAAGATGAAGTACCTCAAACGGCGGAAGAATTGATTGGCGATATGGAAACTGCCTCAAATGGATTTAGTTTACCTGGTTGGGAAAAAGAAAGATTATCTGATATTGAATCCTTATTTAAAAAGTATCAACAAATTGATAATCAACAATTATTTGAGAACCTAGTTTATTTCCTCAAAGCTATTATCCCAGTATGTGAAGAAGTGGGCGTTAAAATGGCATTACATCCGGATGACCCATCTTATCCACTTTTTGAGTTACCAAAAATAGTTAGTACAGAAACAGATTTATTGAGAATTGTGCATGCAGTTGATAGCCCAGCGAATGGTATTACACTTTGTACGGGATCATTAGGTTCTAATCCAGAAAATGATCTTATCAGTATTACTGAGAAATTAAGTCACTTGGATCGAATACCGTTTCTTCACTTAAGAAATATTAAGTTCATGGATCCACAAAAACAAAATTTTCATGAGGCATCACACTTAACAGCAGATGGGTCAATTGATATGTATGGTGTGATTCATGCTTTGGTGCAAAACGGTTGGGATGGTTATGTTCGACCAGACCATGGACGAATGATTTGGGGTGAAGATGGTCGGCCTGGTTATGGACTGTATGATCGTGCATTAGGCGTAGCATATTTGAATGGACTGTTTGAAGCGGAGGAAAAAAATAAGAAGGATGAGGCATAGCGTTAGTATTTTTTGAAAACGCTTGCACTTAAATGATATAATCCGTATAATCATTAATGTAGAATACTAATATATCAGATAAGAGGTAATTAATGATGAAATTAGGAATGATCGGTTTAGGTAAGATGGGGCTTGGCTTGTCAGAAAATGCAGTAGACAATGGAAATGAAATTGTCGCATTTGACTTGAATAAGGACTTTGTTAAGGCAGCAACTGACTACTCAGATAAGATTTCTGGTGCAGAATCAATTGAAGACATGTTGGCACAATTGCCATCACCAAAGATTGTATGGGTTATGGTCCCTGCGGGAGCCCCAACGAACTCAACAATTGATGACTTGATCTCAAAGATGGATGCTGGAGATATCATCATTGATGGTGGAAACTCAAACTACAAGGATAACTTGGAACAAAACAAGCGGACCACTGCAGCGGGAATTAAGTTCTTCGATGCAGGAACATCAGGTGGAATGGATGGGGCCCGGAATGGTGGAAACTTCATGATTGGTGGAGATGATGCCAAGGCATGGGAAATTTTGGAACCATTGTTTGAAGGAATCGCTCAAGAAGGTGGATACCTTTACACTGGACGATTGGGATCAGGACATTACTTGAAGATGGTTCACAATGGAATCGAATATGGAATGATGCAAGCGATTGGAGAAGGATTTGAAATTCTAGAAGCTTCACCATTTGATTACGACTTGGAAAAGGTGTCACATTTGTGGAACCACGGATCAGTGGTTCGATCATGGTTGATGGAATTGGCCGAAGAACAATTCGGTAAGGATCCAAAGTTGGACGATATCACAGGACGAGTGGTAGCAACAGGAGAAGGAAAGTGGACTGTTGAGGAAGCTTTGGACAACCAAGTACCAGCACCAGTAATTGCAATGTCATTGATGATGCGTAACCGATCATTGCAAGCTGATACCTTTACTGGAAAGGTTGTTTCAGCCTTGCGGAATGGTTTCGGTGGTCATGCCATGGAAAAGAAAGACTAATTCTTAAATTATTAATGAAAACGAATCAAAGCGGTTGTGTTAAAGACAACCGCTTTTTGTTTGTGTAATATAAAAAACGGCTGAATTATGAAAATATTCAGTCGCTTAAAGAAAGTATTAATGATTAAATGTATTATTGATTTTAGTAATATAGATTTTATAAATTCTTTAATTCATCAGTTAGCGTAATTTCGCGGACTAGTGGTTGATGATTAATGAAATTTTCAACATCACTAACACACTTCTCACCCATTGCATGAAGGCAATCATCAGTATAGGCAGAAGTATGTGGGGTTACGATGATATGATTGTTTTTCAAAAACGGATGATCTTGTTGAACGGGTTCTTCAATCATCGTATCCGTTCCATAACCAGCAATTTTACCTGATTCAATAGCATTTAATAGGGAGGGTTCATTAATTAAAGCTCCACGAGCGGCATTGGTTATATAGACGCCATCCTTCATTAAACTAATTGAATCAGTGTTAATAATTTCTTCGGATGTTGCATTTAATGATGCATTTAGTGAAATGAAATCTGATTCTTTGAGTAATGTTTCTAAGGAAACATGTTCAATTTTAGGGTTAGCTTCAAACCACCCATCAGCGGCATGGGGCTCCGGATCAGCAACTAATACGCGACCATTGAAGGCGTATAAAAATAGTTCTGCAACCCGGCTACCAATATTTCCGCAGCCAATAACACCGTAAGTTTTACCAGTAAAATTAGTTCCTTGAAAATCAGCTCGGTTGGACCAATCGCCTTTGTGAGTTGCTGAGTCAGCGGCAACGGTTCTTCGCGTAATAGCTAAAAGATTTGTGAAAGCATTTTCGGCGACAGCATCACGTTCAACTAATTGTGAAACTAGGGTTACCAGTGTACCGTGTTCACGAGCAGCAGGAACGTCCACATTGTTATAGCCAATTCCGTGTCTCGAAAGTAATAATAATTCGTCTTTATTTTCAAAAAATTCACGTGTGAAATTTGGAGTAACACTGGCAATAATAATATTAAATCCGTGAAGTAATTCTGCTAATTCTTTCCCTGGTATTTGTTGATCCACTATGAAACGTTGAACAGTTCCAATTTTTTCTAGGCGTTGTATGTGTTCGGGATAGATTTTCCCGAAACTATTTGAGTTAACTAATGCAATTTTGTATTCTGGCATAATAAAGGCTCCTTAAAGACCATAGTTTTCTTATTCTGTAAATTCACGTTGATAGTCAGCAATCGCTGAAAAATCTTGTTTTAGATCACGAGTGACATTAATAAAAATTTCCATCATAGCTCGATAACGAGCAAAATTTTTAGGATTAGGTTTATATGTAGTAACATCACCAATATATTGGTTAATTTCAGATAATTCTTTAGCTTCACCTAGGGCCATCTTAGCTAGAAACATTGCAGCCAATGTTCCAGATTCAAAGGCAATCGGCACATGAACCGGTGTTTCAAAAATATCTGCCATCATTTGACACCAAACTTTGGACCTGGAGAAACCACCAGTAGCCATAATTGTTTTTGGTTCACCCGTGACTTCCCGCATAGTAAGCATGACTGAATAAATATTAAAAATGATACCTTCAAGAACTGCACGAACCATATCGGCTCTAGTGTGGGACTCAGTCATTCCAAAAAATGATCCACGGGCATTTGCATCCCAAATTGGAGCACGTTCACCCTCTAGATAAGGTAAAAATAAAAGGCCATTTGCGCCAGCAGGAACGTTAGCAGCTAAGTCAGTTAAGTAGTCGTAGGGGTCCATTTCAAGGTTCTTAGAATCTAGGTCATCAAATAAATGGTCGCGAACCCATCTAAAAATAACGCCACCATTATTGATGGGACCACCGACAATCCACTTTTTATTAGGTAAGATTGGGTAACAATACACTCGACCTTTGGCATCAATTAATGGTTGGTCAACTAATGAACGAATGGCAGCAGATGTTCCAATGGTCACCGCGAGTGTTCCTTCTTCAGTAGCGCCAACACCAATGTTTGATAACACGCCATCTGAAGCGCCAAGAACAAATTTAATATTTTCTGGTAATCCCATTTCTGATGCATACTCAGGATTAATACCGGTAATAAAATCAGTACTGCTAGTCAATTCTGGTAATTGTTTTGCAGAAATACCAGCAAAGTGCATTGCATCAAGATCCCAATCTAAATTTTTGAGATTGAGAAAACCAGTCGATGATGCTACTGAATAATCGGTGACATAACGATTAAATAATTTATAAAAAATATATTCTTTAATGCCGAGCCATTGAGCGGTCTTATTAAAAATAGAAGGTGATGTTTTTTTCAACCAAGCTAATTTAAAAATAGGAGCCATGGGGTGCGTGGGGACACCTGTATTTTCGAATAATTTTTTTGCTAATTCGGGCTGGTTCTTTTTGAGATTGGCAACAATTTTTTCAGAGCGATTGTCTGCCCACGTTAAAATGTTAGTTAATGGGTTACCATCCTCATCGACTGCCATTAAACTATGTTGTTGGACCGAGAATGACACTGCTTTAATGGGATTACTTGTTGTGTCAATTTGTTCGGTAACATTTTTAATACTGGCAACAACAGCTTGAAAAATTGTATCTGGATTTTCTTCGGCCTTATCCGGACGATCAGTAATGAGTGGATAATATTCAGTCGCAGCTCCGAGAATTTTTGCATCGTCACTGTAAATAATTGTTTTAGTACTAGTTGTACCAATATCGACACCAATATAACTTGCCATAGAAAACTCCTTTTAACCTTATTATTAATATATTAGTATTTCACAATGTTATTATATTGATTTTTGTAAGCGCTGTCAACTCGTCTTTACAGGTTCATTACAGATTCATTTTTTAAATATTATTGTTAAACAATTAGAAAAAAACAATTTGGTCGAACATTAAAGTTTACATAAACACCCATTTATTTAATTAAAAAAAGATGCATTAATGAAGCTTATTATCGTCATTATGGAAATTAAATCAAACATGTCATTAAAATATACATTAATTTTTCGAATCTAAAATAAAAGAATCTAGACTAACATTTGGCTATATACATGTATTTATAAAATATATTTAGAATTTAATATATAATTTTTGATTACCAGTCGGTAAACGGAACAGAAGTATACGATCATTGATTTAGATGAATGATGAATTAATCTAGGGAAAGATAATTTGATGGGAAGCACATGGCTAGATGGGGTGTGATAACTTACGTTAAGTAAATTTTTTTATTAATAAATGTAAAAAAACAAAAAATTAATATATCAATTAACTCTTTAATGTGATATATTAATTTTGTACAGAAGGAAAGCGCTTTCATTGTTACTTGTAATTTTTCTTGGATTTATTTAATAGGAGTTTAGACATGGAACATACGAATTGGGTATATACCTCTAAAGACATTAATGTCTTTAGAGGGATTGAATATGGTTTGACTGATTTAATGGGTGGGGGTTGGAATAACATCGTTTCTGGTGTTATTTTTGCATATCTCACACTCTCTGTAGGACTTGATCCAGCAATGGCGGGTGCTATTACTGGAATTGCTCGAATTGTCGATGCAATATTCTCATTACTGTTTGGAGCGATTACAGATGGCTTCTATAAGACCAAACTTGGTAAAAAATTTGGTCGCCGGCATTTTTGGATGTTTGTTGGAATGGTAGGATTTGCAATTTCATTTATGAGTTTCTGGATTCCCGCTACTTCCATTTTTGGACCTGGACATGATTTTATTTATTATTTGATCGTGTATTCATCGACAGAAATTTTTGTTGGAATGATTTTGATACCTTGGGAAACATTGCCAACAGAAATGACTGATGACTATACAAAGCGAACTATTTTGTCTGGATCGCGTATGTTTATCTCAGCTACTGGAACGACATTAGTATTCTTTATTTTGGCATTTCTACAATCGCTACCATCCGAAGAAGCTAAGAAAAATGCCTATTTGTTAGCAGGTGTATTTTGGACAATTATGTTTGTGATTGCAATCTTCATCTCATACCGTTCAACTTGGGAGCGTCCGTTAACTGAGGAATTTGTGAAAGAATTAGATTCACGCCCCAAACTGACTTTGGGGCAGTTCTTAGCTCAGACGGTGCATGATTATGCCGCCACTTTTAAAAATGCCTCATTCCGTAAACATTTGGTCATTTACTTGTTTTCATTCACAGGAAAAGACTTTTATGCTACTTTGTTGCCAACGTTTATTATTGTGGCGGTCGGATTGAAAGATAATATTCCATGGATTTTGAATGCCTTTGCTGCATTTGGAATTTTGTCAACATTATTGGCTACTCGGCTGATGATCACTAAGGGACCGAAATACCTTTACCAACTTTCATATTTTAGTATTATCATTGCCATGTTTGGCTATGTTGTCGTTTACTTTATGCATATTCACAACCCAATCGTAATTTTGATGGTAATTACAGCCCTTTATCAAATGGGACGTGGAATTCTAGAATTTACGCCATGGAATGTATTTCCTTTCATTCCAGATGTAGATCGACTAATTACGCGTGAAGATAAAGCAGGAACCTATGCCGCTGTAATGACTTTCTTCCGTAAGTCGACCGGAGCCTTAGCTACTTATGTTGCCGGACTACTTTTGGAAGCTGTAGGATATACAGCAGGTAATTTGCATCCTTCAATGGATGTTCGAAATGCGATTACTTGGATTTTCTTCATTGGTCCGATTGTACTATTGATCATTGCTTTGATGGTGTCGTGGACATTTAAGTTGAATAAGAATACCCACGCAGTCTTAAAGGCAGAAATTAATCGTTTGGAAGCTGGTGGTTCAAAACAAGATGTTGATCCTGAAACACAAAAGATTGTTGAAGAATTGACAGGTCATGCTTATGCAACGCTCTGGCCAGAAGATGTCCAGTTATAATTTTAAATTACGATTTAAATTTAGGAGGAATCAAAATGGAACTGCTTGATCAAGATTTTTTACTAGAAAATGACGCTGCAAAAACCATTTTCCATAATTACATTGAAAATTTACCAATTATTGATTTTCATTGTCATTTGAGTCCACAGGAAATTTATGAAGATCAAAAATATGAGAATATTACTCAAGCCTGGCTAGGAGGAGATCATTATAAGTGGCGTCTCATGCGAGCGAATGGTGTACCAGAAAAATTAATTACAGGTGATGGGGACGATTTTGATAAATTTGATGCCTTTGCTACAACTCTCGAGTCAGCTTTTGGTAATCCAATTTATGAGTGGACTCATTTGGAGTTGAAACGATTCTTTGGTGTTGATTTGGAGATTACACATGATAATGCCCAGCAAATTTGGGATCAAGTAAATGCCAAATTGCAAAGCGATGCTTTTTCTCCGAGAGCGTTAATTCGAAATTCCAAAGTAGAATTAGTTGCCACCACTGATGATCCAGCATCAGATTTAAAATATCATCAATTATTAGCAGAAGAAGAGTCTGAATTTAAAGTTTTACCAGCTTTACGTCCAGATAATTTAACAAATATTAATGCAAAAGGATTTGGCGTTTATTTAGATAAATTATCTCGAGTAGTTGGATTTGAGATTAAGACCTTTGATGACATTATTCAAGCATTAAAAGCACGTTATAATTTTTTTGATTCAATCGGTGGACGTATTTCGGACCATTCATTATCAACTTATCATTTTAAGATGGCAACAAACGAAGAGTTAAACAAGATTGTCTTAAAATCAATTAATAATGAAGAAGTTGCTGATGAAGAAGTTGATCAGTACTTGACAATGCTTTTATTAGAATTAATGGTAATGAATCGTGATCATAATTGGACGATGCAAATGCATGTTAATGTTAATCGTTCGATTAATGTACCAATGTTTGAAAAATTGGGTCCTGATACTGGATTTGATAGTATGGGAACGCAGTCAGATATGGTACAAGAATTAACTAAGTTATACCATCAAGCATCAAAGGATGATCGAATTCCTAAGACTATTTTCTATTCATTAAATCAAAATGATTGGATGCAACTAGCAACCATGATGGGTAGCTTCCAATCACGGGGTGTCCAGCAACTCCAATTAGGTGCTGGATGGTGGTTTAATGATACAGCTGATGGAATGGATCGCCAATTAGAAGTCTTTGCTTCACAGAGTTTACTAAGTCATTTCGTTGGAATGTTGACTGATTCGCGAAGTTTTCTTTCGTATACTAGGCACGAATACTTTAGACGTGTATTGGCAAACTATTTAGGTAAGTTAAGCGAACAAGGCAGAGTGCCAAAAGATATGGATCGTCTGGGTGAAATGGCGAAGAAGATCAGTTATAAAAATGCACAAAAATATTTTGGTTTTTATGACTAATAAAATGATTAAGAGGTATTAAAATGGTTAAAGTTATCGATGATTATAAAAATAATCAATCTGCATTTGATCAAGCGGGAATTGTGATTCCACAATATGATCAAAATAAAATTATTGAAAATGCACGTAATAATCCGGTGTGGGTTCATTTTGGTGGAGGTAATTTATTTCGTAGTTTCCATGCTAAAATTGCTCAAGATTTAATTAATCAAGGTTTGATGAACAGTGGGGTGATTGTAGCAGAAACATATGATGATGAAGTAATTGAAAAAATGTATCAACCTTACGATAACCGATTCTTAAGCGTCGTTATGAAGAGTGACGATAGTTTTGATAAAGAGTTAATTGGAAGTGTAGCGGATAGTATTTACTTTAATCATTCGAATCCAACTGGATGGCAGGCTTTAACTGAAGTTTTTAAGCAAGACTCATTACAATTTGTCACGCTATCAATTACTGAAAAAGGATACTCTATTACAGATATTGATGGAACCTTAAATAAAATGGCTCAAGCGGATATCACGAATGGACCAGATGAAGCAACAACTAATATTGGGGCTATCACGCATTTATTATTTGAACGATTTAATCATGGAGCAAAACCAATTGCGATGATTAGTACAGATAATTTTTCTGAAAACGGGAAAAAATTAGAAGACTCAGTTCGTATAATTGCAAATGGATGGGTAGCTAACGGTAAAGTTGAGCCAGAGTTTTTGGATTATCTATTTGAATCTGGGAAAGTGAGCTTTCCATGGTCGATGATTGATCGAATTACACCTAATCCATCAGAAGTGGTGGCACAAAAGCTCAAGGAAAATGGGTTTGAAGATACTGAAATTTTGCATACTTCAAAACATACAAACATTGCTCCTTTTGGAAATACTGAAGAAGTACATTATTTAGTCATTGAAGATGATTTTCCAAATGGTCGCCCTGATTTAACTCAAGCAGGTGTAATTTTGACTAATCGTGAAACGGTTAATAATGTTGATCAAATGAAAGTGACAGCGTTATTGAACCCGCTGCATACAGCGTTGGCAATCTATGGAAGTTTATTAAAAATTGATACGATTGCTGAAGCCATTAATAATCCTTTACTACTTAATTTAGTAAAACGTTTGGGATATGATGAAGATCTTCCAGTGGTAGTAGATCCTGAAGTGATTGATCCTAAGACCTTTATTGATCAATTAATTCAAAAGCGTTTACCAAATAAAAATGTTCCCGATCGACCACAACGAATTGCCACTGACACATCACAAAAAATGGCCGTTCGATATGGTGTAACTATTAATAGCTATTTAGATTCAGATAAACTGGATATTAATAACTTAGAAGCAATACCATTGATTATTGCTGGGTGGCTTCGTTATCTTTTGGCGATTGATGATTTAGGACAACCATTAGAACTTAGTCCAGATCCCTTAAAAGATGAGTTGCAAAGTATGTTAACTGATATTAAGTTTGGGGCGATTGATCCAGAAGTGGTACATCAAAGTTTAAATCAAATTTTAGCTAATAAAGCAGTATTTGGATTAGATCTGACTGAGACACCATTGGCAAATAAAATTGAAGCATATTTCAAACAATTAATTGAGAGTGAAGGAAGTATTGAAAATACTTTAAAAGCCTTTTAGTAATAAATATTAATGACATTTAAAGCAAATCTAATGTAATGATGACAAATCAAAATACATGTTAGATTTGCTTTTTTCTATAAGCGAGGAATATATCATGCTAGTTATTGAAAATAATGATTTAAAAGTCGAAATTAATCAACTGGGTGCCGAAATAACACATATTTGGAATAAAAAGGAAAATTTTGATTATATATGGAATGGTGACATCTGGCCAAAACATGCACCAGTTCTATTCCCATCGATCGGAAGGTCAGCTGAAGATCAGTATTCATATGATGGGAAAATATATAATATGCCTCAACATGGCTTTGCTCAAGAACAAATGTTTACGGTAGATAATAAATCATCAGAGGTGTTGATACTCGAATTGACAGATAATGATGAAACACAGAAATTGTTTCCATTTAAATTTAGTTTAAAAATAGAATTTAGACTAAACAAAAATCAATTATTTATTAATTTTAAAATTAGTAATTTGGATAAAAAGGAATTTAGCTACTCAATTGGTGCTCATCCAGCATTGAATGTTCCGATTAATGGGTTAGGTAGTTTTAGTGATTATCAACTATCATTTGAGCCTGTTGTAGAAGAATTAAAACAGTTTGAAATTATTAAAACACCAAATCCATATCGAACAGGTAATTTAATACCGGTTAGTGCATATAGTGATGGAGTTATTAATCTAAATTATGATATGTTTGAAGCAGGGCTAGTCATTTTGGAAAATAAAGATTTGGATAAAATTATTTTACATTCAGGAGTTACAAAGCATCAAATTGAAATTAATATTAAAGATTTTCGGTATCTGTGCTTGTGGACTAAGGAAGGGGCTAATGCTGAATTCTTATGTATTGAACCATTCCAAGGCTTACCTGATATTGATAGACATGTGAGTGATTTATTGAATAAGGAAGCAAATGTTAAAATAGGTGTAGGCGAGGAAAATAGCTTGGGATATTCATTGAAATTTGAATGAATAAAATACCATAAATAGGGTTAAAAGATTTCTAGATAAGAAGGTTGATCAAATGTTTATTGGAATTTTAGTTTTGGCGGGAATTGTGGCGGGTATTTTTGCCTCAGTTGCGGGAATGGCATCAATTGTGGCTTACCCGGTATTGATTTTCTTGGGATACCCCCCAATTATGGCAAACATACTCAGTACTGGTTCGCTAGTGTTTTCTGGCGTAGGATCAATTTTTTCTTCTTATAGTCTAATCAGAAAGAATTTTAAGATTGCAATAACCATAATTATTTCTGCCTTGGGAGGCGGTGTATTAGGAAGTTATTTATTATTATATTTACCTAAAGATAATTTTGAACATCTAGTGCCGTACTTTATTTTGTTGTCAGCAATGCTACTTTTTATCTCAGGACGAATGCCTAGTAAAATAGCTACAAATAATAATGTCAAAATTAATTACCCCTTATTACTACTAGTTGGTTTTTTAATTGGAATATATATCGGTTATTTTGGTTCAGGTGCCGGATTGATGCTGGTATCAATTTTATTGATGATATTGAATTTACCGTTTGTAGAAGTTAATGCGATCAAAAATATTAGTACTCTCGCTACTAATATACTGTCGTTTATTATTTATCAGTCATCAGTTGCCATTGATTGGCGAACGGTTGTTTTCTTAGGGTTAGGAATGTTTATTGGTGGGTACTTAGGTCCCAAATTAATTCTTTATTTCCCTGATCGAAAATTAAAAATATTTATTGCAGTCTGTGCATTGTTATTGGCAATATATTTATTCCTGAATAATTAATGCTCTTGTTTTAGATATTTAAAAGTCATTGCCCAAATTATATAAATTTTTATTTTATGTATCAATGTATCAATTTATTAATAACTTTTTCACTTTTAGGACGAATTGGGGTTGACTTCATAAGCCTAATATAGTTTATTGTGTTGGTAATTTATAATAAAAAAGTTAAAAAATTGATATAATAGATAAAAATATTTAAATAGGAGCTAATTAAAAAAATTTAGATAGCCATCTCTGTTTAAAAATAAAATATAATTTGGAGAATTATGTCATGCTAAATGTTTCTAATATGCAATTTGATGCTTATCGAAGTATCATGCATAAAATTATGACTCTAGAATTACTACCCGGACAAAAAATTGTAGAAAAAGAATTAATTGAAGAATTAAAAATGAGTAGAACACCTGTTCGAGAGGCTATTTTGAAGTTACGAAATGATGGGCTAATGTATTCGATCCCACAATCCGGAACTTTTGTATCTAAAATTAATATGGATAGTGCCGAAAATGCTCGCTATATTCGCCAGACTTTAGAAATGCGGCTCTTTTCTTCAACAATTAGCGTGGTGACCGCATACGATATTGAGCAACTACGTGAAATTATCAAGCGTGAAAAGATCTTTCTAGCTAATAAAGAATACGATCTGTTTTTTAAAGAAGATGAGGCTTTCCATAAATATTTCTATCAAATGGCCGATAAATTATTAGCTTGGGATAGCGTTCAGAGTATTTCGCATCAATTGAATCGGTTTCGATGGATTCGATTGAAGGTCTCAGGATTATCATGGGGAACTTTAGATCATGATCATGAAACCATTTTAGACGCACTAGAGGCAGGGGATGATCATGAAATGAAAAGAATCGTCGGTAAACACGACGGATTAATGGTTCAAGAACAATCCGATGTTATCAAAAACTACCCAGAGTATTTTGAGTTTAGTCATTGATCTTTATCTAACAACCAATTTATCAAATGATTTAACTTCCCTCATTAGGATTATGAAATCAATTCAAAATGAGAGAAGTTTTTTATTGTTTAATTCCTTTTTAAATTTCTAAAATAGCAAGAATATCTTGCTTATTTTTACTATGCCGTAATTGATTTACATTGGTTGGGTTAGTTACAATTTTTAATAAGTCTGATAACCCTTGTAGGTGTGCAGATTCATTAATAGTGGCAAAACAAATGATAATATCAATTAAATAATTATTATGATCTAAACTAATTGGTTTTTCTAAAATTAAAATACTGAAACCCGTTCCTAAAACGTGGTTATTGGTTTTACCATGGGCCAGTAAAATATTTTGGTTTAGCATCATATATGGTCCATTATTTTTGATTAAATCAATAATATCGTCTGCATATTGGAGGGTCGTGATTTGATCATTGAAGAGCGGCTGGTTGACCATTGCTATGGCTTCGGTAAGGGTAAGTGAGGTAGTTTGAGTTTGAATTCGCTGGTCCAATAATTCAATTAATCCTGGCTGGTAATTTTCATGCAGAAGGGGCTTTAATTTTGCAATTGGATCGAGATAATTGCTTAAACTTTTTCGTAAACCAGTATAATCATTTACTTTACAATACATATCAATGATATCTAATAAAGCCTCAATACTGGAATTATTTGGGATCAATTTTAGTTGAGTTAGCTGGAGATTGATGGCGTATAGGTCTTGGTCAGTTGGAAGGGGATGGACCACAACTACAGGTACGCTAAAATTATTTTCGAGATGCACGGTGGAAATAATTAATTGAGCTTGTTGGAGTTCCTGTGAATCAGGTGATAAATTATCAAATGAAATTTGAAATAGTAAATTGGGATACATTTTTTGAAGTTGTTGTCGCAGAATTTGGGAGGTTCCTAAACCATTTCCACAGACGACTAAAACTAAGGCCTGCTCGTTGTTTTTAGGAAGTACTTGGTTTTCTAAAATGCCACCAAAATACAAGCTAATTAGTGCTAATTCAGCATTACTGATTGGATATTTTACGATTGATCGAAAAGGATCGATCGCATAGTCCGTTAAGCGGATTAATTGACGATAATTATGGAAGATAGGTTTTAACTCTAGATCGTTGACGGGTTGTTGGTTATTGATTCGGTAGTATGCGGTAATTAGATGAGTTGCTAAATGATTGATCAAAGTCTGATCATTAAATTCTACACCAGAAATATTGCTAAACCGATGGATTATTTTTTCGGCAATTTGATTCATTTCATGTTTATAGCCATAATCTTCATTGGCTGAGTTTAATTGCGTCTGAAAGATGGTATTCACTAAATAATTAGCTTCAGGAAGGGAACTAATCTGAAAAGTTTGGCTTAGGATTTTGTTGGCCCATTGAATTCCGAGAATGTTGTTGGACTGTGAAATAATTTTAGATAAACGATTATCTGCAATAGAAATGTATTTAAAATACCAACTAAAATATTTTTTTAATAACTCTTGCGATGAGTTACTTAATTTATTTCCAGTTGCTTTTTCAAAATCGGTTAACATTTTTTCAATTTTATTTTGATGAAAAGTTTCAATTTGAGAAAGATCAATGGTTTCAAAAAATTGAAAGATCAAACTCCGTTGTTCCACTTTTGGTCCGCTAATTAAATGGCCTTGATTTGAAGTTTTCAATTTGAGATTAGGGGGGAGCACCTTTTGAATTGTCTTTAAATCAGAAATGATCGTTTTTTTGGAAACTTGGTAACAATCAGCGAATGTTTTCAAACTGACGGGATCTGGCTCATTAATCATTTTAAAAATAATATTATTTTGTCGGGCCTGAATTGATAACTGTGGCTTTAAACTGACGCTCGTGCGGTTTAAAGCCTTTTTTGTGTTTTCAGGTAAAAAATATCCCATATGACGAATGTTTTCAACTGGTTCAAGATTTAGATCGTCGGCAAGCCAATGATTGAGTTTACTCAGCTGATAGAAAAAAGTTCTTTTGGTAATTTGAGTTGTACTTATAATTTCATCAATAGTTAAAAAATAAGACGCCTCTAATAAAGGCTTCAGAATTTTTGATTTTAAAATCAGCATAGCTAAACCTCCGTGGTTTGGGAATGGGAATGTTGGTCAAAGTATAGCATAGATTTCTAGTAAAAAAATTGCACTTTCAGATAGTGCAAGCAATCATCTTGGTAGCGCTTACATTTTGTATTAGTATAGGTTGTGTACTAGTACTAGAGAGGGAGAAAACGAGCATGTTAAAGAAATTACTTAATGAAAAGACGATTCAAATTTCAGATGATTTATTCGACAGAAAAGACTGGCGAAAAGCCATTACCGTAGCAGCACAGCCGTTATTGGAAGAATGCGTGATTAAAAGCACTTATGTCGAGGCAATGATTAAAAATGTCGAAGAAGCAGGACCATATATTAATATTGGTCCTAAAATTGCACTTGCGCATGCCAAATCGAGTAATGATGTTAATCAAGTGGGAATTTCTTTATTAAAAACTAATTCTGCAGTTGATCTTGTTAACGCAGAACATCCGGTCACCTTGTGGTTTGTTCTAGCGGCGCCTGATGATACATCACACTTAAAACTATTGCAAGAATTAACTCAGTTATTGATGGATAAGGATTTATTATTACAGCTAAACGAGGCATCTACAATTCGCGCAATCGCAGACATTATTGAATCCGTAAATATTAAATAAATATAGGAGAAAGAAATATGAAATTTTTAGCTGTATGCCAGTCTGGATTGGGAACCAGTTTCATGGTTGAGATGAATATTAAACAGGTTTTAATTGACTTGAATGTAACAGAAAATATTGAAATTGAACATGTTGATGTGGGGAGTGCAACGGCCGGTTCCGCAGACTATTTTTTCATTGAAAGTACTTTAGCTGAGGCGGTATCAAATTTGCCCAGGGAACGTTTAGTCTTGTTAAAATCAATTATTGATGCAGATGAAGTTAAAGCCGCTGTAGTTCAGGTGCTTGATCGAGAAAACATTGCTCACTCTTAGTAATAAAATTAGGAATGGTATTGAATTATGAAAAATATATTGAGTTTATTTGTTTCAATTGCAACTCAGCCAGCTATTTTAGTCTCCTTAATTGCTTTACTGGGGCTAGCTTTACAAAAGAAGAAAACAACTGAATTAATTTCTGGGACCATTAAAACATTTGTAGGATTTTTAGTTTTAACTGGTGGTGCAGGGATTTTAGTTACTTCCCTCGATCCGTTTGCTAAAATGTTCAAATTTGCTTTACATGTACAAGGAGTAGTTCCGAGTAATGAAGCCGTAGTGGCAATGGCCTTGACAAAATTCGGGTCTTCCACTGCTTTAATTATGTTAGTGGGAATGGTCGTAAACATTACCTTAGCCCGTTTTACTCGGTTTAAATATGTTTTTCTAACTGGGCAGGCGATGTTATATGTTTCATGTTTATCGGCCGTTGTCTTGACTAGTGCGGGGTTAGGACAGTCTTGGATGACGATTTTGTTAGGTGGTATTTTTGAAGGAACTTTGTTGACGGTGACGCCGGCATTATGTCAGCCTTTTATGCGAAAAATTACCCATGCTGATAATGTGGCAATGGGTCATACAGGTAATATTGGTTATGCATTATCTGGTTGGATTGGTAGTTTGTTTGGTGACCCAGAAGATTCAACGGAAAAGATTAATGTACCAAAGTCATTAGGCTTTTTACGAGATTCCACTATCTCAATTACGATTTTGATGGCAATCGTTTATATCGTTTTAGCGGTGGCTGCCGGCCCCGCATTTGTGGAGCGTAAATTAAGTGCTGGGACTAACTTTATTATTTATGCTTTAATTCAAGCCGGAACATTTGCGGCTGGTTTCGTCGTAGTCTTACAAGGTGTACGTATGATTTTAGGTGAAATTGTTCCTGCTTTCCAAGGAATTGCTAAAAAGCTAGTCCCAAATTCAAAGCCGGCCTTAGATGTACCGATCATTTTTGGGTATGCACCTAATGCCGTGCTCATTGGATTCTTTGTCTCATTTATTGTCGGAACATTAAGTATGTTAGTCATGATTTGGATGAAGACGACGGTAATTATTCCCGGTGTAGTAGGTCATTTCTTTTGTGGCGCAGCGGCCGGGATTTTTGGGAATGCGACTGGTGGAAAACGAGGGGCTATCATTGGATCAGCTGTTAATAGTTTATTGATTTCATGGTTGCCATTATTGATTCTACCGGTATTAGGTTCACTTTCACTTGCCTCATCAACGTTTGCCGATACTGATTATTTAGTTCCAGGTATTTTATTGGGAACTGTGGGACAAAATGGAGCATTGGCCTTGACGATTGGAATCTTGGGATTCTTAGGTGTTGTAGTATTGACGAGCTTTATTTTAAATCAACGTGACAAAAAAATAGTATCGGGGGAGGCATAAATTATGAATTTGGCAGGAATGGATCAAGCCGCAATTAATGCGATTCGTTTTTTAAGTATTGATATGATTCAAAAAGCGCAAAGTGGGCATCCAGGGCTGCCACTTGGGGCAGCCCCAATGGCGTATGCTTTGTGGAAAAATGAATTTAACGTTAATCCGCAGGATCCGACCTGGATCAATCGGGATCGGTTTGTGTTAAGTGCTGGGCACGGTTCATCTATGCTTTACGCTCTTTTACATCTCATGGAATTTGATGTTTCAATTGATGATTTGAAAAATTTTCGGCGAATACAATCTAAGACACCTGGGCATCCAGAATGGCAGGTAACACCAGGAGTAGACGCTTCTACGGGTCCCTTAGGTCAAGGCTTGGGGATGGCAATCGGTATGGCTATGGCTGAAAAACATTTAGCCAGTTTATATAATCGTCCGGGTTTTGAAATTTTTGATCATTACACCTATGCTTTGGTTGGCGATGGGGACTTAATGGAAGGTGTAAGTCATGAGGTCTTAGGTATTGCAGGGGATAAACAGCTAGACAAATTAGTGGTTTTGTTTGATTCGAACAATGTGACGCTTGATGGGGCCTTGAACTTATCCACGAATGAAAGTTTAAGGCAGCGTTGTCAGGCAGATAATTGGGATTATTTCTTGGTTAAAGATGGCAATGATCTATTGGCATTACAGCAAACGATTGAATTAGCAAAACAAACTGAACGTCCAGCGATGATTGAAGTTAAGACGATCATAGGATATGGATCACCACAACAAGGAACTAATCAAGTGCATGGAAGCGCCTTAGGTTCAGCAAATATCGAGGCCACACGTGCATTTTATCAATGGGATTTTCAACCATTTGAAATTCCGGATCAGATCTATGATTATTTTCACGAAATTGTACTGCAAAAAGAGACCGTTTATGATCTGTGGCAAGCTCAGTGGGATCAATATCAAATTGAATACCCGAACTTGTACCAACAATTAAAACATTCTTCACTTGAAATGCCTGATGGTATGAATATTGATAAGAAAGATATGGCAACCAGGACAACCAACCATATCATTATGCAAAGGCTTAGTGCTGATAATTGTAATTTTTGGGGTGGTTCGGCTGATTTGTCATCATCAAACCAAACCAAATTGGATCAGAGTGGGGCGTTTACTAATCTAACTCCGCAGGGTAATAATATTTATTATGGAGTGCGGGAATTTGGGATGGCCACAATTGCGAATGGAATTGCTTTAGCCGGCGGGACGACCACTTTTGTCTCAACTTTCTTTGCATTCAGTGATTATATGAAACCAGCAATTCGGTTAGCAGCCATTCAAAACTTACCAGTTATTTACATCTTTACGCATGATTCGATTGCTGTTGGTGAAGATGGAGCCACACATGAGCCGATTGAGCAATTAGCCAGCTTAAGGTCTATTCCGAATGTTACTGTTCATCGTCCGGCAGATGGAAAGGAAGTTCTAGCTAGTTGGCAATCAATTTTAAAGAATACTCATGGGCCGTCGGTATTAGTTTTAACACGGCAAAAAGTGCCATGTTTAGAAGCAACCAAGGTGGAACTAGGACAACATGGTGCTTATATTCTTGCCGAAGCCAAGACAATGGAGCCAGATGGGATTTTAATTGCGACTGGTTCGGAAGTTCAGCTGGCATTAACAGCGCAACAACACCTAGCAACAGAAGGTTATGATGTGAGAGTGGTTTCTATGCCGTCAATGGAATTATTTGATCAACAACCGCGCGAATACCAAGAAAAGATATTCCCTAAAAATGTTACTTCGCGGCTATCTATTGAAATGGGGACCACGTTTGGTTGGGCGAAGTATACTGGATTAGCCGGAATTAATTTGGGAATTGATCAGTTTGGTCTGAGCGGTAAAGCCGAACAGGTATTGGACTATTTTAATTTCACTGCTGATCAGATTGTTGAACAATTTATTATGAATTTCCAAAAAAACCATCGATAGTAATGTTAAAGGGAAATTGAATTGAAAAGAGACTGATCACCAGTCTCTTTTTTTGATGGAATTTACTATATCGGAGTTAGTTGTTAGGTAATACCAATAAATGGATATATCTTACTTGTCACTATATGGTTCCTGACTCTTTCACGTAATTAAATTGATTATTTTTAAGATCTGAATGATACTAACATTTGTAAGCGCTTGCATTAAAAAACTAATAAATTGTTTTTATATTTTAGCAATGGAGTAATTCGAAGGAGAAATATTATGAATAATGGTAATCAAGTTAAATGGCCTGAACGGCTAGCTTATGCCATGTCAGATTTTGGTTGTAATACAATTTTTCAAATTGTAGGGACTTATTTTATGGTGTTTAGCACTGATACGATGGGGATTAAAGCATCGGTTGTGGCAGGACTATTCGCATTAACAGCAATTATTGATTCAGTTGATGGTGTGATCTGGGGGCAATTTATTGATCGAACGCACACTAAGTGGGGAAAGTCACGGCCATACTGGCTTTGGTTCTCTGTACCATTCGCGCTTTTCTGTATTATGTCATTCTCGGCACCTAATTTGCCGATGACGTGGAAAATTGTCTGGATTTACGTTGCATATATTGGAGCGAAAGTATTGTATTCAGGAATTAATATTCCCGTAACTTCAATTTTACCGGCAATGACCAGTAATCCACAAGAACGTGTGACACTTTCAACGGTGCGTCAATTCTTTGGAAACTTAGGTGCCGCTGTATTTCTACCATTAACATTACCAGCTGTGGCTTTCTTCGCTGGAATCTTTGATAAGCATAACTCAAACCCATCAACTTCAGCTACTGGTTGGTTCATCTGGGCAGTGATCCTTGGAATCGTAACTGTGATTTGTTTAATGACTGCCTTTAAAGGAACTCGGGAACGAGTAGTAACCAAAGATTCAAATCGTTCTGTACCAATGCGTGAATCAATTAAAGCACTGAAAGGAAATTATCCTTGGGTTATCATTATTTTCATTAACTTTGTTTACTGGGGAAGTTTTTCCATTCGTCAAAGTTCTCTACCATATTATTTCAAGTACGTTTTGCATAATGAAGCTTTAGGGAGTGCAGTTTTAGCTGGAACCATTATTACTTTGATTTCAACGGCAATGGTTCCATTCTTCTCAAGATTAATTGGAAAAAGAAATACTATGTTGATCGGAATGGTTGGAACTGCCATCTCACAATTGATTTTGCATTTTGCTGATCAAATGAATGGGAATGTACCTATGATTTTGTTTGGAATGCTAGTTTACTATATTAGCTATGGTCTAGTCGGAGCATTGATTGCTGTGATGCTTTCCGATGCTGTTGATTTTGGGGAGTGGAAGAATGGCGTCCGCGCCGAAGGTTTTGTCACTTCATTTAGTTCATTTAGTGCCAAGTTAGGAATGGGATTGGGAAGTATGTTGCTTTCAGCTGTTTTGGCGGGCGGCGGCTATGTGGCAGCAACGGCTGGCTCATCAGCTGGTCAAACCGCATCAGCGCTTGATGCTATTCGCCTTGGATTTATTTGGATTCCATTGATTGGTTATGTGGCGTCTGGTTTGGTGTTGTTGTTTAACAATGTTGATAAATTGGAACCACAAATGGTAAAAGACTTAGATGAAAAACACCAACGTGAAACTGAAGGATTAGCATAGAAAATATAAAAGAGGGTATAAATTATGAAATTTTCAAATGGATACTGGTTAGGCAAAGATGAATATATTATTAATTCACCCATTGAAGCCTTTGATACCAAAGTTCTCACCGCTCAAGAAGCTGATAAAAATAGTGAAACTTTAGTGGTTAACTCAAGTTACCAACAATTGGCTTCGCGAAGTGATATGTTAGATGTTGGTAATACAACCATGTCCGTGTTTAGCCCAGCACCAGATGTGATTGGGATCGAATTAAAGCATTTTGATCAAGATGATCACAATCCTTTATATCAATTGGAGCAACAAGCTGTTACACCAGACATTAAGGTGGATCCCAAACAAGCTAGATTTAAAAGTGGTGATTTAGAATTAACGGTTGATCTGCATAATAAATTCAACCTAGATTTTAATTATCAAGGGAAGCGGATTACTGGTTCAGAGTTTAAAGCGCAGGGATCGATTGATGATTTATCTGGTCAGCAGCTTGGTCAAGTTATGCATCCCAATACGGTTGTAGGGGCACAAGCCATGGTTAGTGATCGCCAAATCACTCGGGCAGATCATTATATGCGGGAACAACTTAGTTTATTGCCAGGAACCAAGGTTTATGGTTTTGGGGAAACCTTTGGACCATTCGTTAAAAATGGTCAAACGATTGATATTATTAATCGTGATGGTGGAACTGGTTCTGATCAAAGTTATAAATCAATTCCCTTTTATATCGCAGCAAAATCCGGAATTTCAAAAGATGCC
Source organism: Weissella coleopterorum (assembly GCF_011304355.1). NCBI lineage: Bacteria > Bacillati > Bacillota > Bacilli > Lactobacillales > Lactobacillaceae > Weissella > Weissella coleopterorum. Next base: position 1,513,264 of record NZ_CP049888.1, on the reverse strand, counting down.
AAGGGGACTTATTATGGCGTTTTTGTAAATGAAAGCCAACCCACAAGCTTTGAAGTGGCAACGGAAGTTGTAGATCGTGTCAGCTTCTCAACCCGGGGTGAAAGCCTTGAATACTACATCATTGCTGGTGAAACTCCCAAAGATGTTTTAGGTAAGTATAATAAGTTAACGGGTGGTTCCACCTTACCACCTGAATGGACTTTTGGACTATGGTTATCAACTTCATTTACAACGGATTATTCAGAGGAAACCGTGATGAAGTTTATCGATGGGATGTTTGAGCGGGATATTCCATTATCAGTCTTCCACTTTGATTGCTTCTGGATGAAGGGCTTTGAATGGAGTAACTTTGAATGGGATAAGGAACAATTCCCTGATCCTGAAGGCTTAATTCAACGGTTGCATGACCGAGGTTTGAAAGTTTGTGTTTGGATTAATCCATATATCTCACAAAAGTCACGTCTGTTTAAAATTGGTAAGGAAAAAGGTTACTTCATTAAACGAACTGATGGGAATGTTTGGCAATGGGATTTGTGGCAACCTGGAAATGCAATTGTTGATTTTACAAATCCAGAAGCCGTACAATGGTATCAAGGTTTGTTGAAAAATCTCTTAGATATGGGAGTAGATTGCTTCAAAACTGATTTTGGAGAACGAATTCCAATGCATGATGCAGTTTATTATAATGGTAATAATCCAGAGGGTGAGCATAATTATTACACCCATCGTTACAACCAAGCAGTCTTTGAGCTCTTACAGCAAGAAAAAGGTGCAGACGAGGCAGTAGTCTTTGCGCGTTCGGCCACCGTGGGTGGACAACAATATCCGGTCCATTGGGGTGGTGATAATTTAAGCCAATTCCACTCAATGGCTGATACTCTGCGTGGTGGGTTGAGCTTAATGTCATCCGGATTTACTTTTTGGAGTCATGATATTGGCGGATTTGAAGAAAATGCGAGTGCCGCAATTTACAAGCGCTGGACTCAATTTGGTCTTTTGTCGAGTCATTCGCGGTACCATGGTAATATTCAATATCGGGTTCCATGGCTCTTTGATGAAGAAGCAGTTGATGTAACACGTAATTTCGCCAAACTAAAACAAAAGATGATGCCATATATTTACAGCGAAGCTAAGGCCTCGGTCACAGCAGGAATTCCACTCATGCGTCCAATGTATTTGGAATTCCCAAATGATGCTAATTGTGCTGACTTGGATCGTCAATATATGTTTGGAGCAAAGCTTTTGGTTGCACCCGTTATGAGCGAAAATGGGGATGTTGATTATTATTTGCCAGCTGGGCGTTGGCAACATGTGATTGATGGTCGGGAAGTGATCGTGGATGCTCATGGTCAATGGATGGCTGAAAATTATGATTATTTGAGTTTACCAGTTTGGAAAAAAATTGATTAAAAAGATGAAATAAGAGGACAGCGATATTATGGCGGATGAAAAAGGTGGTGAATACGAAGTAGTCGTTAATAATAACGATGTCGACGTACGAATTTTTGTCTCGCGGGAAGATCCAGGGTTTAAGCCGTCACACTGGCATCGCCATATTGAAATTGTCTTAGTTTTGTCAGGAACAGTCACCTTTAGTTATGAAGCACAACAAGTTGTATTACAAGCAGGTGAGTTTATTGCGATTGGTTCGGGGGTGCTCCACTCCTCAAACCATGAGAAAAATTGTTCCGTCGTCTTACAAATTCCGATTTCTTATTTGGAAAAATATTGGGATAATCCTGATAATATCTTATTTACCATTCAAAAGCAGGATCGACTTGACGTTGTATATCAAGACATCGTCGCGAGCTTACGGGAAATGGTTCAAGTGTATCAGCATAAGGAGCGGGGCTATCGCTTTAAGTTTAACGAATTGATGTTACATTGCTTATATTTGATTTTCACGAAATATGGTCAAGATAGTGTGCTAATTAATGTTGGTCAAGATAAACGTTTGAAAGAAGTGCTGGCTGATATTAATGAAAATTATGCAACTACACTTACAGTCAACGATTTAGCCCATAAGTTTCACTATAATCCTGACTATTTAAGTCGTATTTTTAAACAAAAAACGGGTGTTTCGTTGAATCGTTATATTTATTTGGTCCGCTTGTCACATGTACATTTTGAGATTGTAAATAGTGATAAACCGATTCATAATATTTTTGAAGATAATGGTGTTAATAATATTCGATTGGGTACAAAATTGTTTGAACAATATTATGGTGCACTGCCGCGTGAAGTTAGGAAACGACGAAAATAATCCGTATGTTTGAGTCGGATTCATCTACACCCCAGAGTTATTTTAACTTTTGGGGTGTTTTATATTAAGAAGAAAAATGGTAAATTAAAACATAATATTCAGTTAGTTGTGAAAGGCGACTAGGATGGGTCTGATTTGAACTTCAATTGAAAAATTATACCAAGGTTGAACTGAGGGGAAGAGGAGTAGTAGGAAGATGCAAGATTTAACAAAGGGTAATCCAGTTAAATTAATTATGCTGTTTACGTTACCCATTATCGTAGGATATTTATTTCAAAATTTATATAATATTATTGATATGTTAATTGTTGGTCAGACATTGGGAGTTCAAGCGCTTGCGGCGGTTGGGTCAACTGGTTCGGTGATGTTTTTAGCATTAGGATTTGTGGGCGGGGTGACATCGGGAATGTCGATCATTACTGCCCAGCGATATGGTGCTCAAGATTGGGCCGGTGTACGGCGCTCATTTGGGCAGAGTATCCTAGCCTCCGGTCTGATTACAGTGGTTTTAACCTTGGTCGGAGTCGTCGGATTACGCGGGCTTTTGACGTTGATGCAAACTCCGCAGAGTATTTTTGAGATGGCCTACGCCTTCATCGTAATTATTTGGGGGGGACTGGTAACTCAGGTAGGTTATAATATTTTAGCTAATGAAATGCGTGCGGTTGGAAACTCGCGCGCCCCGTTGTATCATTTGATCTTAGGGATGGTTATTAACATTTTATTGGAATTATTATTTATCATCGTCTTTCGTTGGGGCACGGCAGGAGCAGCAGCGGCAACCGTAACAGCGTATGGAATTTCAACGGCGACAAGTTGGTGGCATATTAAAAAATTCATCCCAGTTTTGCATATTACAAAAGCAGATTTAAAATGGGATGCTAATGAAATCAAAATTCACTTGTCTGCGGCGTTACCAATGGGCTTTCAACAATCCGTCATCGCAATTGGTTCAATGACATTACAAGCCGCAATAAATTCATTGGGTACAGATGCGGTAGCTGGATATACTGCGGCTTCAAAAGTTGATCAAATTTTGGTGCTCGTCTTGATGTCTTTTGGAGTGACCATGGCAACTTACGTGGCCCAAAATTATGGAGCGGGTGAATATCGTCGTATTTTAGTGGGTATGCGACAAGCTTTGAAAATTAATATTGGTTTTGGAATTATCTTAGGTATTTTTGAAATCAGTTTTGGTCGGTACCTGGTTCAACTATTCTTAGATTCCCATAGTGGGGATGGTGCGGTAATTCAACATTTAGCTCAAACTTATTTTGGGGCGAACGGACCTTTTTATGCGATCCTAGGAATCTTGTTTATTTTGCGGTATGCATTACAAGGTTTAGGAAACACCAAAGCGCCTACACTGGCTGGTTTTGCCGAAATGTTCTCACGTTCATTAGGTGCCTTTGTCTTAGTGATCTGGTTTGGTTTTTATGGAGCAAGTCTTTCAAATCCTTTAGCATGGTTAGCGTCAGTTTTGTGTTTAGTACCAGCTTGGAATAAACATCGTCGGGAAATCCTAAGAAAAATTCAAGAAAAATAATTAAATTAATACAGAGATAGAGTACCAGATTGGTTTTGGTACCCTATTTTTTTAATTTTTAAAAAGTTGGTTGCGAGAACCAACCAACTGGAGTACAATAAGTTTTGTAAATTAGTAAGCGCTTTCAATCGCTTGCATCTTAACTTATATATTCTTTTTGTTTTTAGGAGGCAAAATTGTCATGGCTAGTAAAAAACACATGTCAACTAGTTGGATTTATTTCTTTGGAGCCCTAGGTGGGTTACTATTTGGATATGACACTGGGGTTATCTCAGGGGCCATGTTGTTCATTGGAAAGGAACTAGGAATTCAAGCAGGTTCATTTGAAGATGGATTTATTACGGCGTCTGTTCTTTTGGGTGCGATTTTAGGGGCAGCCATTATTGGACCGATGTCTGATAAATTTGGTCGAAAGAAATTACTCTTAACAGCTGCTATTATTTTCTTCGTTGGAGCGATGGGATCAGGAATTGGTTTAAATTATGCAATGTTGGTCACTTCACGAGTATTATTGGGGGTTGCGGTTGGTGCTGCTTCGGCCTTAATTCCCACATACTTAGCTGAATTGGCTCCTGCCGATAAGCGTGGTGGAGTGGGGACGTTGTTCCAGTTGATGATTATGACTGGAATTTTCTTTGCATACGTCTCAAATGAATGGCTTTCACCACACGGTTTGTTTGGTCTTTCGAGTCATGTTGGTTGGCATTGGATGCTTGGTTTAGCTGCGATTCCAGCAGCATTATTATTCTTTGGTGGTTTAACCTTACCTGAATCACCACGTTACTTGGTTAAACAAGGAAAAGAAACTGAAGCCCAACATGTGTTAGAGACATTTAATGCAAATCCACAAGTAGTTCAAGAAGAATTACATGATATTAAGTTGCAAGCTCAAATGCCTTCGGGCGGATTTAGAGAATTATTTGGACCAATGGCGCGTCCGGTCTTAATTATGGCTTTAGGTTTAGCTGTTTTCCAGCAGGTGATGGGATGTAATACTGTTTTGTATTATGCACCAAAGATTTTCATTTCAGCGGGATTCAGTGAACACTTCGCTTTGCAATCGCATATTGTAATTGGAATCTTTAACGTAATTGTGACGGCCATTGCGGTTAAAATTATGGATAAAATTGATCGTAAAAAGATGTTAACGTATGGAGCCTTAGGAATGGGGGCGTCATTACTATTAATGTCAACGGCGATGTTAGTTTTGAAAGCAGGGGCTGGTAACTTTGGATCATGGATTTGTGTGGTAGCCTTAACTTTGTACATTGCATTCTTCTCAGCTACCTGGGGACCTGTTATGTGGGTAATGATCGGTGAAGCTTTCCCATTGAATATTCGAGGATTGGGAAACTCGTTTGGAGCTGTAATTAACTGGACTGCCAATTTCGCTGTTTCACAATCATTTCCAATGTTGTTAATTGCCTTTACACCAGCACACGCCTTAAATGCGGAAGGGCAAGGAATTGCCAAGCTGTTTATCATCTATGGAGTGCTATGTTTCGTAGCCATCTGGTTTATCAAGAAATTCACTATCGAAACACGAAATCGTTCTTTGGAATCAATCGAAGCTGCCCTACGTTCACGGGCGCATGCTGATGGTTATTCGGATGGAACGGAAGTACAATAGATCTATTAAATACATTGTTCATGCAATATGATAAAAGAGTCGGTTATGTTAGTCTTTACTAGCATTACGACTCTTTTTTGTAACGATTAAATTATCTACGACTTTTGATGTGCGGCGCCTCAATGCAACTGATAAGGAATGATAATATCAAAAAACCAGTTCGAGCTCACGAACTGGTTTTTAATTAATACTGAATTTAATTAGTCGAATTGACGTTCTTCAGAAGCAGCAAACGTATATTGATCGGGAGCAACTTGGACATCACCTAATTCCTGGTAGTCAAAGAAGTCAAAGGTTGCAGTGGAATGATAGCCAGCGTAGTCTACCGCAGCCAATCCAATATAGGCGCCGGTGAAGAATCCGCCATATTCTTGTACGACATAATCGTCGGATAGAATGGCGGCGTCCAGCTTAACACCGGTATCAAACCAATTTTCACCATCAAATGAATATTGGTAAGTATAGTAGGTTTTACGATTTTGTGACTTGAACCATACATATTCGGTATTTTCAGGAATGACAATGGCTGCATCTTGTAGGTACGACGTGTATTGGCCATTACGTAGACCACCTTTATTTTCGGCAACTTCAATCACGGATTGACCGGCATCATTTTTGGTAATGAAAATCCACGACCAATGAGAATGATTATAGTAATTGGTTAGACCAGCCATGGCTTGATATGAGTACGGTGTGAATTTAACCTTGGTTGTTGCATCAAAGTAAAAGGCCTGCCAACGTCGCGCAATAAGTGAGAGATCATACGGATTAGCGAGTGAACCCTGACCGATGAGTTGAAGTGAACCCTGACCAACCGAACCCATTTTATCGGTAAATGGAACTCGGAGTGTGTTCCAATTTAGATCAAGATGGTTTTCTGTGAATTCATCATGTTGAGAGTGATCCGTGGGCGCTTTAGTTTCGATGGCGTCTTTTGGCGCATCCACGAAGGTAGTTCCACCGTGACCGCCCACGACACGAGGCCAACCTTGGGCATCCCATTCCACTTTTTGAATTGATGTTTCTCGTCCCAAAGTTGACCAACCACGTGGATCGGTCGCCGATTCGGTAGCATGATTCCAGGGCCGAGCAGTTAGTGAAGCATAATACCATTCACCACCGGGGGTATTAACTAATGAGCCATGCCCTTGCTTTTGTAGGTAGGTGCTTGGGGTATCAAAATTAGTTAGGAACGGACCGTCTGGCTCAGTTTGGAATGAGTTAGCATCTAAATTGTTTGATCGCGCGACAACTTCTTGGTGGGTAAAAATAGTTCCACCTTCTGCGGCAAACAAATAATATTGACCATTAATTTGATAGATATGAGGACCTTCTACTAATTTAACGGGGGTTCCTTCCCAGATTGTTCGAGCCGTTGCTGGCATTAATTGCATCGTCTTGACATCAAATTCCGTTAAAGTAATGCCATTAAAGGGATGCCGGTATTCCCGGTGATCCCAAGTTTGTTGGACGAGATATTTTTTGCCATTTTCGTCATGGAAGAGTGAGGCATCGAACCCAACCCCGTTGACAAAAATGGGATCAGACCATGGTCCATCAATTTTTTCTGCGGTGGTTAGATAATTTTTCATATCTTTAAACGAACCATCAGTGATTTTAACATCAGTGTAGATTAACCAGAATTTCCCATCATGGTATGAGAGATCTGGAGCCCAGATTCCCCCTGACGAAGGATTTCCCTTCATATCCAATAATTCAACGCGATCTAACACGTTGGTTACTAAGTTCCAGTGCACTAAATCTTGTGAGGCGTGAATGCGAACCCCGGGGAACCATTCAAAAGTTGATGTGGCAATGTAGTATGTGTCATCAACTCGAATCATTGAAGGGTCTGAGTTAAAGCCAGGTAAAACCGGATTTTGTATTTTCATAATATGCTCCTTTGAATAAAATATGAAAACGTTTACTTCAAAGTAATATTAACCTAGTTAGTTGTTCAATGCAACTAACATCAAAAAAGACCAACTATCTAAAACGACAATCGGTCCGGATAAATTTAATGAAAAGAAAGCTTGAAATTATCAAAGTTAAGTAATTTACGGGTTACTAAGGCGACACCGCCAAGCAAGATTGCTTTATCCACAGTTTGGTGGGCAAATAAAATTTTGGTATCAGAGTTAGGTGTAATATTTTGATAAAAATGCTGGAGTAATTCGAAATATTCTGGCCTTAACGCAATAATACGTGAATAAAGCAGAATAGCATCTGGAGCAGTCTGTTGAGCCATATTGTAACAAATCATTGCTAAGGCTTGGAGCCAATGATGTAACATATCCGTTGCGATCGGATCTTTTTGATCCACTAAGGAACAAAATTCTTGACGACTTAATTGTTCAGTTTTTAAGGCCATCGCCGTCCGTTGCAAAATCGATTCTTCTGAAAATAAATCTTCCAAATGAATGGGAGAGTAATTTTGATTAAGATCAGTTTGAAAAGTGATAGAACGCCCAACTTCGCCGGCTTCACCATGTTTACCAATAAAGAGTCGATCATTTTGAATCATCCCAGAACCGATTCCATCATGAATATTTAAAGTACTAAATGTTCTGATATTGGGATCTAACAAATGCCCTTGAAAATCTCGTGTATAGATTGCGGCTAAGTTGGCTTCATTTTCTAAGTAGACGGGAACCTGAAATTGATCTTCCAAATTTTCGACGATATTTAGGGTTAATAAATCTTCGTGATAGGGGACATAACTAATTTTATTTTTAAAAACTACACCATGAATGCCCAGACCGATACCAATTAAGCCATGATTAGTACCTAAATCATCCAATCCTTGAATAAAATCAATGGCTAGTTGTTGAATATTTGAAATTGGTAAATTACGTGTTTGAAATTCACCGTTTTGGATCACTTCGCCGGTAATATTGGCAACAAGATATCGTAGATGACCACGGCTTAGATCAAAAGTTACAATGTAACCATAATTATGATTAAAGCGAATTAACTTAGGACGCCGTCCCCCGCATTGGAAGCCACACCATCACCAAGTTCCTCAATAAAATCTTCTTCCTCCAAATTGCGATAAATAGATGAAATCGTAGATTTGTGCAGGTGAACCTGGTCGGCAATCTCAACCCGAGATGTTTGTTCAGCATTGAAAAGGACCTGAAGCATCAGTTTGCGATTGGTCTCGCGCATTGAATCTTGATCGATTTTAGAAACCATAAATATTAAAATCTCCTAGCATTGAAATTTGAATTAACTAGGTTGCTTGACTCCACAAAGACACAGTCAAAACGCCTAATATAACATACATAAGTTAAGTATAGCGGTTTTACTTGATTCCGGAAAGGATAACCTAAGATAGTTGCACCGAACAACCAACGATGATATAGTGGTTTCGTAATATGAAAGAAAGCGGATACATAAATGATTGTGAATAATTTTTGTTGTTATACAATCATGAAAGGATCTGTTCTCAAATGCTATTTTTTTAATTATGAAAGGACCGGTATCAGTTTATGAATAATGTTGGAACGCAAACAAATGAATTTGCGAAATTATCCTTTGGTGAAAAATTTGCCTATGGACTGGGAGATTTTGCCCAGAATTTGGTTTTTGGGACAGTAGGAGGTTTCTTGTTATTTTATATGACGAATATCAATGGAATTTCGGCTGCCACTGGTGCCACTATTTTCCTAGTTGTCCGTTGGATTAATGTTTTTTGGGATCCGTTTGTCGGAACGGTGGTGGACAAAGCTTCACCTAAGAATGGTAAATATCGACCATATTTGATTTGGTTTGGAATTCCGTTAACTATTCTAGCAGCATCGTTGTTTCTTCCACTTGGTTTTGCGAAGGGGAATGTCTTATACGCGACTATTTCTTATATGGCAACCGCGATGGTTTATTCATTTGTGAATATTCCTTATGGTTCAATATCGGCATCATTGACACGTGATAATGACGAAATTGCTAGTTTAACTTCGGTTCGTATGACACTAGCAAATACGGCAAATCTACTAGTTTACACACTATTCCCACTCTTTGTTCAGTTAGTTTCACCTGATCGTAAATTAACTGATACTGGACTGTTTGGTCTTAAATTACACTTAGGAAACTACGGGATTCAATCAGCCCAAGGTGCCTGGTTCAAAGTTTATGGCGTATACATGGTCCTCGGTCTGATTGCCTTGATGATTACTTACTTTGGAGTAACTGAGCGAGTGGTTCCTTCAAAGAAAGAATCAAGTTCAGTTAAATTCGCTGATTTATTTAAGGAATTTATGGAAAATAAGCCCTTACAAATTTTGGGATTATTCTTCCTAATCGCCTTTACCTTCATGTTTTTTGGTAATACAGTTTGGCCATATTTTATGCAAACTTCAATTGGGCATCAAGAATGGATGGCTTCCGTTGGATTGATCGGATCAATTCCTGGAATTTTCTTAGTCTTCCTTTGGCCTAAATTACGTAATATTTTGGGTAAAAAAGGTTTCTTCTTCTTCTTTATCGGTATCTTTATTGTCGGTCAATTGATTTTGTGGTTCTGGACTAAGTCGCCAGATAATATTGTTATTGGTTATGTTGGACGTTTTCTACAACAATGGGGCTTAACTTCAGCAACTGGATTTATGTGGTCAATGGTTCCAGAAGTGGTTACCTATGGTGAATACACTTCGAAGAAACGAGTAGCTGGAATTATTAATGCGATTATGGGCTTGTTCTTTAAAATTGGCTTGGCTTTGGGTGGAATCCTTCCTGGATTTATCTTGGCAGCAACCCACTTCAATGGTCAAGCAACCCACCAGGGTCAAAGTGCTATGACTGGAATTGAATTTTCGATGATTTGGGCACCAATTGTACTTTCGTTGATTGCGATGGGAGTTATGGCGTTCTATCCATTAACGGATGCTAAGGTGAAGGAAATGAATGAGAAGTTAGTTGATAATAAATAAATCTATTGAAAACGCTTGCATAATTTTATACAGGTGTTTATAATAAAAAACATAAGTTAGTTGGACGGAAAAACCAACCGATTGAAAAATAATAAATTAACGTATTTTGGAGGGTAAGATTTTGGCAGAATTATTTGATTTTCCTAAGGTAGAATTTATTGGTGGTAAGAAGGGCTTGGATTTTGAACAAGCGAAGGGTTATAACTTCTATAATGCCGATGAAAAGTTCACGATTAATGGTGAAACTAAAGCAATGAAGGATTGGATGAAGTTTTCAGTTGCATATTGGCATACAATGGATCAACGCTTGGTCGATCCATTTGGTGAAGGAACTGCAATCCGTCCTTGGGATGTAAATGGTCAAGATGACATGTCAGATATGGAACATGCCAAGTCAAAGGTTAAATATATGTTTGAATTCATGGATAAGTTGGGCGTAGAATACTTCGCTTTCCATGATCGTGACCTTGCCCCTGAAGGTAAGACGTTAGCTGAAACAAACGCAAACTTAGATGTCATTGTTGATATGATTGAAGCTGAGATGAAGCGGACTGGTAAGAAGTTACTTTGGAATACTTCATCATTGTTCACTAATAAGCGTTTCGTTGCTGGTGGAGCGACAACACCTTTCGCTGATGTCTTTGCGTACGCAGGTGCTCAAATTAAGCATTCACTTGAAATCGCTAAGCGTTTGAACTCTGAATCATACGTTTTCTGGGGTGGTCGTGAAGGGTATGAATCACTTTTGAACACTGACACAAAGCGCGAATTAGATCATATCGCTGACTTCTACAAGTTGGCAATTGATTACGCTAAGGAAATTGGCTATACTGGTCAATTCTTGTTGGAACCAAAGCCTAAGGAGCCAACTGCTCATCAATATGACACTGATGTACAAACCACAATTTCTTTCCTATATACTTATGGGCTCCAAGATAACTTCAAGTTGAATTTGGAAGGAAACCACGCTTTCTTAGCTGGACACACGTACGAACACGAAGCCCGCTTTGCTCGAGAGGCTGGATTGCTTGGTTCATTGGATGCCAATATGGGTGACAAGCAAACGGGTTGGGATATTGATGAATTCCCTAATGATATCTATGAAGCAACTTTGGTTATGTACGAATTTATCAAGAACGGTGGTTTGACTACTGGAGGATTGAACTTCGATGCGAAGGTTCGCCGTTCATCATTTACACCTGAAGATTTGTTTTACGGTCACATGGCTGGAATGGATGTTTACGCTGCTGGCTTCCGTGTGGCTTATAAGATGGCGCAAGATAACTTCTTTGAGAATATCTTGAAAGATCGATATGCATCATTTGATTCAGGAATTGGAGCTGACTTTGAAGCTGGTAAGGTTACCTTTGCCGACATGGAAAAGTATATTTTGAATAAGGAAGATAGCGAAATCCTTGATACAGTTAAGTCAGGTCGGATTGAAGCAATCAAGGCTTCAATGAACAACTACATTTACTCAGTTTTGGGTGAAACTTTTAAGAAGTAAGTTATTTTAAATATTAATGAGTTAGTAAAGGGACTGGACTATAAAATAGTCCGGTCTCTTTCTGCCTAAATGGAAATTAACATATATGATAGGAGAAAAAAGATGGAAGAATTAGTCTTAGGAGTTGATCTTGGAACCTCTGCGGTCAAAGTCTCAGCAGTGAGTCGCGGTGGTAAAATTGTAGCACAACGCTCATTTGATTACCCTCTCTCGCAACCAAAACCAGGATTTTCAGAGCAAAATCCAGAGGATTGGGTGAATGGAACCACCATGGCAATTGTGGAATTGATTTTAAAGGATGGAATTGCTGTTGATGCGATTAAGGGAATCTCATATTCGGGTCAAATGCACGGATTAGTATTGTTGGATCAAAATAAACAGGTTTTACGGCCGGCGATCTTATGGAATGATACCCGGACCAGTCAACAAACCCAAGAAATTTCCGAGCAAATGGGTGATGAATTTATTGATATTACCCGTAATAAGGCCTTAGAAGGTTTTACTTTGCCTAAGATCCTATGGGTTAAAGAAAATGAACCTAACATTTTTGCAGCGGCCCAAACCTTTGTCACACCTAAGGATTACCTCCGCTATCGGATGACAGGGCGATTAGCGATGGAAATTTCAGATGCTGCTGGAACTGTGATGTTAGATGTAGCTAAAGGAGATTGGTCAAGCGAGATTCAGGCGGCCTTTGATTTACCAGTGTCATTCTTCCCACCTATTATTCAAGGGATTGAAGCGGCTGGTAATATTTCAGAGTCGTATGCATTGTTCTCAGGCTTAGATACGAATACACAAGTCTTTGGTGGGGCAGCAGACAATGCTGCTGGCGCAATTGGTTCAGCGATTTTGAAGCCCAACATGGTTTGGTCTTCAATTGGGACTTCTGGGGTAGTTTTGAAATACGAAGATAACGCTGATGTTGATTATCATGGTCAAATTCATTTCTTTAATCATGCAATCCCAAATAAGTATTATTCAATGGGTGTGACTTTAGCCGCAGGGCATTCATTGAACTGGTTTAAGAGTCGCTTCGCACCAGCAGAAGATTTCACTGATTTGGTAGCCAGTGCTGAAAAATCAACAGTAGGGGCGAATGGATTGCTGTTTACTCCTTATATTGTGGGTGAGCGGACTCCATACGCCGATGGCGATATTCGCGGATCGTGGCTAGGCATTGATTCAATGCACCAACGTTATGATTTTGTGCGTTCGGTCTTAGAAGGCATTATTTTCTCTTTTAAGGATATTTTTGAAATTTATGAGGCTGCTGGAACTCAGTTTGACACAGTGATCGCTTCCGGAGGTGGCGCAAAATCACCTCTTTGGTTACAAATTCAAGCCGATATTTTCAATAAAAAAGTGATTGTCTTAGAAAATGAGCAAGGTCCTGGAATGGGTGCCGCCATTTTGGCTGCCGTTGGTTTAGGTTGGTTTGAGAGTGTAGAGCAAGCCGCAGAAAAGTTTGCGAGCTTTGGTCAGGTCTATGAACCTATGGCTGAAAACGTGGCAAAGTATGCGCAAATTTATCAAATCTACAAACAAATGTATCAGCAAACGGCTGAAATTAGCCACGAATTATTAGCTTATCGTCGTGAAAATTAAGTTTTCCATTACTAAAACATAAAATGTTTTTTCATACGAAATAGAGTCATCATTGATTATGATGACTTTTTTTATTTATCTTTTCAATCATTGGGTTAACTGTCGTGAGTATGCTACACTTCATTTTTCCGTTTCAACATATTTTTTATAAGCTAAAAAATCAGCTAGATCACATTTTTGAAAAATTTTTGGTTAAAATAGATTTTGACCAACGTTAATCCAATTAGCGCTACTTTGATTGGAGGAATATTGAGAAGATGAATACTTTGGAAGATTTTGAACAAATTATTGGTGGAGTGTTGCAACATCAACATATTTACCACTTTAATTCTGATTTTGAAGATCGTCAGCAGGTTTGTCGGGAAAAAATTTGGCGTCTCTTGCAGCAACAACCAGACCTGAAAGCCAAAGATAATCCGTACCTATTTATGATTCTCATAAATATCATGCGTGATTTTGGTCGAAAGCAGGCACGCACAGAGGCACTTCAAGCGCATTTAGAAGGGTCTTTCAAAACAACTAAGCCTACTAATAATGAACTACAATCAGTCCATTTTGCAATTGATTTAGCAGCATTTGAGCAGATGTTACCTACGGCGGAATTGAAAATAATTTTCCAAGATATACGGTGCTTTCCAGATGCGAAAATTAATGAACGCTGTCAGAGATTGGGACTCGCCCGAACGACTTTTAAGCGCAGACAAAAACGAATAGGACGGTTATATTTACGATGGTTACAGGAATAAATTAGTGAATCAGCCATTGAATTCCTAATTTCATGCTAAAATAGAATTTGAATAAAAAAATAATTACTGATCTTATGTAAAGTAGATCTGGTAGCAAATAATTAGAGGATCGAAAATGGCAAAAAAAACAAATAAAGTGGAAGCAGAACGTTTTTTAGCAATGCTTTTACAATACAGTCGTGATGGACATTTTAACCATATTATTTTTAGTGTACGTTTAAATCGTAATCCGGCATATACCAGACAAGTTATGAATGTCGATTTAAAACGAATTTCAAAGAAATATGGAAATGATGAACGTTCGTATGTCTCAATGACTGCCGAAGAGGCCAGTCAAATTTTAGCGCTCATTAATCGATTAAAGGAAGCAATGTTTGCTAATAGTGCCGAAAAAATTGTTTGGGAATCTGACTTGTTAGCTCGGCATGAACAAGAGTTTGGCTATCACCAAATTCGGGAACGTGATCAATACGATAATTTAGAATTTGAACTATTGCTGTAGTTGGGAAGGAGTCTGAACATGTTGCAACATCAAAATAAAAGTTGGTGGCAACAAATGATCGAACATATCATTTCAATGATTTTAATGGTGATCATGGTGCTCTGTGCAGCCTTAGCTCTGACAATTTTAATTGTTCTAATTGAAGAAATGATCGTTTTTATTGCTAAAGGGCGTTTGATTAATACATACACCAATGTCTATGGCAATGCGCTAGGTGTGATTGGTTGGCATTTCCTGATTATCTTTTTTATTGTAGCGTATTGGTCGTTATTAGATGTTTTTCATCCACGGGTTCCACAAGGTCAATATGATGTGGCTCAATATTTAAAAGAACCGAATAATCAACAAATAAAAAAGTAGATCATAAATAAATTGTTAAAAGTGGTTAGAACGAAAAGTTTCGTTTTTGACCGCTTTTTGATTTGGATAATTTGCATAATAGATCTGTATTTTTAATGTTTTTGATTTAAAATTTGAGGTTTAAAAAGTTAAAATTAGGTTTTATTTAATTTTTTGGTATAATATTAGTAATAAAAACATATGAAAAGAGGGAAGGTAATGGCAAATGATTGGATCACGATTCATGGGGCACGGACACATAATCTGAAAAATGTTGATGTTAAGATGCCACGCGATCAGTTTGTAGTAGTTACAGGTTTATCTGGTTCAGGAAAAAGTTCGCTGGCTTTTGATACCTTATATGCAGAAGGACAAAGGCGCTACGTGGAAAGTTTATCAGCTTATGCTCGGCAATTTTTAGGTCAAGCTGATAAACCAGATGTTGATTCGATTGATGGCTTAAGCCCGGCTATCTCAATTGACCAAAAAACCACCTCTAAAAATCCCCGATCAACGGTGGGAACGGTCACAGAGATTAACGATTATTATCGACTTTTGTATGCCCGCGTTGGTAAACCGGATCAACCCGCTGATGGGACGATCATCAAGCCATCAATTGATCAGATGTTGAATTATGTCACGGAGAACTTACCAGAAGGCAGTAAGTTACAAATATTGTCACCCATTGTTCAACATAAGCGTGGTTCCCATGCAACGGCGTTTGAGCGTATTAAAAAAGAGGGTTATATTCGGGTAATGGTGGATGGAGAACTCCATGATTTGTCGGATGATTTGCAACTTGATAAGAATAAATATCACGATGTCGCGATTGTAGTCGACCGAATTGTCCTTCGTGATGCGGCCCGTGCCCGTTTATTTGAATCATTTGAGGCGGCGATGACAATGGCGGAGGGTGTTGTAGCAGTGGCGGTTGTGGATGGACCTACCTTGCAATTTTCAGATCATTATACTGGCGTATTGAAAAATTTTGGAGTGGGAAAACTTTCACCGGCCTTATTTTCGTTTAACGCCCCCATGGGAGCATGTGAAGTTTGTGGTGGTTTGGGAGTTAAAGTTGAAGTGGATCTAGATTTAGTGGTACCGGATCCTACGCTAACCCTAGAAGAGGGTGCAATCGCAGCATGGAACCCAATTTCATCGAAATATTATCCTGAAATGTTACGACAATTTGCAGAACAATTTGATATTCCGATGGATCTGGCATTTCAAGAATTATCGAATGAACAAAAAGATTTAATTTTATATGGTGCCGGAGATAAAACTTTTCATTTCCATTATCAAAATGACTTTGGTGGTGTCCGAGATATTGACTCCGAATTTGAGGGAGTGATTAATAATATTAACCGCCGCTATCAAGAATCAAATTCAGATTTCACCCGGGAAGTAATGCAAGGGTATATGACGGCTTTGCCATGTAGTACCTGTCACGGTTATCGCTTAAACGCAGGGGCTTTATCCGTTAAAATTGGAGAAAAGCATATTGGTCAAGTTTCTGAAATGTCGATTGAAGATGAATTGGATTTCTTTGAAAATTTGCAATTTAGCGAACAGGATGCAGAAGTTGCGCGACCAATTACTAAGGAAATTCGCGACCGATTGAGCTTTTTGAAAAATGTGGGCTTAGAGTATTTGACGCTATCTCGCTCAGCGCGAACCCTCTCTGGTGGGGAAGCCCAACGGATTCGATTGGCAACGCAAATTGGTTCTAATTTATCGGGAGTGATGTATGTTTTGGATGAACCTTCGATTGGATTACATCAACGTGATAACAATCGATTAATTGCATCGCTCCAAAAGATGCGTGACTTAGGAAATACGTTGATTGTTGTTGAACATGATGAAGACACGATGCTGGCCGCTGATTATTTGATTGATGTGGGACCTGGCGCTGGTGAACATGGGGGTGAAATTATGGCCTATGGGACACCAGATGAAGTTAGAAATAATCCGCGCTCTTTGACGGGGCAGTATTTACGTGGTGAAAAGTTTATTCCGGTGCCACAAGAGCGCCGAACTGGTAATGGTCAATTTTTGAAAGTTCAAGGTGCCAGTGAAAATAATTTAAAAAATATTAATGTAGAAATTCCCTTAGGTGAATTTGTTGTTGTGACAGGTGTCTCAGGTTCAGGTAAATCTTCTTTAGTTAATTCAGTTATTAAAAAGGCGTTGAAACGTGAAATTAATCGTAATACTGAAAAACCTGGTGCCTATAAAGAAATGACGGGATGGGAGCAATTAGATAAGATTGTCGATATTGACCAGAGTCCCATTGGACGAACTCCACGTTCGAACCCTGCGACCTACACGGGAGTTTTTGATGATATTCGAGACTTATTTGCCCAAACCAATGAGGCTAAGATTCGAGGCTATAAAAAGGGTCGATTCTCCTTTAATACCAAAGGAGGGCGTTGTGAGGCCTGTAAAGGAGACGGCGTTTTAAAGATTGAGATGAACTTCTTACCTGATGTTTACGTTAAATGTGAAGTTTGTGGTGGAACCCGATTTAATTCAGAAACCCTTGAAGTAACATATCGAGGATTAAACATTGCCCAAGTTTTGGATCTGACAGCGGAACAAGCTCTCGACTTCTTCAACGCTATTCCAAAAATTCGGCGGAAGTTACAAACGATTGTTGATGTTGGCTTGGGTTACGTGCAACTTGGTCAGGCGGCCACCACGTTATCTGGTGGTGAGGCGCAGCGGATGAAATTAGCTTCTGAATTACAACGACGTTCAACTGGAAAAACAATTTATATCTTAGATGAACCAACAACCGGTTTGCATGTAGATGATATTTCACGACTATTAGAAGTCTTACAACGTTTAGTTGATAGTGGCAATACTGTCTTAGTTATTGAACATAATTTGGATGTAATTAAGACGGCAGATTGGTTGATTGATCTTGGGCCAGAAGGTGGTCAAGGAGGCGGAAAAATCTTAGTAGCTGGTCCTCCAGAAAAGATTGCTCGAACGAAAAAGTCGTATACTGGTAAATATTTAGGCCCCTTGATGAAGCGCGATATTGAGCGAGCTAAGAAGAAAATTCAGGCCTAGTTAAAGCTGGAGTTAAAATTAGGATCAGACTAATGAGCCCTTGCTAAAAATTAAATTAACAGTTATACTTATTTATAGTAAGTATTGGATTGCTAGGATCAATTTGATCCCGTCCCTTTTGCAATGATTCAAAAAAAAGGAGATCTCACCTATGACTGAAAGATTAGATTTAGCGTCAGCACGCCGGAAGATGAAGAGTCCTAATATTAAAACACGAAAACGTGCTTTAAAAGCTTTACATGATGCAAGGAAGCAAACTGTAAAGAAATAGGATCAATTAATTTTAGCGTGTTAGATTAGAAAAATTTATTGCACATAGCGTTTTTTACAAAAATGAAAAGGCCTAGATTGGATGGTCAAGTTTCAACTACCGTTTGTTCGGATAACAGTGGAATTTGGCTCTAACAATTGGGGCCTTTTTGTGTACTTTTAATTTCTATCCTGACAATGATTCTTATCACAATTTTTCAATAATAAACGATGAAATAATTTAGCTAAAAAAGATTGGTGGTTCGCCCATAGACAAAGCTAAATAAATGGATTAGAATAGCACTCTGTAGGAATATAAATATTAGGAGATAATGAGTATGTGGCGCTATTTGAAACGGTTTTTAATTGGGAAGCCATTAAAAACGTTGGAAGAAGGTTCACAACATTTAAGTCGGGGAAAGCTTTAGCTTTATTGTCCTCAGATGCATTGTCATCAGTGGCTTATGGTACGGAACAAATTACGACTGCTTTAATTGCAGCGGGAGCCATGGCTCTGTGGCTACAGATTCCGATTGCCATCTTGGTTTTGGTGTTATTAGGGGCAATTACTTTATCATATCAGCAGATTATTCATGAATATCCATCTGGTGGTGGCGCGTATTTGGTAACATCTAGGAACTGGGGTCAAAAGCCAGGACTGGTGGCTGGTGGCTCACTATTAGTTGATTATATGTTGACGGTTGCAGTTTCAGTCACAGCCGGAACGGCTGCGATTACTTCAGCGATTCCATGGTTAGGACGTTATTCCATTGCGATCGCAATTCTTTTGGTTTTGTTGTTGATGGCAGTTAATTTACGTGGTGTTCGTGAATCCGCTGGATTCCTAACTCTACCCGTATATGCCTTTATCATAATGATGGTCATTATGATAATAATGGGTTTGTATAACATTTTGACTGGTCAGGTAGAGTATCAAGCACCTGCAGCAGTGGGAACGAGTTTCAGTGGTCTTTCACTGGTCTTAATTCTACGCGCTTTCTCGAGCGGTTCTTCATCTTTGACGGGTGTCGAGGCTATTTCGAATGCAGTACCAAATTTCAAAGCGCCAAAGGCACACAACGCTGCATCAACTTTGGTTATCATGTCATTGATTTTAGCTTTCTTCTTTGGTGGCGTGACCTTCTTGTCATACTGGTATGGGATTACACCGAATGCTGATGTGACGGTCCTAGCACAAATTGGGCAAAATGTATTTGGACATGGTGTGATTTTTTACCTCTTCCAAATTTCGACGGCTTTAATTTTGGCAGTGGCAGCCAATACTGGTTTTTCCGCTTTTCCACAATTGGCTTTTAATTTGGCCAAGGACAAATTTATGCCACATATCTACATGGACAAGGGTGATCGGTTAGGCTATTCAAACGGGATTGTATCCTTAGCCTTGGGATCAATTGTTTTAATTTTAATTTTTGGTGGTTCAACAGAGGCCTTAATTCCACTCTATGCCGTTGGAGTTTTTGTGCCGTTTACATTATCCCAATCGGGGATGATCATTCATTGGTGGCGCGAACGGGATGGCTTTTGGGTTGGTAAAGCTATTATCAACTTTATTGGGGCCATCATTTCAGCTTCATTAGTCGTGATTTTATTTGCGTTACATTTTACCAATGTTTGGCCATATTTGATTATTATGCCGATTCTGCTCTATATGTTCATGAGCATTCGAGGTCATTATCGTAAAATTGGAAAGCAATTGCGTGTCTTGTCAAAAGAACCAATTAAGCGTCGGCATTATGAAGGGGCTGAGGTTGTTATTTTAGTGTCAAACCTTACCCGAGTTACTGCTGAAGCTGTTGATTACGCCAAGTCTATTGGAGATAATGTGATGGCGTTACACGTTTCATTTGATTCTAATCCGGAACGTGAGTATCGTTTAGGAGTTGAATTCAAGCGAGAATTCCCAGATGTTCGTTATGTCGACGTACACACTTCATATCGTTCGATTACAGTGCCTGCGTTACGGTTTGTTGATGAAATTTCTAAAGGGGCTAAGGAACGGAATCGGTCATTGACCGTTTTGATTCCGCAATTTATTCCCCATTCATCTTGGCAAAATGCTTTGCACAATCAAAATAGTTTACGTCTACGGACTGCACTGGCTAAAAGAGATGTAACGATTTCAACTTATTATTTCCATTTATCAGAATAATTCATAGCGAAGATTAAACCAATTTATTTGATTCATGTTTTATTGACAGAATCATAAATTGGTTTTTTAATTTAAATCGGTATTTCAAAGATTCATAAAAGTGAAAATAGTTCACTTAAATATATTTTTGTTTTAAACTAGAGATACATATTGTAACTAGAAAGGAGTCCAACAAGTGGTCAATCAAACAAGTGAAGTGAAGTTAGAAGTTGCTGATCTGCGCCAACGAGTTCATGCGGGCGAATTATTGGATTCTTTAGGGACGGTTGTTGGCAAACTATTAGATAAGTTGGAAACCGCACCTAGCACGCCAGTTACTCAATTTTCGAGCAAAGATGAATTATTACTTTTTGCCCGAGTTGATCAGTTTAAACAGCATTTGATGGAAGAAACAGTAGCAGAGTTAACCGAAAAAGATTTAAAAATATTGTTGGTCGGACTAAAGCAAACTAATCCACAGATAAGAGATCAAGGAGTCTTTATCTCGTTGATGCAAGGAATACAGCAGGGTGCGTTTAGCGTCACACAAGAACAATTTATGATTCAAGAATTATTGCAAGATAAGGTCTTATTTAATCATATTAATGAATCTGAAAATGATGGAGCTTTCCAACGTTCTTTTGCTATTTTTTTGTTGGCATTACTTATTTTCTCTGGTCGGCGTAAGAATGTTGAATTGTTAAACGCTCAGCAGTGGCACATAATGATTGAGCAAATTGGTGTTTATATTGTGCTGGAACGCGATACAAGAGGCTATGTAGCCGATAAAGGGTGGGTTCACGCGTTTACGCATTTAGGAAATTTATTGGATGAAATTAATGTGAGTCCGCAAGTGAACCGAGCGGATAAAATTTTACTAGAAACATTATTGGTGGAACGGATTAAGCGGTTGAATACGGCCTTAGTGATGGGTGAAGTAGAAAGAATGGCTCGTTATATGGTTAATCTGGCCAAAATGAACGATTTATATTTACAGTATATTTTGAACCAATTAAAACAGTGGCGCCCTGAGTTGATGCGCCAGATGCAGACAGAAAACGTAGTGAGCTGGACGCGGCACTACAATCAGACGCATCTTTTATCCGCAATGCTTTTGCAGAAAGATTTACCCCCACTGTTATATGAATATTTAGATGAAGGAAGAGCATTTTTAATTTAAAAAAGCTATTCAATTGGACCAGACTAAGGTAAGATAAAAGAAAAAATAGGAGCATAAAAACCATGACTGAAAAATTAAATGTGGCGATGTTATTTGGTGGTAATTCATCAGAGCATGATGTTTCAAAGCGTTCTGCACATAATATCTATGATGCAATGGATAAGGAAAAATACAATGTAACGATCTTTTTGATTTCAAAGGCGGGCTACATCATGAATCCAGAGGATTCATGGCGAGTCTTTGAAGGTGCGGACGAGGATCCAATCGTGGCTGCAGCCATGCAAAATCTGGATGTTAAAAACCCATTGGCACCCATTATTAACTTGGGTCAAATTGACCAAATTGATCTTTTCTATCCCGTTGTGCATGGTAATTTAGGTGAAGATGGAACGCTACAAGCGCTATTCCGACTACTACAAAAGCCTTACATCGGAGCGGGAACCGCTGCATCGGCCATATCATTTGATAAAGATTTGACTAAGCGTATTTTAGATCAAGCTGGAGTGCGAAACACCAAGTATGTTTTGCTGACAGATCAAAATAGCCAAGACTACTCGTATGAAAAACTAGTGAACGAGCTTGGAACGAAGGTGCTTTTTGTTAAGGCCGCTAAACAAGGTTCTTCAGTTGGAATTGCACGAGTAACCAATGAGAAAGAATATCAACGGGGGCTTCAAGAAGCTTTCCAGTATGATTATAAAGTCCTTGTGGAAGCTGGATTGACACGACCTCGTGAAGTGTTTATTTCAGTATTAGGAAATGAAAAGCCTCGTGTTTCAAAAATTGGGGGAATCATTTTGCCAGAAAATGACGAATGGTATGACTATAATAATAAATTCGTCGATGCATCTGGAATGGTCTTTGAATTACCTGCTGAATTACCTGAGACAACTGTCACAGAGATTCAACAAATGGCCTTGAAGGCATATAAAGCGTTGGGATTAGTAGGCTTAACACGGATGGACTTTATGTTGGATGAAGATGGAACGCCATATTTGGGTGAACCTAATACGTTACCAGGCTTTACGAATATTTCACTTTATCCGCAAATGTGGCAAGTCTCAGGAATTAGCTATTCAGAATTAATTGATGAAATTATTAATTATGGTTTGGCTGAATTTGAACGGAATGCAGCCTTATCTTATGACTTCGTGTCATTAGGTGAGGAACGTGTTGGTGAGAAAAAGTATAATGCTGATGTGAAAGAGTAAACACTATCGGTTGTATTTGAACATAACATATAAGGGTTTCGACATGTTTGCGAAGCCTTTTTGATTGCCAAGAAATAAATCTATGTTAGTGATTTTTAACGGATCGGTTGAACGATTAACGCTACATTATTCAAACGTGTTAAAATTATCATAATTAAAGATAACGCTTACATTAAATTTATCTTAAAATTTGATTGACAATTTGTGAAATTAGATAGACAATGAAACCAGCCAAGAGAGATAGGGCGCGAGTTAGGTATCATTCATAAGCTTTCAACTAATGGTTGAATGAAAACCTTTATGAATTATATTTAGCCAAGTTTTCAATAAAGACCGTATATTAACTGAGGTTAAAGTTACGGACAGGTTAGTTGCGAGACCGGTAGAACTCGCTCCTAGATCAAATGGTCAAATAATTTAATAGACGTACAGATATGTAAATATCTCAATAGTCGAAAAGGAGATTTGAAATGGTCGAAGCTACGAAGAAGCATCACATGATTGAAGATGCTGGGGATGATTTGAGCTTAGAGGAGGTCAATGGTTCCGTTGATACTCCGATGTCTGGCTCGTTTTGGCGGAAGTTAGCCGCTTTCTCTGGACCTGGTGCACTGGTGGCAGTGGGCTATATGGATCCTGGAAACTGGGTGACCTCTGTTGGTGGTGGGGCGCAATATCACTACCTTTTATTGTCAATCATCCTGATTTCATCGCTAATTGCGATGTTGTTACAGCACATGGCTGGAAAGTTGGGAATGGTTAAGCAGGAAGACTTAGCACAGGCCACGCGAGCTCGAACTGGTAAGAAAACGGGAATCGCGCTGTGGATTATGACTGAGCTGGCCTTAATGGCAACCGATATTGCTGAAGTAATTGGTGGGGCGATCGCGCTAC
The DNA here is from genome assembly GCF_011304355.1 of Weissella coleopterorum. NCBI lineage: Bacteria > Bacillati > Bacillota > Bacilli > Lactobacillales > Lactobacillaceae > Weissella > Weissella coleopterorum. The sequence continues at coordinate 1,489,437 of NZ_CP049888.1, read as the reverse complement.
ATTTGTTGTTTGGCTGGTCAATGATTGCTTCGGTTTTGACAACTGCACTAGATGTATTTTTATTGCTATTATTAATGAAGTTCGGTTTCCGCAAAATCGAAGCAATTGTCATGACCTTGATTCTAACAATTTTAGCCATTTTCGCATATTTGGTTGTATTATCACAGCCAGATATTGTGGCCATGTTTAAGGGTTATCTACCATCGCTGCAAACTATGAATAATGGGCATGCAGTTGGCGGTGGTGAGACTCGTTTGATGTTAAGTTTGGGAATTATTGGGGCCACAGTTATGCCTCACAATTTGTATTTACACTCTTCGATTTCACAAACTCGTAAAATTGATCGTGAAAATAAAACAGAATTAAAAGAAGCGGTACGCTTCATGACTTGGGATTCAAATATTCAATTATCATTAGCTTTTGTGATTAATTCATTGCTTTTGATTTTGGGAGCAGCGCTCTTCTTTGGACATGCCGATCAAGTCGGAACATTTGGAGCAATGTACAATGCGCTACAAGATAATACGATTGCTGGAGCAGTTGCTTCACCTGTCCTATCAACTTTGTTTGCGGTTGCTTTGTTAGCCTCAGGTCAGAATTCAACAATTACAGGAACACTAACTGGAGAAGTCATCATGCAAGGATTCTTGCATTTGAAAGTTCCTATGTGGGTTCGGCGTCTAGTAACGCGTGGATTGGCTTTGTTACCAGTTATCATCTTTACCGTTATTTATGGGGGAAATGAAGCTAAATTAGACCAACTTTTGATTTATTCACAAGTCTTTCTATCAGTCGCCCTGCCATTTGCGATGGCACCATTGATTTACTTTACTTCTTCAAAGAAAATTATGGGTGAAGATTTTGTTAATCCAAAGTGGATGATCGTACTATCATGGTTAATTTTCATCATTTTAACGGGATTAAATATTCAGTTGGTAATTGATATTATTGGAAAAATTATTGCTATATTCTAATTTTCAAAAGATGGGAGAACTAATATGAGTGGATTAAATTTTGATGTTGAACCTAACCAATTTAAGACAATTTTAGTTGGGGTTGATGAATCCGAACAAGGATACTTTGCTTTGATCAATGCAGTTCATCAGGCTCGTGAAGATAATTCGAAATTAGTTATTGCAACGGTTTTGGAAATGGGTGATCTTTCAACGTTAGAGGCAATGTCATTATCAGCGGTAAAAGAAAAACGTGGTGAATATGAAGCTAACTTAGAACGTTATCGTGACTATGCCCAGTCAAAAGGAGTCAAAGATATTGAAGTGGTCTTTGAAGATGGTGCCAAAGCGGGTGACATTTTAGTCCACGAAATCGCACCTAAGGTTCAAGCCGACTTAATTGTTGTTGGTGCTCATTCACATGAAGGCTTCTGGGATTCATTAGGATCACAAGCGGCTTATGTGGCACGACATGCTCGCGTATCAACTTTAGTGGCGCGTCAATTATACCGGCATTAAGTAAGACTATTAATTTATAAATTTCAAATGTAGAACACCTCTGGTTTTGTTATCAGAGGTGTTTTTTATTTGGATGATTTAAGTATCTCAGTACAGGTCATGGTATAATTTTAGCTATAGTATACGAATAGTTGAAGGGGGGATTTGTAGTGCGTAAACCAGAATTAGTTGTCATAACCGGTGTGTCCGGAGCTGGTAAAACCGTCGCAATGCGGGCATTTGAAGATTTAAATTACTTCACAACGGATAACCTGCCGGCAGAAATGCTACCAGAATATTGGCGGTTGATGCAAAAACAAAATCCAGTGATTAATGCAGCCGTCGTAATTGATTTGCGTTCGGAAAAAATTTTTACAGATCTAAGTCACGTTGTGCAAAAAATGTTGAACCAAAATCAAGATCAGGCCTATCAACTTAAAATTCTATTTTTGGATGCCACTGATGCAGAGTTAGTGGCCCGTTATAAAGAAACTCGACGACATCATCCACTTAGTGCAGGGGCAGGAACGCTTGATGATATTAAAAAAGAACGGCATTTGCTTGATAATATTAAAAGCTTGGCGACTGAAGTGATTGATACATCTAACTTTGGTCCACGCGAGCTCCGTAAAAATATTTTGGGACAATATGGTGACCGTCAAGCACACTCGAATTTATTTAAGGTTCAAGTAATGAGCTTTGGTTTTAAGTACGGGGCCCCGCTCGATGCTGATTTAGTTGTGGATGTTCGTTTCTTAGATAATCCGTATTATGACCCGAAATTACGGAATCATACCGGGATTGATCAAGATGTTTATAATTACGTTTGGCAATCGACGGGTGCTGAAGAATTTTATCAAAAAGAATTGGATCTAATCAATTGGGCGTTGCCACGTTATAAGACAGAAGGGCGATCAACATTGACGATTGCTTTTGGCTGTACCGGTGGACAGCATCGTTCGGTTGCTTTTGCACATCGAATGACGCAAGCTTTACAGAATAATGACTGGCCCGTGACTGAATATCATCGTGATATGCAGCGACGAAAGGACAATGGCCAACAAGTATGAGTGATATTATTGGTAAAAAAACCAAAAAAAATGAAGGAAAGGTCGTCGTAATTGGTGGTGGGACCGGGCAATCCGTTTTATTAGGGGGGTTACGTTCATATCCTCTTGATCTCACCGCGATTATCACAGTTGCAGATGACGGTGGATCGTCTGGGACGCTTCGGGATTATTTAAGAATGGTTCCACCAGGTGATATTCGGAATGTAATGGCGACCCTCTCAAATGCATCGAATGATTTTTTGCACCTATTTCAGTATCGTTTTAATAGTGAAGCGGGATTTTTAGCTAACCATACAATTGGTAATATTATGATTGCTGCTTTAGCTCAGGAACATCAAGATATCAATGCGGCAATTCAAAGTTTATCAGTTATGATGGATGTTCAGGGGCATGTCTATCCAGTTGTGAATGAACCCTTGACCCTGTGTGCAACCTTTACTGATAAAACGACGATTAAAGGTGAAGCAGAAATTACGCATGCTCATAAAAAAATTCATAAAATTTGGGTTGAAGATGGAAATGGTGCTGAGCCTAAATCAGCCCCAGAAGTAATTAATGCTATTTTAGGGGCAGATGTCATTGTTTTGGGACCAGGTTCTCTATATACCAGTATTCTACCAAATATTAGTATTCCAAACGTGGCCGCTGCTTTGCGAATTACTCCTGCTAAAATTGTATACATTTCAAATATAATGACCCAAAAAGGTGAAACCGATGATTTTTCAGATAGTGATCATGTCCGCGTCTTAAATCAACAAGTCGGAGCGAATATTATTGATACTGTTATCATGAATTCGGGGCTTGTTCCTGAGGACTATATTGATTGGCAACGCTGGAATGAAATTTCACATCAGGTCAAATCGGATCCTGATGAAGTTCGTAAACAAGGCGCAGTACCGATTATGGGTGATTTAATCGAATTACGAGATGAAGGAGTCTTTCATGATTCTAAAAAAATCTCAGAACTATTGTATGCTATTATTAAAGATCCAGGAATGAAATAGCCCACAGAGTGTCTGATTAAATTAGTTTAGATTGTTGGAAGTTAATAGATGAAAAAGAACGAGGCTACGACGTAAATGTTTCAGCTCGTTCATTTTTTGATTAAAATGAAAGGAGGGGCTTATGTCGTTTGCCAGTGATGTCAAAAAAGAACTAACGATGTTAGAAATTACGAAGGCCCCCAATGCCAAAGCTGAATTATCAGCCTTGTTGCGAATGAATGGGGCTTTAGGCTTAAGTAATATGCAATGGACTTTGAATGTTCAGACAGAAAATGCGGCAACCGCGCGCCGGATATTAACGTTATTGCAGCAATTTTATGATGTGGAAGCTGAAATATCAGTCCGTCGGCAGATGAAATTAAAAAAGAATAATGTCTATATTGTCCGAATTAATCAAAATGTGAATGAGCTATTAAATGACTTACATATTTTTGAATCTGGTGAAATTACGGCAACGGTCTCCAATGCTTGGTTAGCAGATGAAGGAATGATTCGTTCATATTTACGGGGTGCTTTTCTTGCAGCTGGATCGGTGAACAATCCTGAAACGTCCCGCTATCATTTAGAAATCTACTCGCTTTATATCGAGCAGGCGGAGCAACTGGCTCAGTTAATTGATCAATTTGGTATGAAACCCAAGGTTGTTGAACGACGTTCAGGCTACATTGTTTATTTAAAAGAGTCCGAAAAAATTGTGGATCTTTTAAATTTAATGGGAGCGACAGTGGCAATGCTTAAATTCGAAGATATTCGCATTATGCGAGATATGCGAAATTCAGTCAATCGTTTGGTTAATGCTGAAAATGCAAATATTGATAAAACCGTCAGTGCGAGTCAAAAACAAGTTCAAGATATTGAATTTTTGGATGAAGAAATTGGCTTGGATCGCTTACCAATTAAATTAAGGGAGATTGCCGAGATTCGGTTAGCTCATCGTGATGACCCTTTGTCTGAGTTGGGTCAATATGTACATTCTGGTAAAATTACTAAGTCGGGAGTGAATCATCGCTTACGTAAAATTTCAGAATTAGCTGAAAGTTTGCGTGGGGGCGGGCAATTACCAAAAACGATTAAGTGATTGACCTTAAAACAAATAAAATATAGAATGAAGCAATACACATTCATAGGAGGTTTTACATAATGAATCCAATTCCATACGTCATTGAACAATCCGCTCGCGGTGAACGTTCATATGATATTTATTCACGTCTATTAATTGACCGTATTATTATGTTAACGGGTGAGATTAACTCAGCCATGGCAGCAACAATTAAAGCACAATTATTGTTCTTAGATGCGCAAGATCCTGATAAAGATATCTATATGTATATTGACTCACCAGGTGGTGAAGTCATTGCTGGGATGTCAATTTATGATACGATGAATTTTGTGCATGCTGATGTCCAAACAATTGTTGTTGGTTTGGCAGCATCAATGGCTTCTATTTTAGCTTCATCAGGAACGAAAGGTAAACGTTTTATGTTGCCTAACTCTGAATTCTTAATTCACCAACCAATGGGTGGAACACAGGGACAAGAAACTGAAATGAAGATTGCCTATGAGCAAATTTTCAAAACAAGGAAACGCTTAGCGCAAGTTTTGGCTGATAATTCTGGTCAACCTTTAGAACGCGTCAATGAAGATATTGAACGTGATCACTGGCTGGATGCTAATGAATCATTAGAATACGGCTTAATTGACAAAGTTCTAAAAAACGTTAGTGATAAATAAAGCATCAAACAGACCAGGGATTGAGGCATTTTTGCTTTGACCCCTGATTTATTTAGATTCAAAAGAAAACTTGATACAATAGAGATGTGGATTATTATGAATCATATCTTCAAGGTAGATTTTTAATGTAAAACAGCGGATTGATTGAGGTTATTTTATGCAAGAATATATCGCAGTACCAGAGCCAAACGACGGTGGACATATTTTAATTGCCCCAGTTGATCAAACTGATCAACCGATTACTTGGGGGCAACTGGCTGATTTATTAAAAGATGATGCCACGTATCAATTATTATTTGAACAAAATCGCGCTTATTTTGAAAACGTTAATTTTAAAAATGTTTTAGTTGGCTTTCGGCGGGAAGCTGATGCAGTTGTTTTACTAGAAATTTTAAATCAAGATGATTAAGGGATGGTCAATTAATTTATGGAAAAGTTTTGTCAAAGTTGCGCGATGCCACTAAATACCAATATTTTAGGCACAGAAGCTGATGGATCACGTAGTCAAAAATACTGTACGCAATGTTATTTAAATGGTCAATTTGTACAACCTAATTTAACGTTTGATGAGATGGTAGCAATTGGAATTAAAGGAATTGATCAAACTCGTGGTAATCGAATTGCGAAGTGGATGATGAAAAAATCTTATCCCATGATGCTAAAAAATACTGAAAGATTTAAACGTTAATGTATTTTAAAATTCAAGGAGTGAAGTAAATGCAATTTTCAGTCATTCACCATATTGCTATTAATGCATCGGATTATGTGGCAACGAAAAAATTTTATGTTGATCAATTAGGGTTTGAAGTGATTCGAGAAACGCCACGCCCAGCAAAAAATGATATTAAATTAGATTTGCAATTGGGTACACAAGAATTAGAAATTTTTATTGCGGATCATTTCCCTAAGCGTTTAACTTATCCGGAAGCTTTGGGGTTGCGGCATTTAGCTTTTAAGGTCGATCAGATTGAAGTCGCTTTGGCGGAATTAGCTAGTCAAGGAATTGAATTTGAACCAGTTCGCATTGATGAAGTGACGGATAAGAAGATGACTTTTTTCTTTGATCCAGATGGGTTACCATTAGAACTTCATGAATAGTTTAATAAATTGATGATTTAGTTCTTGAAATTGCCAATACGCTTGTTATATAATAGAGTGTATTGATTGGGTATTAGCCAAGCGGTAAGGCACTAGTTTCTGGTACTAGCATGCGCTGGTTCGAATCCAGCATACCCAGTATTTAACCTAATAGTAGGTATAAATAGCTATAAAAAAACTTGTGTAACAACGGTTTAACTGTAAATGGCTATAAATAGGTATAACCTAATTTGGTGCTTAAAAATTAAAGATTTGCCCGCTGGCATGTTCGCTTTGACTTAATTGTTGAAGCTTTTTTGTTAGAACTTGCAACGCTAACGTGAACGCTAAAATTTAGTTCTTTAACAAAGCTCAAGCAAAAAGTGACAAATGTGACGTTTTTAAAACGAAAAATACGTTCATCTCATGAAAAAAGCAATACTAATATACGTAATTTTTAATATATAATTTCGAAGTTGATATTAAATGAAATATAAAATTATCTATATATTAATTAGGAGTAGTCGAGATGAAAGTAAGTAAGTAAGTATTTATTATTAAGCACCACTATTTTAGGATTGATGAATCCCTTGGTGGCCTTAGCTGATGACCAATCGCATATTAGTAGTGATTCAAGTAGTCAAAGTGCATCCGAACAAATTAACAAAAACAATAACCAAGCCACTCAAAAAAGTAAGCAACAAAACAATGTTGATTCAAAAACTAATAAAGCAACTTCAGAAACTGAAGATGCGACACTGAATGGGTTACCTTACTCATACGATGCAACCACTAAGACGGTGACATATCATACTGGAACATATAACATTACTCGTGACGATTCCGTTATTAATGGGGATATTGCAGATATTAATAATGCCGAGCATGTTGTCATTGATGGTAAAATCAATTTTGTTCGTGATAATGACTACTATAATATTGCCTTATTTAGAGCTTCATCAGAAGCAAATACAATTGAAGGTCTTAAAAATGTTGATTTTTCAGGCGCTGGCCCATATACACTAAAAAGTTTATTTTTAAATACTCATTATCGTTCATTAGATCTTAGTAGTCTAGGAACTGCATCAATTGATAACACCACTGAAATGTTTAGAAATATGCCTAATTTAGAACATGTTGATTTAACAGCATTAGATATGAGCAATGTGACCAGAACTGAATCGATGTTTGCCTTTGATCCATCGCTGAAATCAGTAAAATTTGGTAAGCAAAATTTAAGTAATGTACATCGAATGACTAAGATGTTTTTCCATGATGTTAATCTTGAATCTGTAGATACTGAGAATTGGACTACTTCAGATCAATTAGATGGTGTTAAAAACATGTTTAATGGTGACTCAGCCATGAAAAAGTTAGATATATCAACCATCAATATGACGAATACTGCTATGTTAACAAGCGATAGTAAAACACAAGAACCCGGGACAGGAACTGGAGGAGGGGACTGGACACCTGGTGAGGGTTTGAATTCAATGTTGGCTAATATGATACAATTGAAGGAATTAAAGGTAGGGGTCAATAATAATTTTAAAAGTGTGGATGGTGCGGGTAACCATTATAATGTTGGTTTGCACGCCGTGGGTGAAAAAGATCTAAATGGGTATGAATATCTTGGAGGTTGGCGCAATATTGGCGCAGGAACCGTTGATAACCCCGCTGGTGAAAATTCATGGTCATCAGAGAATTTTATGCGCTTTTTCGATAGATCAAAAGATGCAGGTACTTATGTTTGGGACCCACGAAAAGCAGATGATGTAACCGTCAGATATGTTGATGAAAACAATAATTATCTCGAAAAACCCATCGTAATTCAGGGCAATGTGGGCGACCCTTATAGTACAAAGCAAAAAGTGTTTGAGGGATATACCTTTCATGATGTTCAGGGGGATGTGTCCGGTCGACTTACAGACAGTGTAAAACCTATCATATATACTTATTACAAGAATAATGGGTCAAATCATACTGTTAATTTTTATGATATGAATGGTAAAAAGATTGCTGATCAGATTAACAGAACTGGAACCTATCAAGATTCGTATGATCTAACGGATCAAGTTAATAAAACTTTGGCGGCCTTAAAAGCCAAGGGCTATCAGTCAGTTTCCAATTATGGGGTCATTAAGGGAAACTTTGGCAAAGTTCATGATGGCGCGGGCTACATCTTAACGAAGTTACCGGCCAGCGAAGTTGGAACCGTCAAAGCCAACTACGTTGATGAACAAGGCAAGACCATTACCGATAGTGAAATTAAGGGTGGAAAATTAGGTTCAAATTATAAGACCGAAAAGAAAGACATTAAAGGCTACACCTTTAAAGCCGTCAAAGGAAATGAAACAGGTCAAATTACCAAGCAAGAACAAACAGTAACTTACGTTTATACTAAGAATCCTGAAAAAGGTGCGGATGTAACCGTCAAGTATACGGATGAAAATGGTCAGGAGCTTGCCAAATCAGAAGTGAAGACTGGAAATGTTGGCGATAAGTATACGACTGAAAAGAAAGAGCTTACTGGATATACTTTCAAGGAAGTTAAGGGATCAACCAACGGCGAGTTTACTGATAAGGCACAAACCGTGACATATATTTATACTAAGAATGATGACAATAGTGTAAAACCAAGTGAACCAGCTCAGCCAAATACACCGGATAACCAGACGGATTCAAATACTAATGCCAAGAACGATACAACGAATAATATTGTAAACCAGGTAGTTAATAACGTTGAAACGATGTTACCGAAGACCTCAGCGCAAAAATTGACGTTCGCCGGTATCGTTAGTGTGGCTTTAGCCAGTATAGCTGGAATAATGATTTGGAAGAAACGCCAATAACAATTTATGATACAAAAAGGCCAAGAGATTAATGCACTTGGCTTTTTATTTATCACCGGAGATTGATTCAATGTAAAAACATTAAACAAAAATTATATTTTTATAACATCATGTTTTATTATTGTTTTCATTCTTACTATAAACCAATGATAGAGGTGGCTTTTTTTGTTATACTGTAATCTTTGGAGGTATTAGTATGTTAGAGAAGAGAATTGCTAAAAAAGTTGATTACCCAGATGTTGTTGGAGTTTGGGATAGATCAGTTAGAGCGACACATCACTTTTTATCTCAAGAGGACAAGGAATTTTACCAAAACCTTATCCCAAATTTTTTTGATGCGGTCGAATTAATGTTATGGTATGAAAATGATAATTTAATTGGATTTAGTGGTGTAGACGGATATGAGTTAGTAATGTTATTTTTGGATCCTAAATTTATTGGGAATCATTACGGAACTAACATCATCACTTGGTTGAAATCCAATAAAGGTATTAATAAGATTGATGTGAATGAACAAAATGAAAAAGCCTTGCAATTTTATTTGAAACAAGGCTTTGAAATAGATTCGAGAAGCCAGGCAGATGGTTTCGATAAACCATATCCAATTTTACATTTAAAACGAAAAGGCGATTAAGAATTATTTAGCTGGAATTTGAAATATATAATTGGGGTTAGGAACAATAATATCAAAGGATAGTCATATTAAAAAATAAATTATTGAAGGATTTTAGGATGAATAAAAGTAGGATCGAAGCATTTACAGATGCCATTATTGCGATTATTGCCACGATTATGGTTTTAGAATTTAAAACGCCAGAAACGTATCATTTGTCTGGGATTATTGAAGAATTACCTTATCTTTTTGCGTACGCTACTAGTTTTGCGTTTATCTTAGTGGCTTGGTATAACCATCATTATATGTTTTCAATTGCAGAACGGATTACGAAAAAAATTTATTGGGTTAATAATTTATGGTTATTTTCTATGTCCTTAATTCCAGTATCAACAGCTTGGGTGGGTGAATATGTTGATAAAACCGTACCCGAATTGTTTTACTTTTTTGTGTTTTTAGTTTGGTCGATTGCTTATCTTTGGTTATCTCATGAAATTGTTAAGGCGTTAGCTACTAGTAGTAAAGAGAAAGCACTGCAAATTCAAAATATGTCCGCAAATCGATTACTTAGTAATAAATATTTACTGTTGGCGCTCGCAACGGCTGCCTTATTGACGTTTGTATTTCCACCGATTATGATTATCGCGACGGCGATTGAATTGATTATCATGGGAATATCAACCCCGGCCGATGGAGATCAACTTTATTAATAGTAAAAAAATCACTCGAACTGTAGAGTGTTTTTTTATTTTTTTAAATACCATTGGCAAGAATAAAGGTATCATATTCTGGTATTAAATTGAGTTAGTACTTGATTGAGTGAAATTCATAGGTTCGATACAGCAATTGAACATGCCGATCAACTAGTGAATTGATTTATTAACAGGATCGTTTGCTATAATTTAGTAAATACAAATTAATTAACTGATGAATAAAAAGGAGAATGGTTTGATTGAAAATAAGGTAATGAGTTTGGATGAGGTTGAGATTGGTGAAAAGTATTTTAAATGTGAATTTACATTTTCAAATGGTAATCTCTTACTGGATGACATAACTTTTGATAGCTGTATTTTTAAGCAAGATGATTTTAGTTTAGCTGATATCTTGGATTGTACATTTATTAATTGTGATCTCTCTAATTTTTTGTTTAATGAAAGCAATATTTATCGCACTAAGTTTAAAAATGATCGTCTTTTGGGATCTTCTTGGATTGGTGCAAATCTTAAGGATATCAAAATTGAAGCATGTCAAGGTGACCTAAGTAATTTTTCTGCAGCTAAAATTACCAAGAGTGTTTTTTCAGATACCGCTTTACAAGAAGCATATTTTCAAGATGTTGAATTTAAAAATCAGATTATTTTTGATCACTGTAATATTGATGCCATTGATGTTACAAACACAAAATTAAAACAGGTGCAGGTAGCAAGTAGTAGTTTTTCTGCTATTTCGTTTAGTCCGGAATTGATGAAGGGGCTTCAACTAAATATTCAACAGGGTATGATTATTTTAAATGCGTTAGGGTTAGACGTTAAGGATTGAAATTATGCAAGTTAGAAATGTAAAATAATCTTTAATCGTGTTACAGCATCGTTTTGGATGTGGTAAACTTCAATTTAATCAAATCTAAAAAGGAGAATGGTAAATATGACAATTGTAATGGAACGGGGAGCTATCGCTTTCTAGAAATTTAATCACAGCTCCCCGAATCTAATGAAGTTACCGATATCATTAAATTAGGAGATTATATTTTGGAAATATTAACATATAATGACACAATGCATGAAGCAGTGAGTCATTTAATTCGAACTGCTTTTACTGCGACCGATCATGGATATGATGGTGAGGTTGAATTAACAGATGCTTTAAGAATTAGTTCAACTGTGACTTTTGAATTGGTGGCATTCAATGAGCGTAAACCAGTGGGTTATGCGATGCTTAGTGTAGCGACCATTAATTCAGACTCAGACCAACAAGGGTTAGTCTTAGCGCCATTGAGTGTGGCACCGGAATTTCAGAATCAAGGAGTGGGAAGTCATCTAATGCATGTAGTCGAAAATTTGGCGCTGCAAAGAGAATACCAGTTTATTAGTATTTTGGGTTCTCCGGATTTTTATCATCGGTTTGGCTATACTGCGGCTAGCCGGTTTGGTATCCAAGCTCCAATGGAAATTCCAGATGAATTTTTTATGTTGAAGCCAATGACCTTAAATCATAAATTTAATGGCATGTTGAATTACGCACCTGAATTTGGAATATGAAAAGATTAGCTTAAAAAGATCCTAAGGGATCTTTTTTAGATTTCAAACAAATTAGAGTGATTCATTTTTCCTGACATCGCTTGATTAGACACCTTAAGGATGATAATCATGGATTAAGATGTGCTATAAGTGATTTTATGTTAGGAATAAACGCGTAAAAAAACGCCATATTTCAGGCGTTAGTTCGAATTATATTATGATGGTTTATGTTCTTGAACAATTCCAGCTGGGTGTTGTACTGGTGCATAAACCGAGATTACTTGCATGGGAGCATCGCCGGAATTAGTAATATTGTGCCAAATGTTTTTGGGGACAATAACGGTATCGCCGGCCTTGACGGTTTTTTTAATGGTAATATGATCTTTATGATCACCCATCTGTACGGTTCCAGTTCCAGCTGCTAAGAAGAGCAGTTGATCATGCGTGGGATGAATTTCCATACCGATGTCACCATGACCAGCTGGAATACTCATCAACGTTACCTGCATCTCTTCGCCTGTCCAAATTGCTTCACGGTAATTGGTATTTTGCTTGGCCATTTCAATCATATTTTGAATAAAAGGCGTCTTACCCGTATCGCTAAATTGTTGCATAAAAGAACCTCCTATGTTGACAATGAAAACGGTTACAAAATCATTATAACATGCTTTTTTGAATTAAATTGAGATACTAAATATTAAATAACTATGAAAGTTAGTAGGTATTAGCTAGTTGAATAATGTCGGTTATATCTTTTATTGGGACGTTATTTTGACCGTTCTCAACGATCAAAACCTCATCAATCAAATTAATAATTGATTGAAAATCGTGATGGGCAATAATTATTTTATGTGTTTGTTTATATTCTTGTAAAACTTTTAAGATTAGATTACTATTTTCGAGGGAGAGTCCCCCAAATGGTTCGTCTAAAATTAAGAGCTGTGGTTGATTAATTAAAATACAGGCAATGCTGACTAATTTTTTTTGACCACCTGAAAGTTGGGTGGGTGATAAATTTAAAAGTGGTTCTAAGGCGAAAGTTTGTGCAGTTTTTTGAACCATGCTTTGCACTTTGGTGGCGGGAAAGTTTTGACTGGGTCCATAGGCTAATTCATCAAAAACAGTTGAGTTAAAGAGCATTGTTTCGGGGTTTTGCAATACGATCCCAATATTTTGGTAAAAATCACAAGGTAATTCACGAGCGTTAATCAATTGTTGTTGAAAATAAATAGAACCCTTAGCGGGGCTAGTTAAGCCGGCCATTAATCGAATTAAGGTTGATTTACCAGCGCCGTTAGCCCCTAAGATGGCGGTAATACCAGTGTTGGTCAATGTGAAATCGAATTTAAAGGTAGTTGATTGATTAGGGTATTGATATTGAACTGCTTCGAATTTAAACATCATCATTCTCCTAGAAATAAGAAACTACTAAGGCAAGTCAGGATTAGGACAGCTATATACCGATATCTGAAGCGCTCCATCGTTGGATTGATTTGCCGAATTTTCAATCCAGCGGCATGGTGCTGGCTATTAATATGAATTTTTTCCACCAAAGTTCCTAACAAATGACTGCTTTTTTGAAAAGAAAATCGAGTTAACTTAAGCGTGCGAATTTGTTGTGCTTCAAGTAATCTTACTAAGTTTTGGGCGCCATCCTGGATACTAATCAAAGAAATATTGAGTGCGAAAATCATTGTCCGAGGCAATCCAATTTCTTCAAGGGCATGTGAAAACTCTGCGATTGAAGTATTTAGTTGATATTGGATAATCAGGATTAAATTAATCGCTAAACGTAAAATAAACCGCTCAGCAAATGATGGATTTGACCAAAAAATGGTGGGTAAAACTAAAATACTGCTAAAAAAAAATAATGAGAAAAATCTCTGACTAAATTGAAAAATCCAAGTAAGAGAATGGCAGACGGTCATAATTAATAAACCGAGGCAAATGACGATCAAAAATTTGATCGGGATAATTTGAGCCGTGACTATTAAAAAACAAACTAAAGTAATTAACCGCCAAGCAGCGATCCTGACTGGGCGGTTAATTTTTTTTACAGTTGGCTGTGATTCTAAAAAATTTAGAAGCTGATTTAGTCGAAAGCGATTTTGTTGTAAAACTGATTTATGCTCTTTTTTGATCCACATAGTGTAGTCCTCTGATGAGAATGATCAGGATTAGTATCAAGACCAACGCAATAATTAATGCTGATGTAAAACTCTGCATTGAACCAACTTGGTAATCAGGGAGCAGGGCATGATATTTTTGGGTGGTTTGCATCCCCTGTGGAATATGACCTTTGAAGTAGTCCACGGACCATTCCCCCAGGCGGGCGCGGAGATGAGTGTACCAAGAGGGGTTAGCACGCCTAGACCAATTAATCCCAACACTAATGGTTTAATTTTTACGGTTTGTTGGATGATTATCTTTGGATTATGGTGTAGCACATAAGAATAAATTATCATGGCAAAGGCCCCTTCAATGATTCCAACAATGAATAAATGAGTACCCATCATCGCTGTAATCGTGATGGGTAGGGGATAGGGGTTGTATAGTGGCTGTCCGTGCGTAGTGTGAAACAATATTGGTTGTAAACCTAACTCAATTGCCACAAAGAGCGCTGCTAAATTAATTCCTAAATACGAGCCGAGGGCGACTGCTATTTTAGGGAACCCCCATTTATGGATGATCGAGTAAATTCCATAACCAAATAAAGGCATAATGACGGCCATATTAATGATATTGGCCCCTAATGCTAGAACTCCACCATCCCCAAAGATAAAAGCTTGGAGAATGAGCGCAAGGGTTAGCGCTAAAACTGCTTCATACGGGCCTAATAGAATTGCTAGAATGGTCGCGCCGACTGCATGTGCCGATGTCCCACCCGGAATTGGTAAATTTAGCATCATAATTAGAAACGAACAGGCTGCACCAATTCCGATCAGGGCAATGCGGTCTGGGGCGTTTTTGATTTTATTGGCAACTTGTTTAGTGGCGTAAGTGACAATGGGAAACGCTGTGGCGTACATTAAAAAACAGGTTTCAGGGCTCAGATATCCATCTGGAATATGCATTTTTTGATCTCCTAATTTTGTAATAAATTTAGTTTAGATCAGATGTTTAAATCAATTAAATGGCCACATTATCTAATAAGTAATCCATATCCTTAATAATAATGTGGTGATTCTTTATATCAATCACCCCCTGTTGACGGAGCGAGGTAAGAATTCGATTTACTGAAGATTGTGAATTGATTCCACAAAATCCAGCGATGTCTTCATTAGTTACCATGAAATCAATATAAGTTCCTTGACGATCCGGCAGTCGTTTACCAAAGAGGGTATTTAATTCATATAAAAAAGCACAGACAGCTCCAGCTTTACCATTCATCATAATCCGTTGGAGGTGAACAATATTTTGAGATAATTTATTGCGATAGTACTCCTTGACATAGGATTGAAGACCTTCGTCAGCGTTAACCAAGCGCCAAAAATCAACTCGGTCAATTTTATAAAATTCAGCAAACTCAGATTCAATTCGAACGTTGAAAGGTTGATCAGTATATTTGGAAACTTCATCACGTAAAAGACTGATAACGTCAGGTTTAGTAATATATGAAATGTTAAATTCTCGTCCATCTTGCAAAATAGTGGAGTTTTTCACAATTCCATTTTTCAAGATATAAGTGCTACTTTCTTCAAAACCATGATAAGTCAAATAGGTATGTCTTTTTTTTCGAACAACTGGGACGCCTTCTCGTTCTAGAGAGTTAAGTAAGTATTCAATATGGCTAAGAACCATCATAAACCTCCGGTAAGTCAAGATGATAAACATCTGATCTTTTAATATGATACTTTTAAAAAAATTTTACCACACTCCTAAATCTTTATAACAAATCATATAAATAAATGAAGATGTCTAATTACAATAATGAATCTTGTTTTTTTAAACCAAAATACGCCCTACAATGAATGTCAGTTTCACGAATGTAATATATTTCAAGGGGAGCGTTTTACATGATTGATATTGAACTACCATACGACAAAAAGACCATTACCGCACATATTGCGGATGAAAATTTTGCTGGTAAATTGGTTTCGAAAGCGGCTAATTTTAAAGCGAAATTTGATGAAAAAGAATTAGTGGAACGATCTTTGGATGAAGCAATTGGCGGACCAACGTTAGAGGAACGGGCCCAAGGCAAAAAAAATATTGTGATTATTTCATCGGATCATACTCGCCCGGTCCCATCGCATATCATTACGCCGATTTTGTTACGCCGGTTGCGGGCGGTTGCACCTGAAGCTCGGATTCGAATTTTGGTGGCGACGGGGTTCCATCGTCCGTCCACACAGGAAGAGTTGATTAATAAATATGGTGCTGCCATTGTCGAAAACGAAGAAATTGTGATGCATAAGTCTGAAGTTGACGCGGATATGGTTAAAATTGGAACTTTACCGTCTGGCGGGGAACTTATTATTAATAAAGTAGCAGCCGAAGCGGATCTTTTAATTGCTGAAGGTTTCATTGAATCGCATTTTTTCGCTGGCTTTTCAGGTGGTCGTAAATCAGTCTTACCAGGAATTGCTTCATACAAAACGATTATGGCTAACCATTCGGGTGAATTTATTGATGATCAACACTCACGCACAGGTAATTTGCACCATAATTTAATTCATGAGGATATGGTGTACGCCGCTAAGCAGGCGCACTTAGAATTTATTTTAAATGTTGTGCTTGATGAAAATAAAAAAATTATTGGTTCATTTGCTGGTGATATTGAGGCAGCTCATCAAAAAGGAACTGACTTTGTGGCTTCGTTGTCGCAAGTCAAGGCCGTTAAGTCTGAAATAACAATTTCGACTAATGGTGGTTATCCTTTAGACCAAAATATCTATCAAGCCGTAAAAGGAATGACTGCCGCTGAAGCTTCCAACCAAGATCACGGCACGATTATTATGGTCGCTGGAATGCGTGATGGGCATGGAGGAGAAGGTTTTTATCATAATATTGCGGATGTCAAAGAACCAAAAATGTTTTTGGATAAAGCCACACATACCCCACGGTTAAAAACGGTTCCGGATCAATGGACCGCTCAAATTCTAGCTCGTATTTTAGTTCATCATCGAGTCATCATGGTATCAGATTTAGTTGAGCCTAAATTAATTACTGATATGCATATGGAATTAGCTTCAACTCTTGAGGAGGCCTTAGATATGGCCTATCAAAAAGAAGGTCAACGGGCCAAGGTAACAGTAATTCCCGATGGTCTAGGTGTAATTATTTCAGAGGATTAGAAAATGCAAAAGGAACAGATGACGCAAATATTGCAAGCGGTGGCCGCTCAAGAGATTGATGTTGACCAAGCTCAAAAAAAAATATTGAATCAAGGGTTTACTGAATTAGATTTTGCGAAGATTGATTTTGATCGGCAGAAACGTACAGGCTACCCCGAGGTTATTTATGGGGCTGGAAAGACTGTGACAGAACTGAAAAAAATTATTTTTGCGATGCTTGAACAGAATCTACCAATTTTAGTAACTAGAGTAGATGCTATGAAAGCCGCAATTTTGGGTGAGCAATTTCCCACTCTGCACTATAATGCCCGCGCCGAAGTATTAGCTACTAAACCAGCCCAGGAGTTGGTTGGTAAAATTGCGATCGTGACGGCTGGGACTTCGGACCTTAAAGTTGCAGAAGAGGCGGCAGAAACGGCCTTATTTTTAGGCAATCAAGTTAATCGAATTTATGATGTGGGGGTGGCAGGCATTCACCGCTTATTTGCGCGCCTTGATGAAATTCGGGCGGCGCAAGTTGTGATTGTGATTGCGGGGATGGAAGGTGCTCTAGCAAGTGTGGTTGGCGGTTTGGTTGCTAAACCGGTAATTGCGGTTCCGACAAGTATTGGCTACGGATCAAATTTTGGAGGAATGACGGCGTTGTTAACGATGCTAAATTCTTGTGCGTCGGGAATTACAGTCGTTAATATCGATAACGGTTTCGGTGCAGCTTATTCAGCCAGTATGATTAATCAGATCGGGGTAGCAAAATGAAAACTCTATATTTAGATCCATTTTCAGGTGTAGCAGGAGATATGCTCGTTGGGGCGTTACTAGACTTGGGCTTAGATTTTGAACAGTGGCAAGTCCAATTGCAACGCTTAAATATCACTGGTTATCATTTGTCGATCGAAAAAACTAAGGTCTCAGCCATTAATGGGACCAAGTTTCATGTGCAATTAGTTGATCATAAACAAAAGATTGATACGGGATTAACCGCGTTGGAGCAGACTTCGACAGTGGATGCGCATGCTAATCAATCAGTTAAGCATCATCACCATCATCATGGACGAAATTTAGAAATGATTACAAGCATCATTGAAACCAGCGGACTTTCAACCTATGTCAAAGAATCAGCCATTGCCGTTTTTCAAGAGATTGCCCAAGCAGAAGCGCAGGTGCATGGCTTGGCAATGAACGAAATTCACTTTCATGAAGTGGGCGCTGTAGATTCGATCGTGGATATTGTTGGAACTTTAATTGCCATTGAAATGTTAGAGGTTGATCAGATTGTCTGTGGTGAAATTTATGATGGGACGGGATTAATCCAGGTAGCGCATGGAATGATGCCCGTTCCAGTTCCCGCAGTCATGATCTTACGCCAGGGAGCCGATTTGCCAATGCGTCAACGTGCTGATGTAAAGACGGAATTAGTTACCCCCACGGGGCTGGCGTTACTTAAATTTTTAGTGAATGAATTTGGACCGCAACCGCAGGATATGATTTTACTGGGCGTAGGCTATGGATTTGGGAGTCGAGAAACTGGAGCATTAAACGCGCTACGGATTAGTTTGTTTGATTCCAAAATGAGTAAAAAGATTCAACAAAGGCAGAGCGATGCGGTATTAGAATTGCATACGAATTTAGATGATGAAACGGGTGAAGCGATCGGGGCGATCACAAACCATTTAATGAATTTAGGTGTCTATGATGTCTTTTGCACGCCCATTTTTATGAAAAAGAATCGGCCGGCTTATGAACTAACTGTTATTCTTCCTGCCCGCCTCCAAAATAGCGTAATCGAATTATTATTTAGAAAAACGTCCACGGTGGGAGTTCGGTGGCAAAATATGCAACGGGCCATGATGGAACGTTCCTTTGAACAGATTGAAACCACTTTGGGGCTGGTTCAGGTTAAAAATTTTACATATCACGGTATTGAGAAATTCAGTTTTGAATTTGATGATATAAATCAGATCGCTGAAAAACATCATCTAACGTTAACTAAAGTTAAGCAAATAGTAATGCAACAAATCAAGCAAGATAAGTACAGGGAGCTTTAAAAATGAATATTTTAGATAAACAAAATCAAGTTATAAGTATGTTAAAAGAGTCAAAAAAAGTATTAGTAGCTTTTTCAGGAGGGATTGATTCAACGCTGGTATTAAAACTAGCGGTGGATACTTTAGGCACCCAAAACGTTAAGGCGGTCGTAGCAAATTCAGTGTTATTTACCCAGGTCGAATTTGATCAGGCGGTCGGATTGGGAAAGACGATGGGGGTGGAAGTAATTCAGACGGAAATTGATTACTTAACGAATGAATCCATTAAATATAATAAACCAACATCATGGTATTGGATGAAAAAATTATTTTACCAACGGCTTAATGAAATTGCTAAAGAAGAACAAGTTGATGCTGTATTAGACGGGATGATCATGGATGATCAACAGGACTTTCGTCCCGGATTACGGGCTCGTGATGAGGAAGGGGCGATCTCATTACTTCAAGCAGCTGATTTTTATAAAAGTGATGTCCGTAATTTGGCGACACAATTGGGTTTGAAAAATTGGAATAAGGTCGCTTCTTGTTCTGTCTCATCACGGTTCCCATATAATACTGAGTTGACCGTGGTGGCGATTGAACGTTTGAAGCAAGCTGAAGCCTTTTTGCGAAGTTTGGGGTTCGCAACCGTACGGGTACGAGTGCAAGATTTAACTGCTCGAATTGAGGTGCCTTTGACACAGGTAAATGAATTGATTCAACAAGCAGGCCAAATTAATGCGCAATTAAAAGAATATGGCTATCAGTTTGTGACTGTTGATCTACAAGGATTTAAGTCGGGGCGTATGAATGATCAATTATCAAATGAAGTGAAAAACGCTTTGGTAGATTAGCATTATGAGATATCAAGATGAAACCGAGATGGAATCAAGCTTGAGGTGTTCATGTGGGTGTCATTGCATTGAAGCTTAATGGGTTTAAGGCTGATCGTTTCAAGTTGATGAGTTGATAGAAAAGGAGTTTTTGGTATGTTGCACAGTTTATTTGCGGAGTTTTTAAGCACTGCACTCATGGTTGTTTTTGGAGTTGGCGTTCATGCAGATACCGTCTTGAATGATACTAAATATCACGGTTCTGGACATTTATTTGCGATCACCACCTGGGGATTTGGAATTTCCGTTGCCCTGTTTATTTTTGGAGGGGGTTGTATGAATCCAGCCATGGTCTTAGCTCAAAATATTTTGGGTTTGTTACCTTGGTCGGATTTGGTACCATATTCGATTGCTGAAGTTCTCGGTGGGGTTATTGGTTCGATGATTGTCTGGGTGATGTATGCCGATCAATTTCGCTCTTCGGAAGATAAAATTGACCCTAATGTGATTCGGAATATGTTTTCAACGGCACCGGCCATTCGTAATTTACCCCGGAATTTTTTCGTAGAATTCTTTGCTACCTTTGTTTTTATTACTGGTATTTTTGCGATTTCACAGATTAAGGTTCCAGGCGTCACACCGATTGGCGTTGGTTTATTGGTCTGGGCCATCGGAATGGGTTTGGGGGGGCCAACGGGATTTGCGATGAATTTAGCGCGTGATATGGGTCCTCGAATTGCGCATCGGTTGCTACCTATTAAAAATAAAGCTGAATCTGATTGGCAATATGGAGTTATCGTTCCTGGAATCGCACCATTCTTGGGCGCAGCAGTAGCGGCATTATTTGTTAAATATTTTTTATCTATCTAAATTTTTATAAATCAAGACAGTATTTAATTTAAGCGCATACATGGACTCTCGAATATGCTATAATTTGTTCGTATAAATAAATTAGGAGATAATTTATCCAGATGAATAAACACATGCAAGATCCTGATGTTAAAAAATTAATGCAAAAAGATGTTTTTAAAAAGGTTGATGATGGTGATTGGTACCAGTATGGTCATGAACCACAGTTACAAGCGATCGTTAAAAAAAGTGCCCAACAGATTCAAAAAATTAACCAAATAGCGATTGAAGATGATCGCAAAGCGACCGACCAATTACGTCAGTTTTTGCCGCATCTTGCCGCAGATGTTGATATATATTTTCCGATTAATTCAATCGAATACCCTGAAAAATTATCAGTGGGTTCGCGGACGTTTATAAATGCAAATTTACAGATTTTAAGTGCTGGGCAAGTAACTATCGGCCAAGATTGTTTTATCGGTCCAAATTGTCAATTGTATACGCCGAATCATCACCCTTCAAATCCGAAGCTCCGTCGGGCAGGTTGGCAATATGACTTACCGATTAAAATTGGAGATGATTGCTGGTTTGGTGGATCGGTAATTGTTTTGCCGGGTGTCACAATTGGCGATAATGTAGTGATTGGAGCTGGGAGTGTGGTTACCAAAGATATCCCAAGTCATACCATGGCGGCCGGAAATCCAGCCCGTGTCATCAAACAAATGCCCAAAATTCAGGAATGAGGGTTGAATGTTGAATTAACCATGTTAGAATGGGATAAGTGATGTTCAGTTATAGCTTTTTTGTTGATTGTTATCTTGACAAAATATAAAAAAACATGTAAATTAGAACAGTTGAAAAATAATCGATTATTAATTAATGCTGCCTCCTCAGTTTAGGCTTGGTAGCGTAAAAAGGAGGATACAACTATGGCAGTTCCAACACATAAAACTTCAAAGGCTAAGAAGCGTTCACGTCGTGGAGGACGCGGTGGAATCCAAACCACTGCAATCCACATGAACGAAAATGGTGTTTACGTACGTAACCACCACGTAGCCGCTGATGGTTCATATAAGGGTAAGCAAGTTATCGAAACTAAGTAATTTTAGTTGATAATTTAAAAGATAGAAGAGCTGATGAATTTTTAATTCGTCAGCTTTTTTTGTTGGTATTAACGATGAAAAATGTGACATGGTCAAAAAAATATATTAAAATAAGATTATAACAAAATGTTATTTAACACAGAAAAACATTAGAAATTCCGTAAAATGACTTGCACTCTATATGGTATAGTGCTAAAATAATCATGTAAGGTTAGGAAAGGTCAAAATTAAAATTAAAGTATGTGAACGCGGTGACCTTTAAACTCATAAGAATAATTTAAAAATAGGAGGATATACAATATGGCAAATTATGACCCATTTAGTTTCTCGAATTTTGATGATATTTTTAATGCGATGAACGGAACCAATGACACAGCACGGCAACGAGCGCAAATGCAGCGGGCGCAGATGCAACGAGCAGCACAAGAACAAGCTAGTCGGCAACGACAGGCTGAAGTGGCTGAAAATCAACAAAATGAAGGTTTATTAGAACAGTTTGGAATTAATATGACCGAAATGGCTCGTAAAGGTAAATTTGATCCAGTAATTGGTCGTGATGATGAAATTCAACGAGTGATTGAAATTTTGAATCGACGGACGAAAAATAATCCCGTTTTGATCGGAGAGGCTGGAGTTGGTAAGACTGCAGTTGTTGAGGGCTTAGCACAAGCAATCGTTGATGGACAAGTTCCCGTTAAATTACAGGGTAAAGAAGTAATACGTTTAGATGTTGTTTCAATGGTGCAAGGGACTGGTGTACGTGGACAATTTGAAGAACGAATGCAAAAGCTAATGGAAGAAGTTACAAAACGTGAAGATGTTGTTTTGTTTATTGATGAAATCCATGAAATTATGGGAGCTGGTTCCGCCGGTGAAGGTGGAATGGACGCTGGAAATATTTTGAAGCCAGCATTAGCTCGTGGTGAATTCCAATTAATTGGAGCAACTACATTAAATGAATATCGACAAATTGAGAAGGATGCGGCGATTGCACGACGTTTCCAAACGGTTCAAGTTGATGAACCTAGTGCAGAAGAAGCGCTTCAAATTTTGGAAGGAATTCGAGGACGTTATGAAGATTATCATAAGGTTAAATATAGCGATGATGCTTTAAAGGCTGCAGTGGAGCTGTCAGACCGGTACATCCCTGAGCGCTTCTTACCAGATAAAGCCATTGACTTAATGGATGAAGCAGGTTCCCGAAAAAACTTAGCGATTAAGGTGGATGATCCAAAGAAATTAGAAAATCAAATTAAATATGCAGAAGATATGAAACAACAGTCAATTGATGCAGAAGATTATGAAAAGGCCGGTTATTGGAAGGCACAGGTAGAACAACTCAACCGCCAGAAGCAAGCGGCGCATGATTCGCAACCTGTTGATAGTCAAGTGCAGACAATTGGGGTTGATGACATTCAAAAAATTGTTGAAGAAAAGACAGGGATTCCAGTTGGTGATTTACAGAATGCCGAACAAAAGCAATTACAAAACTTAGCGGATAATCTAGCGGATCACGTGATTGGTCAAACTGAGGCTACTAAGAAGGTAGCGCGGGCCATTCGACGGAATCGGGTGGGCTTTAATAAAGCCAATCGACCAATTGGAAGCTTCTTATTTGTTGGTCCAACTGGAGTTGGTAAGACTGAAACTGCTAAACAATTAGCTAAAGAATTATTTGGAACAACTGATAGTCTAATTCGATTTGATATGTCGGAATATATGGAAAAACATAGTGTCTCTAAGTTGATCGGAGCGCCTGCCGGTTATATTGGTTATGAAGAGGCGGGTCAATTAACAGAAGCTGTTCGGCGGCATCCTTACTCATTGATTTTGCTAGATGAGGTGGAAAAAGCACATCCTGATGTAATGAATATGTTCTTACAAATTCTCGATGATGGGCGTTTGACTGATGCCCAAGGGCATACAGTATCATTTAAAGATACAATTATTATTATGACTTCAAACGCTGGAACGCAAAATCATGTTTCAGAAGATGAATCTGAAATTAAGCTGATGGATCGTCTTGCACCATACTTTAAACCTGAATTCTTGAATCGATTTGATGGTATTGTAGAATTTAATGCGTTGACTAAGTCAGACTTGATGAAGATTGTACGATTGATGTTAACAGATATGAATCAAATGATTGCCCCAACGGGATTGACCATTGAGGTTGATGAGAAAGTTCAAGCTAAGTTGGTCGATTTAGGTTATGATCCCGCAATGGGGGCGCGACCATTACGTCGAGTGATTCAAGAACAATTAGAAGACCAGATTGCCGACTTCTATTTGGATCATCCAACAGAACATGAGCTAGTAGCACACTTAAAAGATGATAAAATTGTTATTGAGAGTGCTAAAAAATAATTAACTTGGTTGTGTTTAGATTATTAAATATTAGTTATGTAAGAAAATAGCTTTAATTTGAAATTTAATTAATTCAAGTTCGGATGACTTTCCTGTTTTGAAAGGTGGTGTGAAATGGAATTTGAAATTGAACCAGGACGCTTACTTCACCGTAACGAGCAGGGAGAAATAGATGCTGAGCTAATTTTCTCGGTTATTGAAGATGGACGAGTTTGGTCGATTGATTCGACCAATGTTGCTGTACAATTGCGGGGCCAAGGAGTTGCTGGTGCCATGTTGACGCAACTTTTTGAGATGGCACAGCAAGAGCATAAGTTATTACGACCGGTGTGTTCGTATGCTAAAAAGAAGTTCTTTGTTACGCCGGAGTATCAAAAAATCGAGTGGCATGATGGTATGCCTTTAGTGTAAATTTAATACTATTTAAGCGTCCTTTTAGGAGGACGCTTTATTATTTTTAAAATAGCAGGCGATATATATTTTATTAAATCTTAAAATCTGAGATAGATAACATTATTTTGGTTAAAGTTAGGTATAATAAGAAACAGACAATTTATTTAGGAGGATTGATGATGGGGAGAAGCTTTGCAATTGTTGAAAAGTATCAAAAAGCCGATTTGAAATTACCACAAAGAAGTACTAAGTTTGCTGCGGGGTATGATTTTCAAGCTGCTGAAGATTTTGTCGTACCATCAATTTGGCGGCACAATGTACTACAAGTGATTTGGTCAATTTGGCGTCAAAATCGAGTGACTGATGAAGCGTATCAAGGCGCTCATAAAGATTTTAAACCAGTTTTAGTACCAACTGGAGTGAAAGTTTATTTAGAAGATGACGAATATTTGATGGTAGCCAATCGTTCATCGAATCCATTAAAACGTGGATTAGTCTTGCCTAACGGGGTGGGAATTATTGATGCTGATTATGTAGATAATCCTAGTAACGAAGGTGAACTGTTCATTCAAATGACTAATTTTGGTCTACGTGATCTGAAAATTAAAAAGGGTGAGCGAATTGGGCAAGGTATTTTCATGAAATATTTAGTGACTGATCAAGATGCTCAAGACGAAAAGAATGTTCGCCAAAATGGCTTTGGTTCAACGGGGGTTTAAAGATGGCAAAAGCGAAAACCCATTTTGTTTGTTCCAATTGTGGTGACATTTCACAACGCTATTTAGGACGTTGTAGTAATTGTGGTGCTTGGGGCACTTTGGTGGAGGAAGTTGTACCAAGTGATAAAGTTGATCGAAAAAATCGAGTAAATTTAGCCGGTCAAGTGGCTAAAGTTGAGCGACTGAATCAAGTTGCGTTAGAAGAAGTTCCACGAGTTAAAACTAAAATTGAAGAATTTAATCGTGTTTTGGGGGGTGGAATTGTTCCCGGATCAATGGTCCTGATTGGTGGTGACCCGGGAATTGGTAAGTCGACCCTTTTACTCCAAGTTTCAGGTCAATTAGCTGGTCAAGGCGTGGTTTTGTACGTTTCCGGCGAAGAGAGTGCCGCACAAATTAAACTGCGGGCCGAACGATTAGGGGTCGAAGATGATCATAATTTTTTGATTTATCCTGAGACTGATATGACGCAAATTCGAAAAGCCATTGATGATTATGGACCTGAGTATGTGATTATTGATTCGATTCAAACGATGCAACAACCAGATGTCAATTCAGCGGTTGGCTCGGTGGCTCAAATTCGGGAAACAACTGCTGAGCTACTTCAAATTGCCAAAACGAACGGGATCACCATTTTTGTGGTAGGGCACGTAACCAAAGAAGGGGCCATTGCCGGGCCCAAAATTCTTGAGCACATGGTGGATACCGTTCTCTATTTTGAAGGTGATAATCAACGAAGCTATCGCTTGTTACGGGCTGTTAAAAATCGATTTGGATCAACGAATGAGTTGGGTGTCTTTGAAATGCAACAAGAGGGCCTGACAGAAGTGTTAAATCCTTCGGAAATGTTCTTAGAGGAACGGATGGAAGCGACGACTGGTTCGGCGGTAGTGGTTGCACTTGAAGGAACGCGACCGATTTTAGTGGAATTGCAGGCCCTGGTGACCCCGACGGTCTTTGGGAACGCCCAAAGGACTAGTTCGGGAATTGATCGAAATCGAGTATCATTAATCATGGCAGTGTTAGAAAAACGCACAAACATGTTGTTACAAAACCAAGATGCGTATGTTCGTGCGGCTGGGGGTGTTAAGCTGAATGAGCCAGCGGTTGATCTAGCTTTGGCAGTGGCGATTGCTTCAAGCTATCGTGAAGCTGAGACCCGCCTTACGGATGCATTCGTAGGTGAAATTGGTTTGACCGGTGAAATTCGGCGCGTACCCCATATTGAAGAACGAATTACTGAAGCACATAAGTTAGGTTTCAAACGTATTTTTATTCCCAAAAATAGTTTGAAGAACACCTTGCATGTGGAAGGAATTCAAGTAATTACTGTAAAGACTCTCCGTGAGGCCTTGGATCTGGCGTTGAGTTAGTTAATAAACAGACATAGGAGGAAGTTGACATGCGCAAAAGAATTATTCAATTAGCGTATATCCTCGGTGGTGGGGCACTTGGAATTGCCTATCTACCGGACCTGTGGAATTTAATAGGTTATTCACATATTTTATGGATCAATAATCCAGTTTCAGGATTTATCCTTGGTGCAATTATTTTTTACCTATTGAGTTTATTCACATGGTCATTTTTTGATCGTTTGCTAAGGGGGGTGGAACAAACCTTAACGGAAGAGCCACCACTTAAATTATTATTGGGGAGTTTAGGAACAATTATTGGGTTGGCGCTCGCTTTCTTAGCAACGGCACCTCTACGGAGTATTCCTAACCTATTCTTCAATACTGGAATCCCATTGTTGGCCATGATTGTTTTAGGTTATTTGGGTTATCGTATTGGGACGGGAAGAATGGATGAAGTTTATCACTTCATGACAAGTCTAATGTCACGCCTTCGGATTCGATCAACGCGAGGGAATTCTGAAGAAACCATCGTCAATGAACCACTGGATGAAGCTAATTTTCATCATTATAAAATTTTAGATACTAATATTTTGATTGATGGTCGTATTTTGGAATTAGTCAAGACGGGTTGGATTGAAGGAACGTTATTAGTGCCAAATTTTGTCTTGTATGAATTACAATACATTGCAGATGCAGGTGAACCGTTAAAACGAGTCCGCGGACGGCGGGGCTTAGATATCTTAAATGAGTTGCGTGATACACAGACGATCCCTCTTGAAATGTGGGACGGTGACTATGAGGATATTAAAGAGGTCGATGAAAAATTAATTCGGCTCGCACAGGAATTGGGTGGTGTTTTGGTGACCAATGATTATAACCTAAATAAGGTCACCACATTTCAAAATGTTGAGGTTTTGAATTTGAACGCGTTAGCCAGTGCTTTACGTGCCCAAGTAGCGGTTGGCGATCAATTACAGGTAGTTTTGGTCAAGAATGGGCGGGAACGCCAGCAAGCAATTGGTTATTTAGATGATGGAACCATGGTAGTGGTAGAGGATGGGAAAAAACATCTACAACAACACGTTAAAGTAGAAGTTACGTCCAGCTTGCAAACTGACGCCGGTCGCATGATCTTTGGTGATTATTTGGCGACGGTTGCGCTTGAAAAGTAAGCGTGAATAGCGTAAATTAATATTGTTTTGGAAATTGTTGAGATTATTAAAAAATTAATTAAAGAAGGTAGAATGGAATGACTGAAGCCACAGATAAAAAAGTACGGGTACGATATGCCCCTTCACCAACGGGTTATTTACACATTGGAAATACGCGAACAGCTTTGTTTAATTGGTTGTTTGCGCGGCATTTTAACGGTGAATTTATCATTCGAATCGAAGACACTGATACATCAAGAAATATAGATGATGGTGAAGAATCACAATTTGATAACTTAGAATGGTTAGGGCTTGATTGGGATGAATCACCCCGTAATCCCGGAAAATATGGACCCTATCGTCAGTCTGAACGGTTAGATATTTATAAACGATATATTCAAGAGTTATTAGATCGTGGGTTAGCATATTATTCTTATAAAACTTCAGAAGAGCTTGAGGCTGAGCGTGAAGCGCAAGTAGCCGCAAAGCAAGCGCCACATTATGTTTATGAATATGAAGGAATGAGCGATGCTGAAATTGTTGTTGCTCAAGAAGCGGCCCAAGCAAAAGGGTTACCTGCAGTTGTACGTTTCCGTGTTCCTAAAGAGCAACTTTTTGCGTGGGAAGACCTTGTGAAAGGGCATGTGGAGATTGGTGCGGAACAAGTGGGTGGCGATTGGGTAATTCAAAAAGCCGATGGTATGCCAACTTATAATTTTGCCGTAGTTGTGGACGATCATTTGATGGAAATTTCGCATGTTTTACGTGGGGATGAACATGTTTCAAATACACCTAAGCAATTGATGATTTATGAAGCATTTGACTGGGAAGCACCTGTTTATGGGCACATGACGCTGATTTTGAATGCAGAAACTGGTAAGAAGTTGTCAAAGCGTGACAACAATGTGATTGCTTTTATCTCGCAATATCGATCAATGGGTTATTTACCTGAAGCTATGTTGAACTTCATTTCATTGTTAGGTTGGTCACCAGTTGGTGAAAAAGAAATTTTCACCAAGAAGCAATTGATTAAAATGTTTGATCCAGCACGATTATCTAAATCACCCGCTAAATTTGATAATAAAAAATTGGAATGGGTTAATAATCAATGGGTTAAAAAGATTGATGAAGGGGTCTTATTTGATAAATTAATCCATGAATTAATTGATGCCAAGTTGATCACATCGGCTGAATTAACAACGGAAAAATTGCAATGGGTTCGGCGTGTCATGGCACTCCATCAAGATGGAATTTCATACACATCGCAAATTGTTCCTTTGGTTAAACCGGTTTTCTTTGACTTAACGACGAAGGCCGATTTAGGGGAAGATTCGATGGAATGGATGGAAAAAGACTACGTTAAAGCACTTTTGACGCGTTGGCTAGAGATGCTTGAAGAGATGCCTGTTTTTGATGCCGGTTCGATTGTGGCGTCAATTCGGAATCTACAAAATGAAACGGGTGTTAAGGGGCGTGATCTATGGATGCCATTACGAATTTCGGCTTCACGGGTCAATGAAGGTCCAAACTTAGGTGATGTGATGGAATTGTTAGGACGTGACACCTCATTGAAAAATATCCGTGAATTTATATAAGCGAATGATTATTGATAACAAGTTTCCTTGTATTTTAAAAGGAAGCTTGTATACTTTAAGTTGTAGAAACTTTGAACGGTCTAGTAGATTTTAAATCAGGATTTAGAGAGCGACGGATGGTGGAAAGTCGCCTTGATTAAGATTGAATTTCAGCCGGGAGTTGATTAATTGATAAGATTAATCCGGGTCATTTCCGTTAATGAATGCCGTAAGTGTAGTGATTTTACCTACAAAACTTGGGTGGTACCACGTTAATTAACGTCCCTTTGGCTTTTTGGCCGAAGGGACGTTTTATTTATAAGCGAGTTCGATAAAAAAGAGGAGTGTGAAAATGAGTCTAATTCAAGATTTAGAAAAATTACGCCAACAAGCTTTGCAAGATATTGATGAAAAAAGTGAAAATGCGCAGGATCTACAAAATGCTCGGGTTAATTGGTTAGGTAAGAAGGGTTCGTTAACTAATATTTTACGGGGAATGAAGGATTTAACGCCCGAAGAACGGCCCACGGTTGGTTCGATGGCCAATGAAATTCGAGATGTCATTTCAGCTGCCATTGCAGAACGCCAGGCTGAGTTTGAAGCTGCCGCTTTAAAATATCAATTACAAAAGGAAACGCTCGACGTGACTTTACCAGGGCGTAAAGTCAAGCAAGGTCAACCCCATGTTTTACAACAAATTATTGATGAATTAGAAGATCAATTTATTGGAATGGGTTATCAAGTTATCGCCGGACCAGAAGTCGAACAGGATAAATATAATTTTGAAATGATGAATTTACCAAAAGATCATCCTGCTCGTGATATGCAGGATACCTTTTATATTACATCTGAGATTCTAATGCGGACTCAAACTTCACCAGTCCAAGCACGGACTTTAGAACAACATGATTTCACGACAGGACCTTTGAAAATGATTTCGCCAGGACGAGTTTATCGCCGTGATACGGACGACGCAACACACTCGCATCAATTTCATCAGGTCGAAGGGTTAGTCATCGATCGTAATATTACGATGGGAGATTTGAAGGGGACTTTATTAGCTGTTGCCCATCAATTATTTGGCGCAGATCATGAAATTCGGTTACGTCCGTCATATTTCCCGTTTACAGAACCTTCAGTTGAAGTAGATATTTCGTGGGGTGCCGTCACAGCAGATACGAAGCCAGAAGATATTGAATGGATTGAAGTTTTGGGGGCCGGGATGGTGCATCCTAATGTTTTGAAGGCTGCTGGAGTTGATCCAAACGTTTATGGTGGATTTGCCTTTGGAATGGGACCCGATCGATTTGCGATGTTGAAGTATGGCGTGGAAGATATTCGTAACTTCTATCTCAATGATATGCGCTTCTTAACGCAATTTGACCAGAAAGGATAATTAACATGAAAGTATCAACTAATTGGCTCAAAGATTATATGACGATTGATTTACCAGTCAATGAGCTAGCTGAAAAAATTTCGCGAACTTCTGTTGAAATTGAAGGCAACTCACAAATGCAAGGTAAGATGAAAAAAGTAGTCATCGCTAAAGTTCTTACCGTTGAGCCTCATCCAGATTCAGACCATATGGTGATTACGCAGGTAGATGCGGGTGAAGATGAACCCATCCAAATTGTTACAGGTGCCCCTAATATTGCTGAAGGGCAAACCGTAATTTTAGCTAAACATGGATCAGTGATTGGTGATGGTATTAAAATTAAAAAGGGTAAGTTACGTGGTGTCCGTTCAAATGGAATGCTTTGTGCATTACAAGAAATTGGACTAGATGATAATTTAGCACCTAAAGAATTAGAAGCCGGTATTTGGGTTTTCAATGCAGAAGATGCTAAAGATCTTGTGCCTGGGGAGGATGCTTTCCATGTTCTAGGAATGGATGATCATGTTTTGGAAACTGGAATTACACCAAATCGTGCTGATATGTTATCGATGAATGGAACGGCATTTGAAGTGGCAGCAATGTTGGATGTACCACTCAGTTTACCGCAATTCAATTTACGTGAAATTGAGCAAAAGACAAGTGAGATCTTAGCAGTGGAAGCGCCTAGTGAATTAGCTTCCACTTATAGTGTACGGGTAATTAAGGATGTGAAGGTTCAAGATTCCCCACTATGGATGCAAAAGCGTCTTTGGAATATGGGGATTCGGCCGATTAATAATGTTGTTGATACTACTAATTATTTAATGTTAATGTATGGACAACCTTTACACGCTTTTGATTTTGACCAATTGCCTAGTCCTCATTTACAGGTTCGGGCGGCTAGAGATGGTGAAAAATTGACGACTCTTGATGATATTGAGCGAGAGACAAGTGCGGGCGATATTTTAATCACCGCTAATGATCAACCCTTGATGTTTGCCGGAGTGATGGGGGGGACTTCAACAAAAGTTACCGAACAGACGACTACGATTGTGTTAGAAGCTGCTATTTTTGAACCAACCGCCATTCGCCATACGGCACGGGATCAGAGTTTACATTCTGAGGCCTCACAACGATTTGAACGTGGGGTTGATGCGTCAATGACCTTAGTGGCTTTGGATCATGCGGCGACTTTGATTGCGGAACTTGGCACCGGAGAGATCTTATCGGAACCGATTATTGCACAAGCTAAAACAGTTGAATTACCCGTTGTTTCAGTCACTTTGAATCATGTTCAAAGAGTCTTGGGAATTAAAATTTCAACCAGTGAAGTGGGAGCAATCTTTGACCGGCTGCAATTTTCTTACCAAGAAAATAGTGATGAATTCAAGGTTGTAATCCCAACCCGGCGTTGGGATATTTCAATTGCTGCTGATTTGATCGAAGAAATTGCGCGAATGTATGGGTATGATAATTTACCAACAACTTTGCCAGTGGGTGAAATGACACCGGGTGGTTTAACCACGGCACAAACTTTGATGCGGGCTAGTCGCCATGTGCTAGAAGGATTAGGCTTAAACCAAGCTATGTCGTATGTGTTAACTACTCCCGAAAAAGCACAACATTTCCAACTTGAACCAGGAACGCCAGTCCAACTGAACTATCCAATGTCTCAGGATCGACAACAAACGCGTAGCTCATTGTTGACTGGTCTGTTGGACGATGTGGCTTATAATGTCGCTCACAATCAAAAGGATATAGCCCTATATGAACAAGGCCGAATTTTCATTGCTGATTCTGATCAACAGCAGCCTCGAGAAATTGAGCACTTGGCAGGGGTGATTTCAGGCAATTGGGAAGAACGTTCATGGATTGATCAAGCAGAAAATGTTGATTTTTACACTTTGAAGGGGATTGTAGAACGTTTGTTAGCAAATTATCAATTTAAACAACCGTTCAAATTTGTAGCAACCGACCAACATGCACAAATGCATCCAGGACGTACAGCGGATATTTATGTTGGGGATACTTATATTGGTATGTTGGGACAAATTCATCCATTAACTGCAAAAAGTTATAAAATCAATGAAACCTTTGGATTTGAATTAAACTTGGATACAATTATTGCTTTGCCAAAGTTAAAAACACAATATAACGCAATTTCGCGTTATCCTGAAATTGCGCGTGATATGGCTATTTTGGTGGATAAAGACTTGGATGCTGCGACACTACAGCAAGTGATTATCCAAGCTGGCGGGCGTTATCTTGAAAAAATCGAACTCTTTGATGTGTATACCGGTGTTAATGTCAGCGGAAGTCAAAAATCATTAGCGTATGCCTTAACTTTCGTTGATCGCGAAAACACATTAACTGATGAAGTAGTAACGGGAGCGATGGATTCAATTACTTCAACCTTGAAAGAAACTTTTAGAGCGGAAATTCGTTAAAATTAGCCACTTTTGTTTAAACAAATTAGGTGTTTTAGTGTTGAGATGGTAAAATAAATGAGATTGGGATATTTATGCCTAATCTCATTTTTAATAATCATTTTTAAAAGTGTTTTAAATAAACTGAAATTTTTATAAATAAAATGGAACCATTGAGAAAACAACCGGAGTATGCAGGACTATTTATAATTTTCGTTGATCTAAATTTTTCAAACAGATCACGAATGAATAATAATGTTTTTATATTGATAGAAACTTATTGTTGAAACCGTAGACTAAAATTATATAAAAGCAATCGAGGAAGTGAATATGCCATTTGAACCGCGAAATTCGCGTTATGAGAAAAAGAAAAAAGGTTTTTTAAAACGTGATAAACCAAAAGTAGAACCAAAAAAAGAGGTTGAAAAAAGTTCAAAGGTAGCTCCAAAAAGGGTTAAGCCAGATGAATCTTCGCGCGCAATGCAAAAAGAACAACCATCAATTACACAAACCACGTCAGTCAATTTACCAAATGGGGCTGAGACGAAAGCCAAGTCGGATTTAAGTCAACCAGTTGCTAACCCGGATTCAGCCCTTAAGGAGTTAAAGGCTGATCAAGTGAGCCCCATGACGACTAATCAACCTGATATGCGGTTAACTTCTAGCGAAGCATTGACCGTTGAACATCAAACGGCATCCAATCAGGTGACGCCGGTTAGTAAGACTTTATCGCGACGTGCCCGTTTGAATGAGCAAAAAACTGGTAATCATGTTATGCGCTCAAAAAAGTCGTCTCGAAAAGGGAAGCGGACGAACAATGCAACAGCCATTCGACCGGTTAAGAAAAACAAGTTAAATCGGGGTAAACAGCAACGACGACCACAAATGACTGCTAAAAATGGTAAGCGTCGATTTGTGTGGATTGTCCTGACCTTGGTGGTTTTGTTGGTAGGGATTTTAGGTTGGCGTGGCATTAGTTCTTACCGTCAATCAAATGACTACAGTGCGATGCAGCCTAAGAATGGTAAAAAGCAGGAAGTATATATTCCCCAAGGAGCGACAGTGCAACAGATCGGCCAAATATTAGTGAATAAGCATTTGGTCCATTCGAATAAAGCTTTTCTACATTATGTCAGCACGCATGATGCTAGCAACATGTTAGCGGGTTACTACCAATTAAGCCCCTCAATGCCAATGAAAACTTTGGTCGATCATCTCTTAAAAGGTGGTTCTGATACTCCAGTAAATCATGATATGGTCTTAACAATGACTGAAGGGGAAGGGATTGCGAGTTTTGCTAAAAAAGTTGGCAATTCAAATAAATTCACAGAAAGTGATTTTTTAGCCAAGGTTAATGATCAAACTTTCTTAGAAAAGTTAGCGAAAAATTATCCTAAGTTATTAACTTCAGCAATGGCGGCAAAAGATACACGTTATCGGTTGGAAGGTTACCTCTATCCGGCAACCTACGACTATGCGCAGTATCAAACAGTGGAAGATCTAATTACTGCCATGGTCGCTAAAACAGATAGTGAAATGCAACCATACTATAGTAAAATTAAGAAAAGCAATATGAGCGTTCAAGAATTGATGACTGTTGCCTCGTTGGTTCAAGGTGAAGGTGTCGGTGATAAGGACATGCGGATTATTGCCGGTGTATTCTTAAATCGTTTGGACATTAATATGCCAATTCAATCAGACGTTGCTATTAAATATGCGTTGCAGACTGATCGAGTTAATTTATCAGTTGACGATACGATGGTTGATTCACCATTTAACTTATATCGAAATTCCGGTTATGGACCAGGACCAATGAATAATCCAAGCATTCAGGCTGTGAAAGCAGTTTTGAATCCAAAAGATCGTGATAAGAAGTACCTATTCTTTGTGGCTAATCTAAAAACGGGTGCCATTACTTATACGAAGAATCAAAAAGATCACGATGAAGCTGTGGCTAAAGTTGATAAGATCAATCAAGGGATGGAAAATAGATAAAAGGATTAGACATGCACAAGAAAACGATTAATATGAATCCGTTACAGTGGCGTGCAAACACTCAAGCCTTATGGCTTAGCTTTTTAGGACCGGCTATTTTTATAGCCGGTTATTTTGCGTTTCGAGGTGTAGCACCCTTTGGTGATAATACAGTTTTAACAGTTGATTTAGGACAACAATACATTGATTTTATTGCCTATCTTAAAGGCAGTTTAAGTCATGATCCGAGTCGTCTACTATATAGTTTTAGTAAAGGATTAGGAGGTAATTTTTATAGTGATGGGGCCTACTATCTTTTTAGCCCACTGAATCTATTGTTGCTGCCCTTTTCTAGCACTGGTCTGCCCGTCGGGATTTTCCTGCTTACTATCTTGCGTTATGGTTTAGCTAGTTTAAGTATGGCTTGGTCGTTACGTTTAATGCGTTGGCAAAATGGATATATGTTGACCATGTTTGGAATAATTTATGCGTTAAGTGGCTGGATGGTGGTTAATCAATTAAATGTAATTTGGATTGATGTAGTGATATTGCTACCTTTAATTGTGGCTTTTTTTGAACGTTATTTAGCAGGCTATAGTTATTGGCCGTATATTTTAATGATTGCCTTAGGTTTTATTTGTAATTACTACATGATGTATATGGTAGGACTATTTTTAATTTGTTACTTTCTATGGCGCTTAACATGGGAACCTTACCCTTTTTATGAGTGCTTGAAAATGTTGGGTAAATTTATCTTTGCTTCCTTAATGGGGGTGGGCTTATCGGCATTTATGTGGTTACCAACTGCAGTCACCTTGCATAATTCAAAAGGTCAACATTTTTGGGAAAATGTTAAAAACGTTTTTGATCATAATCCACTTGATTTACTAACCAAATTTTTTATCGGAGCGTTTGATTTTCAGCAAATTGAGTCAGGATTGCCAAATATTTTTGTTGGTAGCTTGATTCTAATTCTATGTTGGTATTTTTTCACGACAAAGGTAGTACGCAGGTCAACCCGGGTGATGGGATTGATCATCACGGTCTTCTTTGTGGTATCAATGCTGTATCAACCATTAAATGTAATTTGGCACGGTTTCTCTTTTCCGGTTTGGTATCCATATCGATTTAGCTTTGTCTTTATTTTCTGGTTGATTTGGCTAGCGGCCAGTGTTTGGTCACCTAAGATTGAATTTAATAAATGGCAGGCTGGCGGTTTAGTTATTATTACATTCATGGTGGTGACTTTGATAATTTATCAAAGGACTCAATTTGATTACCTAAATCTATACCAAATTGGACTAGGCAGTGCCGTTTTTGGACTAATGATTTTTGGAATGATGCAAATTCGAAAACATCCAATTTGGCTTCTGATGATCGGATTTTTAGTGGTCGGTGAAATGATGATCAATACTATTTTGACTTTGAATCATCTAAGCTATCTCTCAAATCGAGAATATCATCGGGTCGTCAAGACCATTAAGTCCAGCACAGATGGCTTGCCACAGAAGCAAAATGATTTCTACCGCGTTGCTAAGAATTTTCAAAGAACAAAAGATGATCCAATGCAATTTGGTTATGCGGGAGGTAGTGTTTTTTCATCAATGTTAGAGCATCAACAAAGTGAATTGATGGCGGTTTTGGGCCAACCAGAAGGTGATAATTATATTGCCTACGGTGGCGGAACATTAATTAGTGATAGTATGTTGGGCATTCGTTACTTATTGCGAGTTGATCAAAATAATACGCGATCGATCCCGGCAACAATGTTTAATGATAATCGTTATGACACCATTGATAATTATGAAAAGGTCAGTCAGCAAGCTGAGGTTGAGACTACCAAAAATAAACAAGCTTTACCATTGATTTTTGCAGCCGATCCCGCAGTTCTTAATTTTGAGGCTCGCCATGATGATCCAGTGAAAAATCAAAGTAATCTTTGGCGTTCTTTGCTGGGAAGTGATGAAGATACTTTTGATAATTTGAATTTTAGTGGTGCGCAAGCTGATAATTTAACCGCACCAGAGACCGTGACAGGCGCATTCTTATCAAAATTGAATCCAAAACAACCGGCTAGCTTAACTTTGAACTACAAAAAACAAACGGCGGGTCCAGCATACTTAACGTTGGGATCAGCTTTAAATGCTGATAATTTAGAAATTCAAGTTGATGGACAGCCGATTTATGCGATTCCGGCGCATCGACATACGATGATTTACACTTTGCCAAACAGTGGAGAAATTTGTGCTCAGCATCAAATTAAATTTATTTTAAAGTCGAATACAGTGTGGTTACAAAACGTATCACTATACAATCTAAAAGAAAAAAATTGGGTTGAACAAGCGCAGCGTTTACAAAAACAAGGAATGCAATACCAAAAAGTACGTGCGACACAAATTCGAGGGACGGTTAATGTTCCTAAGGGTGAAACTGTTTTGATGTCGACAATTCCGTATGCTAAAGGTTGGTCAGTATATATAGATGGACATTCGGTCAATTCCGTTAAAGTAGCAAATTACTTTTTGGGGCAGTTGTGGCGCCAGGTCAGCACCAGGTGGAATATCGATATCAAGTGCCGTTTCTACATGAAGGAATCATTATTTCAATTGGGTTTATGATCTTTTTGATCGGGATGAGTTGGTCAGAAAGTTCGAAACGTCGACACTCCCTCCATGATTGATCTTTACAACTAATTCAGATCGTGGTATCTTGATTTTTAGTTTGAATGGCAAAAGCCATGACTTAAAATTATATAAATTATTTAGGGGGCCAATTATGGCAGATGAGAAAACATACCCAATGACACTTGCGGGAAAGCAAAAATTAGAAGCAGAATTAGATGAATTAATTACAGTTCGGCGTGGCGAAATTACAGCAGCAATTCAAGAGGCTCGTTCGCACGGTGATCTTTCTGAAAATTCAGAATATCAATCCGCTAAAGATGAACAGGCCTTCGTTGAAGGACAAATCAAATCTTTGCAGAATATGTTAGATAATGCTGAAGTGATTGATTCTAGCTCAATTGCCACAGATGAAGTTTCGGTGGGAAAGACGGTAACCTTCCAAGAAGAAGGGGATACGCCAGAATCTTATGCAATTGTAGGTTCAATTGAAGCTGATCCAGATGCAGGTAAGATATCAAATGAATCACCGATTGGAAAAGCGTTAATCGGTCATAAAGTTGGAGATACGGTCCAAATTACGACTGAAAATGGTTTCTCTTTTGAAGTTAAAATTATTTCAGTTACATTAGCTTAAAAATTAATAATCAAATCCAGTGGTAAGTTTTTTAAGATGAGCAATAGCTGATTTTAAAAAACTTATTTTTGTTTAATTTAATGGAAAGCTTGTATAATTAAACAAGTAGTTTTTATTAATTGTCGATGTAGAATGTGATAGAATAAAATTAAATAAATAATTGGAAATTAAGGTGTGACGAATGCAACAGCCAAGACGAAAAAAGAAAAATCGACGGGCCCCCAATTCATTGACGCGTATTCCAGTACGTTTAAATGTCTTGTTAGGAATTGTAATTTTGCTGTTGGTTTTACTAGGCTTGCAGCTGGCAAATTTGCAAATTCGCAAACAAGCTAGTTTTAAAGAGGAAATATATTCTAGTTCGAAAAGTTTAGAAAAGGAACGGGTACAACGTGGGCGTATTTATGACGATACGGGGAAAGTAATTGTGGATAATAAAGGAACCCAAGCAATTACTTATCGGAAGCCAAAGAGTATTGACGAGGCGGAGATGTATCGTGTTGCAAATGAGACGGGAAAGTATTTAAAAATTGATACTGATCAATTATCGCCTACAAATTATGCAACGTATTATGTGTTAGATCAGAAGCGAGCTAAAAAGGTTGGCGATTCTATTCAAAATTTAGCTACCTATGGTTCGGATGCGTGGATGCGTCAAGTTACTAAATATGTTATGAAGCATGAAAGTGATTTCCCATTAACTGACCAACAAAAAAATAATGCTATGCTTTATCAAAAAATGTCAGGTGCATATGCTTTATCAACGGTGTATTTGAAGACAAATGATGTCACCGATGAAGAAATTGCTAACATTGGTGAACGGCAGTCCAAGATGCCCGGAGTTAAGGTCGGAATCTTTTACACACGTGAATATCCAAGTGGTGACGGAATGAGTTCGATTATTGGCTCTGTCTCTAATTCAAAGTCAGGATTACCTGAATCAGAAGTTAACACCCTGTTAGCACAAGGCTATAGCCGTGATGATAGTGTGGGAACATCATATTTGGAACAATTCTATGAATCAGCGCTAAGCGGAAGTAAAAAGATTGTTTCTGTTGGTAGCAGCACGTCTAAACGAACGGTGGTTCAAAATGGTCAGGCCGGATCAAACTTGAACCTAACAATTAATGCTAAATTCCAAGAAGATTTGCAAAAGATCTTGGAAGATAATATTCCTGGAGGGTTGACTGAGGGGGCATACGCTGTAGCGATTAATCCTAAAACTGGTGGTATTTACGGAATGGCAGGAGTTCATCGGGATAATGATGACGGTAAATTGACTTCAGATGCATTGGGAAATATTAATCGGGCCCAAGTTGTAGGTTCAGTGGTCAAACCAGCCATGATTACGACTAGTATGATGAATAATGTGATTAGTGCCCAGAATAATGCGATTAATGATGTACCGATCCAAATTGCCGGAACGGCGAAAAAATCATCTTGGTTTAACCAAGATGGTTCGGTCCCATTAACAGCTGAAACGGCGCTACAAAATTCTTCAAATTCATACGTGATGCAGATGATGCTGAAGATGGGTGGCTTAAATTATTATCCAAATATGACTTTAGGTAACTTAGATCATGATGTATGGCAAAAAATGCGAAATGGCTTTGCTCGCTTCGGGCTGGGGGTTAAAACGGGAATTGATTTACCTGGTGAAACGACCGGAATTAAGGGATCAACGGATGGTAGCCATAGTGGTAATGCCTTAGATGAAGCTTTCGGACAGTATGATACGTTTACGCCCATTCAATTAGCTCAGTATGCCGCTACCATCGCTAATGGTGGTTATCGTGTTCAACCGCACGTGGTTGGATCGATTTCACAAAGACAACAAAATTCTGCGATTGATCAGTTGCAGACAACGATTCCAACGAAAGTATTAGGTACTGTGGGTTGGAGTGCATCCGAGCGCGAAGTGATTTGGAACGGAATGAATTTGGTGGTTAATGGTTCCGGACCTTACGTGACGGGGTCTACTTTGAAAGATGTCAAACCTGGTATCTATGCCAAGACGGGAACGGCAGAAACCTTCACCAAGGGGCAACAAACTTATAGTTCAACTGGAATTTCATTTGTGCCAAATCGGGATGTAGCAATTGCGATTGTGATTCCGGGAATTTCAAATCAATCTCAAGATGGAATTTCATCAGAATTTACTAAAAAAATCTGGGAAGCTTATTGGAAAGATGTTGAAAATGCTCAATAAGTTGGTGTAAAAATCAAATTGGTAAATCCTTGATTTGTTTGTTAACGAATCAGGGATTTTATTTTAAAAATTTGAAACTGACACCGTCAAATCGGGTAGAAGTGTTGATAAGTGGGAGGAGCATCGATGTTAGATAAAAGAATGCTTAGACGTCAAGCGTTAGAAAACTTAAGACAATTAACCACAAAGCAAAGAGCCGCATTGATGTTACAGTTGCCAAAAGCGGTTGCTCGATTAGAGAAATGGAAACTTAGTCAAGTAGTGGCATTACCCGTGTCACAGGCTTTTGAAATTCCAACCAATTTATTAATTCAAATTGCCTTACAACAGCATAAAACAGTTGTTGTACCTAGGGTTAAAACGAAAACGATGATGGAATTTATTGCGATTACGCCAGAGACAATCTATTCTAAAAGCAAATTTGGAATTTTAGAACCAGTGGAAGGGACAGTCATAGCACCTAATGCAATTGATTTTTTTGTTGTACCAGGTTTATTCTTCAGTGCTGATGGACAACGAATTGGTTTTGGCGGTGGTTATTATGATCGTTACTTAGAACGAAGTTTAGGCTATCGGTTAGGCGTGACCATTGAACTTAATTGGAAACTGAAAGCAGATTGGGATGTTGAAGTGACAGATCAAGGCATGGATCAAGTTATAAAATTAGCACCCGAATAAATTATATTGT
The DNA here is from genome assembly GCF_011304355.1 of Weissella coleopterorum. NCBI lineage: Bacteria > Bacillati > Bacillota > Bacilli > Lactobacillales > Lactobacillaceae > Weissella > Weissella coleopterorum. The sequence continues at coordinate 1,447,807 of NZ_CP049888.1, read as the reverse complement.
GGTAAGATATTGCTGGGTCATCGCTGGTAAGTGAGAATTTAAAAACATTCAAAGTAATGAGGTGCAAAATGGAAAAACGACCAATGCAAACCTTTAAAGATGTATTGAATTTACTCAAAGTATATGATATTTACATTCATGTAGGTGAACGTTTATGGGATTTGGAGTTAGCTGCCATTGAAGTTGATAATTTGGCCAAAGCTGATTTGATTGATAACGACTTATATTTACGAGCGAAGTTAGTCTTAGAACGTGAACATCGATTGGAATTAAAAAAGAGTTAAACCGCTTTCATTGACTTTTATTATCCTGTTCTAGTACAATATAAAGGTTGATTGAAAACGCATACATTGAAGCTTGTGGGGGAGTATTTAAGATGCAAAAAGATAAATTAATTGGTGTTGATTTAGGTGGAACTACGATTAAATTCGCTATTATGACGTCTGGGGGAGAAATCCAACAGAAGTGGTCAATTCGGACAAATGTATTAGATGATGGTCAACATATTGTGCCTGACATTATTGAATCAATTAATCATCATCTAGATTTATATGAATTACCAAAAGAACGCATAATTGGAATTGGAATGGGAACACCTGGAACGGTTGATTACCAAAATGGAACCGTTCGAGCAGCATATAATTTAAATTGGAAAGAAACACCAATTCCAGTTAAGGCCGAAATTGAAAAAGGAACAGGGTTACCTTTGACGATTGATAATGATGCTAATTCAGCTGCGTTAGGTGAGCAATGGCGCGGGGCTGGCGAAAATGCACAAGAAGTGGTTTTCATTACTCTTGGAACAGGTGTTGGTGGTGGAATTATCAATGATGGTCGCTTGATGCACGGTGCGAATGGAACTGCTGGTGAAGTGGGTCATATTGTTGTTAAGCCAGATGGATATCTTTGTACATGTGGGAATCATGGTTGTTTAGAACAATACGCTTCAGCCACGGGAGTTGTGCATTTAGCACAAGACTTAGCTGAATCATACGCTGGAAATTCAGAATTAAAGGGGATGATTGATGATGGAGCGGAAGTGACATCTAAAATTGTTTTCGACCTTGCAAAAGATGGTGATTATCTTGCCAATGAGGTTGTCGACCAAGTTGCATTTTATCTTGGCTATGCCTCTGCCAATTTAGCAAACACCTTAAACCCATCAGCTGTTGTGATTGGTGGAGGAGTCTCTGCAGCAGGTCCCTACTTATTAGAACGTATCAAAACTAATTTCATGAAGTTTGCGTTCCAACCAGTGCGTGAACACACGGAAATTAAATTAGCTGTTTTGGGAAATGATGCAGGAGTTTATGGTGCAGGTCTATTATCGAAACAAGCATAAAATCAAATAAATTTAAAAAGAAAGAGATCTTCCAAATGACTTGGGAAATCTCTTTTCTTTCGAATAATTCTGTACCACATTTATGAAATTATAAATATTAAATTTTCTTTAAGATGGTAAAGAAAGTAAAAAGATGTTAAAATTTACTTAACGTAAAAATAAAAGAAATTTAACAGTTGCCTAAAACTGGATCAAACAGGCGTTAAACCACTTTTTAATCGCGATTTAGATAGTTCTGTAATTGAAAAAAAGTGGGAACATGCGATAATAATTGTTATGATCAAAAACTGTGAAATTTATTTTTTTACATTTATTGCCAACGTGTTTTAAGTAGTTTTATTGAACAATATTAGTAAGTGAGCCCGTTTATGATAGTAGGTTCACCACAGCAAATATACTCGAAGAGGTACCAGAATGTCGAATTTAGAAAATGTTAAACTATCAAATACAGGTAAAATGTTTGTCGCCGCAGCAGCTGTAACTGCTGGAACGTTTGTTCAAGTTAACCAAAATGAACATGCGGTTAATGCCGATGACACACAATCAGCTGTTAAAAATTTGGGAAAAACAGTTAATACATATAAAATTCAAGCAGGTGACACTTTAACTAAGATTGCCAAGGCTAATAATGTTGCTTTGGATGACTTAGTAAAGTTAAACGGCATCACTAACAAAAACATGATCATTGTTGGTCAAAGCTTACAATTATCAGAAAATGAAAATGTTGCCGTAGATGGGACTAAGATTTCTGATCTTAAGTATAATGCTAATGCTGACACGAACAGCGATCACTTCATGACGGTTTCAGAATATAATGCCTGGGTCAATGATGGTCGTCAAGTGGCTGCAACATCAGTCACTGAGACTGTTGAAGCCACAGCAACTAGCACTAAGAGTGATACTAATGCTGTTGTTGATGGCACTAATGTGGCTGACTTACAATATAATGCCAATGCTGATACTAATAGTGATGGCTACATGACGGTTTCAGAATATAACAACTGGGTGAACAATGGTCGTCCAGCGGTAAATACTGATACAACAACCACTGAAGATAATGCGGCAACATCAAATAACGATACAACAACTACTGAGAATAACACGACAGCATCAAATAACGATGCAAGCGCAACTGCAAATGTAGCAGCTGATGGAACTAATGCGGCTGACCTACAGTATAATGCCAATGCTGATACTGATGGTGATGGCTACATGACGGTTTCAGAATACAATAATTGGGTGAATAATGGTCGTCCAGAGGCAAATAACGATACAACAACAACAGCTACTGAAGATAATGCGACAGCATCAAAGAACGATAACGATGCAACCGCAAATGCGAACACAGCAGTTGATGGAACTAATGTAGCTGACCTACAGTATAATGCCAATGCTGATACTGATGGTGATGGCTATATGACGGTTTCAGAATACAATAACTGGGTGAATAATGGTCGTCCAGAGGCAAATAACGATACAACAACAGCTACTGAAGATAATGCAACAGCATCAAATAACGATAACGATGCAACCGCAAATGCAAATACAGCAGTTGATGGAACTAACGTAGCTGACTTACAGTATAATGCCAATGCTGATACTGATGGTGATGGCTACATGACGGTTTCAGAATACAATAACTGGGTGAATAATGGTCGTCCAGAGGCAAATACTGATACAAACACTACTGATGAGAGTGCAACAGCATCAAAGAACGATAACGATGCAACTGCAAATGCGAACACAGCAGTTGATGGAACTAATGTAGCTGATTTGCAATACAATGCGAACGCTGACGCCAATGGTGATGGCTACATGACGGTCTCAGAATATAATGATTGGGTTAATAACGGTCGTCCGGAAGCTAATAATAATCAAGCCACTGATAATAATGCTGGTGAAACCAGCAATGATACAGCAACAGATAATAATAGCCAAAACCAAGGTTCATGGTATGATGTTGCAATGTCATTAGTTGGAATTCCTTATGTATGGGGTGGGCACACACCATCATCAGGATTAGATTGCTCTGGATTCACGGCTTGGGTATATAACCACTCAGGAATGACTTCGAATTTCCCAGCTTACACGGTTGCACAAGAAAATGCGACAACAAGTATTTCAGTTGCGGCGGCACAGCCTGGTGATCTCTTGTTCTGGGGAACACCCGGGGCCACTTATCACGTAGGGATCTATCTTGGAAACAACCAATTTATTGCTGCACCGCAACCTGGTGATGTTGTTCGGGTACAAACACTTACAGCTAGCTGGATGCCAAGCTTTGCAGGAACATTGCGCTAAAAATTAATTAAAACTCGTGACTATACAACTAGTTATGAGTTTTTTATTTTTTGTTACCAATTAAATGTTAGGAGAAACTAATGCCGTATCAAGATTCGTACATTGCTAAAATTAGAGAGTATATTGGTCATGATTTCAAGCTAGTCATGCCAACAATTGATATTATCATTGAACAAGCTGGAAAATTGATGCTAGTCTACAATCGAGATTTCAATGGTTGGTCTTTTCCAGGTGGTTATGTTGAACCTGAGATGGCTTGGGCTGATAATGCGGTTCGCGAAGCAGAAGAAGAAGCGGGAGTGATTGTACAGCCTGAAGATCTTCAATTAATTGGCTCAATTTCTGGGCCTGGTTATCGGGCTAAATATCCGAATGGTGATGAAACTCAGCTCTTTACTAATATATTTTTGACGTCAATTGTGCAAGCAGAATCGGCAACAATTGATGAAACTGAAATTGATGCTAAACGTTGGATGACTCCGACCGAAATTGCTGAAATTAAATTAACCTTTGCTGGTCAAGCAGTCTATGATGCATATCAAAAGTATCGAATAACCGGAGAGCCACAATTAATTGCCCAAAAAGATTAGATTATGTTTGCCTATTTTATGCTAAAATTATTAATATAATCTATTAGAAATTTAGAGGGATTTTTTTATGTGGTATACGATAATTGCGATTATTGTTGTTTATTTAGTTTTGACCTTTGGACTCCGTTATTGGACGGTTTTCTCATTGAAGCGTAAGGCAACTTTATTGGATAGTGATGAATTTGAGCAACAAAGCCGCAATGGTCAAATTATTGATTTGCGGGATGCAGCTGATTTTAAAAGTAAGCATGTTTTAGGTGCGCGTAATATTCCGATGCAATATTTGTTACAGAATACCTCAGCTATTCGACGCGATAAGCCGGTCTATTTTGTGGATGCTGATAATCAAGCAGCTGAGCGGATTGCACGAAAACTTAAAAAAGAAGGTTATACGGATATTGTCGTCTTAAAGGGTGGTATGAGCAAGTATACCGGAAAAATTAAATAAAAAATGAGAGGCACGGAAGTTTCTTCCATGCCTCTCATTTACATTAATGCTACAAATTATGAACGTGGAGTATGTGAATTTCCGGCTTTGCGGGCTCCACGAATTTCAGTTGCTTCAAATTGCGCTTCTTCTTTTTCGATAGGTTCAATTGCTACTTTGTGATAGACTTTGGCTGCTCCGGCAAGACCAGCGATGGTTCCAACAATTCCTGTTAACATTCCTAAGCTAAATTTCTTCATAATACATACCTCATATTCTTGTAATACATATATTTTATCATGAATTAACTAAGATAGGCCCAAAAGCTGTGAAAGGAAATAATATGCAAAAAATAATTGTCATCGCAGGACCAACCGCCGTGGGTAAAACCCGTTTGTCAATTCAATTGGCCCAAACTTTCAATGGTGAAATCATTTCAGGCGATTCAATGCAGATTTATCGACATCTCGATATTGGAACCGCCAAAGCAACGAAATACGAACAATCACAAGTACCGCACCATTTAATTGATCTCGTAGAACCATCTGAAAAATTTTCAGTAGCTCAATTTGTACAAGTCGCACAAACTGCAATTGATGAAATTGTGGCCCGCGGGAAGCTGCCAATTATTGTAGGCGGAACGGGTTTTTACTTACAAGCGTTATTAGGTGATCGACCGTTGACAGTAATAGATGATTTTAAAATCGATCCGGTCTTTTTAACTCAATGGGAAGATCAAGTTGCCATATCTGGGGAACCTCAATTACGACAGGCGTTGGCAGAAGTTGATCCTGTTAGTGCTGAACGCATTCTGCCCGGTCAAATTCGGCGAATGATTCGAGCATTGGCTGTAAGCAAAGCTAAAGGACGCCCTTTTTCTGTGCTACAACCAGAGCCAAAACGTCGTTATGATGCTTTTGTGATCGGTCTGAACACGGAGCGTTCGGTTTTATATGAACGGATTAATCAACGAGTAGATGAGATGTTATCAACTGGTTTGATGGATGAAGTGGCCTTGGTGGCTCAGTTGCCTGAAGATGCAACAGCTAAGAAAGCTATTGGTTATAAAGAATTATTCCCTGTTTTGAATCAGGAAGCACCGTTAGCAGCGGGGGTTGAAAGCTTAAAACAAGCCTCTAGACGATATGCAAAACGACAATTAACTTGGTTTAGAAATCAATTTGACGATATCCATTGGTATGATTTGGTACAAGATGCTCAAGAAATTAACAGAATTAATAATGATGTTAAGCACTTTATGTTATAAAAGGTAACATGAAAATCCCTGTTTTTGGTTGAATTGGCTATAATAGACAATATTAGCAAGAATAAAGGAGAGTAAAGATGACACGAACGCGACAATTGAGACAAGATCTAGCTATTCTCCCAATGGGAGTTGTGGAACAGCTAACGGGATTAAGCGCGCGTCAGATTCGTTACTACGATCAACAAAATTTGATTCATCCTGAACGTGGTTCCGGTCAACAAAGGCGGTATTCATTAAACCAGATTGAACGACTCATGGAAATTGCAGATTACCTAGATGCGGGTTATTCTATCGCTGATATTCATGCGGTGGATCAGAAGAAACAAAAGAAGACTGGGGTCGTTGATCAAGATGCAGTTCGCCGATCATTGCAAGCTGAATTTATTCAAATCGGTCGGTTTGGGACTAGCAAAAGAGGGGATATATCATGACAAAACATACTTATTCTAGACAAGAGATTAAAGAAACGATTGTAGCAGAAAATGTACAATTTTTGCGTTTACAATTTACTGATGTTTTTGGTACTATCAAAAATGTTGAAGTACCAGTGTCACAAGTTGATAAAGTTCTTGATAATAAAATGATGTTTGATGGGTCATCGATTGACGGCTTTGTTCGAATTGAGGAATCTGACATGTATTTATATCCTGATCTGAATACTTTTATGATCTTTCCTTGGGCAACGGACGAGAATGGTGGCAAGGTGGCGCGCTTAATCGCTGATATTTATACGGTTGATCGTCAACCCTTTGCTGGTGATCCGCGAAATAATTTGAAGCGAGTTTTGAAGAAAATGGAGGAACAAGGCTTTAAAGAATTTAATTTAGGAACAGAGCCAGAATTTTTCTTATTTAAGATGGATGAAAACGGTGAACCTACCCTTAAATTAAATGATCACGGGGGATATTTTGATTTAGCACCGCTAGATTTGGGAGAAAATACGCGTCGTGAAATTGTTTTAGAAATGGAAAAAATGGGCTTTGAAGTTGAAGCTGCCCACCACGAAGTGGCACCTGGTCAGCACGAAGTTGATTTCAAGTATGCGGATGCTTTAGCTGCAGCAGATAACATTCAAACGTTTAAAATCATTGTTAAAACGATCGCGCGGAAGCATGGATTGTATGCCACATTTTTGCCAAAACCTGTCACAGGTATTAACGGGAATGGAATGCACGTGAATATGTCATTGTTTAATAACGATGGCAATATTTTCTTCGCTGAAGATGGTGAATTACAGCTATCGTCAAAAGCCTATGATTTCTTAGGTGGTATCTTAGAACATGCGGCTTCATTTACGGCAATTACCAATCCAACTGTTAACTCATATAAACGCTTAACCCCCGGATTTGAGGCTCCCGTTTATGTGGCTTGGTCGGCTTCCAATCGATCACCGATGGTGCGTATTCCTGCGGCTCGCGGTAATTCAACGCGTTTAGAATTAAGATCGGTTGATCCAACTGCAAATCCTTACACTACTTTTGCGGCGATTTTGATTGCTGGTTTAGATGGTGTAGAGCGAGAATTAACTCCAACGCATGCGGTGGATCAAAATATTTATCTGATGGATGAAAACGAGCGAAAACGAGCGGGCATCACGAACTTGCCGGATACTTTGCTGGCCGCCCTTGATCAATTTGAGGCTGATCCAATTATGGTGGCCGCCCTTGGTGAAAACATGGCGAATACCTTTGTGGCTGCTAAACGAGTCGAATATGCTTCTTATCGTCAGCATGTTTCCAAATGGGAAATTGACACGTATATTCAACAGTATTAATATCATTAATCCCATTTAAAAAATTTGATTTATAACCAAGTCGATTCATAGACTTGGTTTTTTGTCATGCTTTATTTGTTGAAAAGGAAGTGAGCTGGGAATTTTTAAGAAAGATTATAGAGTGTGAGATTGACGTATCAATTCCAACAGAACAGTGTAAAATTAAAAATATGAATCGTTAATAAAATTTGCAGGAGGTTTGTTATGGAGCAGACACCATATTTGAAAACTGAGATACAAGACGAACGTGTTCAATTTATGAACGCGTTAGAAGCTAAATTGCAATATATTAGTGATGTTAAACAGGCGATCAATGAAGATAATGATCGGAAGTTGTTTCAACTATTAGACCGAAAGAAATATTTAAATAAAATTGAAGAACAATTAGATGCGCCAGATAATCAACGTGATTTCAGAATGATTGATGATTTGATGGAATCTTTATCACACCATTTGGCACAACGACTCATTCAATACTTATCGGAAAAATTCCCCTTTTTTTATTATGAAGAAGATACCCGTGGGGTTTATCAACTTTACTTTGGAAATTGGTGGGATCGGCGTCATTTTGGGCTTTTAGATCCTATTACGGTTAATTTTATTTTTGATGAAGATGAGTATGAAATGTTGAGTCGCGCAGTTGAATTGGCTGAAGAGGGGCGCCGTTATCACACCAATGTGATTGAGGATACGACTAAGTCCAATGAAGAACTCCAAAAAATTGTTGATTCACAAAATGATCGTGATCAAGAACGAGCGCAATTACAAAGTGAGCTAGAAAAGATGGGCGAAAAGCCTGGTATGTTTGAATCCCAAGAAAATAAAGCGCGGCGAGAGTTTTTGAAGCAACGTTTGGCAGAAATCCGAAATGCGGATGAAAAAGCGCTCGAGGTCCCGAAGTTAATTGCGGACAATAATGCTATCATTTTGAATTACTCAAAGGAAGATACGATTCTAATCTATGAGCAACGGGCAATTAATGATCAGTTTGGTAATTTTGAAAAATTTAAGATGGCAGTTCAAACGCTCTATCACGATTATGTTGCTCAATTAGATGACCAACCATTGTCAAAGAATGGAGGGCGGATACATGACTGATCATATCCAAGGACATTTAGCGGCTTACACTGATTTATTGAAAAATGATGTTGATAGTATTTCGCGACAATTAGAAGAAATTAATTTACTTAATAATGTTACTGATCCACAGCAGATTCATGCCGGATTGCTCCAGTTGGTTAGTTACCAATTAGATACTCATTGGGTTGTGGCTCCACGTCAATATCGAGTGACCGATTGGTATTTGTTGGCAATGCATCGTTTCTTATCATTAGCGGGTGCATCTGAGTATGATATCTTAACGCCGACCGATCGAGAAGAGTTGACAATGGTTTTTCAACAACTTCAAGCTCCGGGTGTTTTTCAATTTGTAGAAAACCAGGGTAATGCCGGTGGTGTTTACTTTATGGAAATGGGGACCAAACAAAAACTTTTTTACTGGTCTTTAGATCGACAAGAATTATTATTCAATTCGCATGCATTAACTAGTTTATTGGTTTCAAATTATCGGGCTAAAGATACGGCGGACAATATTCGTAGCGTAGCTGATTTATTACGGACCTTTGCTCGTTATCTAGAAAAAACGTTTAGCTATCAGGTGGATTATAATATTCTGGAAACTCAAGATACATATCTATATCGCTTAGTTCAAACCGAAATGCCAGCGGGAATGTTGGATCGTTTGTTTGTGTTATCAGCAGAATCAAACTACTTTATGCAAGCTGTGAACAATGGAGCGGCTATGATGTTAGACCATGATGTTGAGATGCGCATTTTTTATGATCAGAACCAGCAGGCGCTCGGTGGCCAAGAATGGCATTTCCAAGTAATTGATGGTCAATCTGCAGTTTCGTGGTTAGATGTTTTGTTAGACTACGACTTTGTAGGAACATGGTATTTGAAAGAACGCCGTAAAATCGAAGTGGCATCACAAAAGCATATTTTTGATGATGGACAGTTACCCGTGAAGCCAACGGTTGTTCAGGCTGAAATTTTGCAACCACGGGGTGTTTAACCATGGAACTGGATTTTGCAACTTACTTAAGATTGGCACGCCCTATGTTTTTAGCCGCGACTGAAGAATGGGAACGTCCGATAAAACGAGATGATTTTTTGTTGAATGATTATTTGAATCTGATGCAAACTTTAACCAATTTAGCCGCTGAAACTAAGGCATTTAATCCTAATCTAGTCGGAAATAAAATCGTTGCGGCAGAGCCGATTAAAAATTTATTCGCTAAAGGTTTGGTGCAATTTCTATTGGTGAGCCTAAAACAACAATGGACTCACTTAATGGTGCTAGAACAGGATGATTTGGAAAAATTAAAAAAATTCCCACAACGCCATTTAAATCATCAATATATTGGGTTGATGACAATGGTTTTAAATAGCTATCATCAAAAACGCCAAAGTGATTTTGCACATGCTTGGCGTTCTTATTTAAAACTAGGTATATTTGAATTAGAGATTGATTCCAGTGAATTAAATGAATTGATTCTGGCACAATTAACAAATGGAAATAAATAAAAAACGGTTAACTGGACATAAATGGTGCAGCTAACCGTTTTTTAATTGAAAAATAAAATGTACATTATTGAGCCTCAAATTTTGTGCGTTTTTCTTTGGGTTGAAAGGCTTGTAAGAAGACGGTGCTGATGATTAAAATGGCCCCGATAAAGTCAATCCAGCCAAAGTTAATTTGGAATAAAGTTACACTCAAAATTGTCGCTATTAATGGTTCAACGGCCCCCACTGTACTAGCAGTTGTGGGTGAAATGAGAGTGAGACTGTGAATGAAGATGAGATAGGCAAATGCGGTTCCTAGGATGATAGAAAAGGCAAGTAAGAGACTAATTTTCGGAGTTAGGGTTGGTCCATTTTGCCAAACCGGATGGATAAAATTAGCAAAAATACCTGCGATTAGCATTGCCCATCCGGAGATAGAAACGGCTCCAAAGGTGTCAATTAATTCTTGTGGTAAGAGCGTGTAAAAAACGGTCGCTACTGCAGCGATCAAGCCCCACAACAATGCTAGTTTTGACATGGCTAAATTACCAACTTGACCGTGAGTGGCGAGTAAGAAGGTCCCAATTACAGCTAAAATGATGGAAAGCACATCCTGCTGTCGAGGAAAGCGACGGTGCACGACGGCTAGAAAAATAACAATCATTATGGGATTGGTGAATTGTAGGACGGTTGCTGTTGCTGCATTTCCGAAATGTATCGCCATCACATAAGCATATTGAATTGAAAACATCCCCACAATTGAGAAAATTAATAGTTGAATTAAACTACGTGGAGTTTTAAATGGGGCTAAAATTTGCTTGGGATTGCGGATTCCAGCGAAAATTAAAATGAGGATCCCTGCGGCTAACAAGCGAAAAGTCGCAAACCATTGTGAATTGAGACCGAGTTCTAATAATAATTTAACAGCAATACTGTTGAGACCCCAAAAAACGGGTCCAGCTATGGCAAAGATTAAGCCTTTAGTTTGATTAGACATAGTGCCTCCTAAAAAGATAATGGTCTAATTGTAGCAGAAAGTTTTCATTCCTGGTATTCTGCAACAATAAATTTGTGCTATGATGGTTTTTAGTGGTTCGTAACCATCCCACGCGTAAAGCCTTACTTTGATTGTAAAAGGTTTTATAATAAAAAACTAGGAGCAAATAAACAAATGCATGTAAAAACAAAATGGTCTGCGCGTGAAATCGCGTTGATGAGTATTGTCGCTGGTCTTTATGTAGCGGTGACATGGTTGGTGGCGCCCTTTGCTTATGGTCAAATTCAATTACGCCTATCAGAAGGATTTAATCATCTGGCAATTTTTAATAAACGTTATATTATTGCAATATCGATTGGCGTTTTTATTGCTAACTTAACATCGCCCTTAGGTATTATTGATGTTATTTTTGGAACATTAGGTACTTTAGTCATGACCAGTTTGTCATATTGGTTGGCACAGAAAGTGGAAACGTTATGGTTGAAATTGACCCTCAGCGTATTAATTGATACTGTAATGATGTGGTCAGTTGCTTTGGAACAATATTGGATTTTTAAGTTGCCGTTCTGGTTAAGCTATGGATGGTTAGCAGCGGGAGAATTTTGTTCGCTGCTGATTGGTGCAATTTTAATTTATTTCTTACAAAAGCGCGTTGATTTATCAAATTAAAAATTAGGTACAAAAATGATTTCACAAAATTATCAAAATCAAATAGTCTTTATTACTGGTGGAGCTTCAGGCATTGGATTGGCCCAAGTGAAAACTTATTTAGCTCTGGGGGCTAAAGTCTGGGCGTTAGATCGTCAAGAAATGCCGATTCAAGATGTTAATTTGCATTCATTTCAGGTTGACTTAGGAATACCGAATGCCTTGCAAGAATGGATCGCTCAGACGGATTTAAGTCAAATTGACATTTTCTTAAGCACAGCTGGAGTTCTAGACGCCTATGTGCCAGCGCTATTAACGGATTACCCAGCTATTCAGCATTTAATGGCAATTAACGTGGATTCAGCGGTACAGTTGACTTTGCCAATTTTGGCCGGGATGGTTCAACGAAAGCAAGGGACCATTGTATATATGACCTCAATTGCTGGTCAAGTTGCTGGCGGCGGTGGGGCAGCGTATACCATGTCTAAACATGCCTTAGTAGGCTGGATGAAGCAATTGGCTTTAGATTATGCGGATCAGAATATTCATATTAATGGAATTGCGCCTGGTGCGATTCAAACGCCCATGAATGCGGCTGATTTTCAAGATGATGGTCAGATCGCTAAAGAAGTGGCAGCCCAAACGCCAGTTCATCGTTGGGCGCAGGCGCAGGAAGTAGCCGATTTAACGCTGTACTTAACGAGTCCGGAAGCCCGCTATGTTCAAGGTCAAGTCTTGACGATTGATGGAGGCTGGACAATTAAATAAAATTTAAATGTAAATTAAAAGCCTACTGACGATTATGTCAGTAGGCTTTATTAGTTTGTTTTATAAACGAATATCTATGTATCAACGTTGGTAATAGATTAATATTGTAGCAAATGCTGTGGTTATGAGTAGGTTTTAACGGTAGGAAAAAATAATTCAATATGTATAAAAACAGCGTCATACCAACAATTAAGCTGATATGACGCAAGTTTGTCAAAACTTCGATATGCCCCTGGAGGGAATTGAACCCCCATCCCAGGGTTAGAACTCCTTTGCACTATCCATTATGCTACAGGGGCATGAACTAACTACTCTATTTTACAAATAATTTCAAAAAAATACAATATAATTATTTGACAATTTAAAATATGGTCGTTATGATAATAGCAATTAAGAAATTACGGGGTATTCAGCCAATGCGCAACTAATCAGTGATAAAAATTTGAGTTATTTTCCTGAAGGGGGAATATTATCTTTTTTGAGACTGATTTATGTGTTTTGACTGGAAGAAGCTTTTTTCAGTGTTTTAAACCATCAGTCTCAGTCCTACTAAGATTGGTGGTTTTTATATGATTAAAATTAATAAAGTGGAAAAAGCAAATGGACAAGGCAAGTTATTTCTCGCGGATCAATTATTGGCTCAGAAGGGTGATAAAATTGGGATTGTGGGGCCAAATGGGGTTGGAAAAAGTACACTACTCCAAATGATATTGGGTCAGGATTTAGAATATCTTGGTAAAATTCAGGTTCAAGGTTTTATTGAAAATGTTCCGCAAATGATTGTAGATCAAAAACAAGAAAGTGGCGGCGAAATGGTTTGGCGAAGAATTCGTGAAGCTATCGGCCAACGTCCTGATATTTTAATTTTAGATGAACCGACGGCTAATTTAGATGAAGCACATCAAAATCAGTTGGTCCAACAATTAAAATATTATCGAGGAATTCTTTTGGTTGTCTCACATGATGTTTACTTTTTAGAACAAATTACAAATCAAATATGGGCCTTCGAGCAAAATGTAATCACCCCATATCATTTGAATTATGTTGATTATCAACGGCAAACTAAACAAAAATTCGAACAGGCTAATCAGGTTTATAGTCGAGAACAACGGAAGAAGAAAAAATTACTATATGAAGCGCAGAAGCAAGTTCAGGCGGGTGATCGTGTGAAACGAAATAATAATACTTTGAAAGGAGATACCGTTCAGGCGCAGTTAACTGGAAATGCCAAATATTTACGTCAAAAGGCCGGGCAATTAGCACAAGGAGAACGTCCAAAGTTAGCTAAAAGTCTTAAGCTCCAAAATGAAATGAATGTGCGTTCCACGCAGATTCTGGCACGGTTAATCGATCTTGAAATTTTCGCACCAACAGGTCCATCCCTGATTGATAATGTGTCTGTAGTTATTAAAGGTGCAGATAAAATTAGTTTAAAGGGACCAAATGGTGTGGGTAAAACAACACTATTACAAGCGACTATGGAAGATGCCAAACGGCATCAACAGACGCAAGTGGGGTATTTTTCACAGAAAGTTGATCAGTTAGAGGATCAAAAAAGTATTCTCTGGAATGTGATGCAAAATTCAGTGGAGTCGATGCAAGTTGCGCGTGACTTTTTGGGTGCTTTTGGATTGCGACGAGACATGGTCGAGCGGAATGTTGCAACTTTAAGTGGTGGTGAGCGGGTTAGAGTCAGTTTAGTTGCGACATTGTTGGCGCAAGCCAACTTCTTGATTTTAGATGAACCAACTAATTTTTTGGACTTGCCGGCGTTAATGGCATTAAGTCAATTTTTAAAAGATTTTAAAGGGGCGGTTTTATTGGTATCGCATGACCAAAAATTCACGTTTGATTTAAATTGGCCAATCTGGGAGATTATGGATCATAAATTACATTTGATTGACGAAAATATTTAGCATAGAATGAAATTATTAAAATAATAGATGGGTGATGAGAATGAATAATCTAAGAACGGTACGTGAATTTTTTGATTTAAGCTTAAATCAAGCCAGCACAGGGTTAGGATGGGATAAAGATTTGTTGCAGGCATTTGAGTTAGGCCAGCAAATGCCCACCGTTTTAGCTTGGCAACATTTGGCTGAATACTATGCTGATTTATTTCATGTAGTGGCCGTGGGCGAGCAGATTGAACCAATTCATTTTCGTTTGAGTGTTGATTATTTAATGAATGTGGGCATGACGATGAATGATCTACTAGCATTTAAATGGTATTTTGAAAATACGCGTCCGGAGTTAGGTAATTTTTATGTAGCACTTTATGATCCGCAAAATGCGCAAATGGAACAGAAATTAACGGACTTAAACGTGATTTTTGAACAATTTGCAGGGTATTTACTGCTTAATCATGATGGTACCATGAATCAATTTATTGACGAAAGAAATCACAATAAGGTTTCGGATTGGCGCTTGATTCTCTATAAGCGGGATAACTTAATTATTGATGTAACAGATCAATTAAGCTACTTTGATTACCTGGTTAATTTTACGGTCATGTAAGGACGTCACGATGCGTTAATGATAGCAATAACGTAGAGTCCTAAGGTTAATATAAAACGATAAATTTTGAAGGGCGTTGATTTTTAAAATCGATGTCCTTTTTGATTGAGATAAGTGTTCTTAGAGTGTCAATGTGATTTCAAGGCAGTTTTGAGCTTTTTTTGCTATAATAAGACAAAAGCAATTAACGAAAGGAAAAGACAATGGAAGTCTTAGAACGGGCGTATGCAAAGCTGAATATTTGTTTAGATACACCTTTTGTACATGCTGATGGCTTACAAGAATGGGACATGTTGATGGTTTCAATTGATTTAGCCGATACGGTAACGATTAAGACGACGAATTGTCACCGTGATATCATGGTTGAATCAACTTCGGGCTTGTTACCAGTGAATGAGCGAAATTTGGCATTCCAAGCAGCTAAATTAATGCAGGAGTTAGCGCAAGTTGAAGAAGGCGTCGAAATTCATATTCAAAAAAGAATTCCCATTGCGGCGGGATTAGGTGGCGGTTCTTCAGATGCGGCAGCGGTGATGCGAGCTTTAAATCGGTTGTGGAACCTTGAGTTATCAGAAGCAGAGCTGGCAAAAATCGGATTAAAAATCGATGCAGATGTTCCTTATTGTATTTACTCACGACCGGCACGGGTGACTGGACGTGGGGAAATTGTGGAACCACTTCAACAAAAATTACCGCCGGTCTACTTTGTGATCGCTAAACCAGCGGTTAGTGTTTCAACCCCCAAATTATTAAGAACAGTCAAATATGACAAACTTGAGCATGGGGATATGCAAGGCTTGATGACGGCGGTGGCTCATGAGTCGTATTC
Source organism: Weissella coleopterorum (assembly GCF_011304355.1). Classification (NCBI taxonomy): domain Bacteria; kingdom Bacillati; phylum Bacillota; class Bacilli; order Lactobacillales; family Lactobacillaceae; genus Weissella; species Weissella coleopterorum. Next base: position 1,431,782 of record NZ_CP049888.1, on the reverse strand, counting down.
ACAACTAGTTCAAGGGATGTTTAATGTTTTAGAACCCGTTTCAGCGAAACAATTTCCTGAGATTATTAGAATTCGGGAAAAAATGCTGCAATTTGGAGCAGATGTGGCGCAAATGTCAGGAACAGGTCCGACCGTCTTTGGCATGACTCAAAAAGAAAGTCGGGCGAAACATATCTATAATGGCTTAAAAGGTTTTGTGGGTGAAACTTATATCACTGGCTTAGCTAAATAAAACACGCTAAAAAGCGTGTTTTTTAGTCAATAAGGTTTATAATGGAGGTGATGGTATATACCACTGCGAAAATGAAAGGGGTTTTCTATGAGTCAGGTCATAATTAATGCAAAAATATATTCTGGAACGGGCGCTAATCCGCTAATTGCTAATGGATTTATTCGGTTTGATCAAACCATCGAGATGGTTGCTTCAATGAAGCAATATGAAGCTAGGGAGATTGATACTGTAGTCGATGCAAATGGTGCTGTAATTGTTCCAGGTTTTATTGATGTTCATACCCATGGAGCGTATGGGTTTGATACGATGGATGGAGATGCTACAGAAATTGTGCAGATGGTTCGTGATGAAATTACGGAGGGAATTACTTCTGTTTTCCCGACTACGATGACACAAAGTGTTGAAAATATTGATAACGCAATGCGTGCGATTAAAATTGCGGCCCAAGAAGAACCTGCGATTCAGGGGTTCATCTTGAAGGTCCATTTGTAAATCCTCACTATAAGGGAGCACAACCGGAACAATACATCATTGCACCAAGTGTTGAATTAGTCCAAAAATGGGATGAATTATCAGGGCATCAGGTCCGTTTAATCACTTATGCGCCTGAAAAAGCAGATGACTTAACGGTCTTTGAAGACTATTTGCGTAATCATAATATTATTGGATCCGTGGGGCATTCAGATGCTACTCGTGAATTCTTACAAAATAATTCGAAAGTCAAACACGTGACCCATTTGTATAATGCGCAGCGTCCTTTAAAACATCGCGATCCCGGTGTAACTGGACATGCACTATTAGATGAAGATTTATATGCTGAAATGATTGTTGATGGCTTCCATATTGCCCCAGACATGGTTAATTTAGCCTTCAAATTAAAGGGATCGCATCGAATTGATTTGATTACTGATTCCATGCGGGCTAAAGGTTTGAAAGAAGGCATTTCAGAGTTGGGGGGCAAAAAGTTTGGGTTAAAGCTGGACAAGCACGCCTCGAAGACGGCACATTAGCTGGATCGGTGTTACAATTTAAGCAGGCCTTTTTGAATATGATGCAATTCACAGGAGCAACGGTGGAAGAAGCGGTTCAAATGGCTTCTGTAAATCAGGCCACCGAATTTGGCTTATTAGATCACAAAGGAACATTGGAAGTGGGTAAAGACGCCGACTTCAATTTGTTTGATGCTCAATTGACGCAATTAGAGACGACCTATAGTTTGGGTCGCAAATTCACACCACAAGACGCAGTCATTAAGAAATAGGGGATTTTAAATGACAGAACCAATTTATGTTCAAATTCATGATGAAATAAAGGAATCAATCGATGCTGGTCGTTGGTCGGCGGGGGACAGAATTCCATCAGAACGAGAATTGTCGTTACAATTTAATGTATCGCGAATGACACTTCGTCAATCAATTATCCTGTTGGTTGATGAGGGTTATTTAGAGCGACGAATTGGTTCTGGAACATTTGTGGCAACCCAACGCTTTCAAGAAAGTTTGGATAGTGCTTTCTCTTTTACCGAAATGATGGATGCAGTTGGTAAAAAGGCCTCATCGCAAGTTATTAACTATAAGGTGGGAGTACCAACAGGGCTTGAAGCCGAAAAATTACAAATTAGTCTAGATACCAGCGTGATTCGAATGGAACGAGTTCGGTATGGAGATGATGAACCAATTGCATTTGAAGTGGCAATTGTTCCTTATGAATTGCTAGTTGGGGTGGAAGAAGAGGTTGTGACTCAATCTCTGTATCAAGCCTTAATGAGTAAGGGGCTAATTGTAAATCAAGCTAGCCGAACATTGACAGCCACATCTGTCAATGAGCGTGTGGCACGTTTACTGGACATGAAGAGTGGGGAACCAGTTTTAGTTTTAACGCAAGTTACGACTGATGATCAAGGGAGCCCGTTTGAATTTGTCCGGACCCAATATGCAGGTAGTCGCTATGAATTTAAGATGTAATTGATTCTCGCCTTTACATTCATGGTATCGATTTGGTATACTAATCAAAGTGTTGAAAACTGCAGCGGATTATCCATAAGCTCGTCAACAATTTATCACCCTCGTTTCAGTTAATGGCGGGGCCTCACCAGTACCTGCGCTGCAGCAGTGAAAGTTAGGATAAATTGCACGAATATGAGGTGATTCTCTAGAATTCAACCAAAATAAAAATTCTGGAGGACATTAATATGTCACGTTATACTGGTCCTAAGTACCGTATCTCTCGTCGTTTGGGTGTTTCATTATCAGGAACTGGTAAAGAAATTGCTCGTCGCAACTATGCACCTGGAGATCATGGTCAAGGTCGTCGTTCAAAGCTTTCTGATTACGGAACTCAATTGCATGAAAAGCAAAAGGTTCGTTTCACGTATGGTTTGACAGAACGTCAATTCCACAATTTGTTCAACAAAGCTGGACAAATTCGTACTGGGGTTCACGGAACTAATTTCTTGATTTTGTTGGAAACTCGTTTGGACAACATCGTTTACCGCATGGGCTTGGCTACTACGCGTCAACAAGCACGTCAATTGGTAAATCATGGTCACATCTTAGTTGATGGAAAGCGTGTTGATATTCCTTCATACGAAGTTAAGGTTGGACAAGAGATCTCAGTTCGTGAAAAGTCACAAAAGAATGTCTACATTTTGGCAGCGGTTGAATCACAATTCGGTCACTTGCCATTCGTAGAGTTCAACAAGGACGCTTTGAAGGGTTCATTGACTCGTTTGCCAGAACGTGAAGAACTTGACGGCGACTTTAACGAAGCTCTTATCGTTGAATACTACAACAAGTTGGGATAATTGGATTATATTTCTTTTTGAGAAATGTCGATTTAATTTAAAATCACGAATTGTTGGTATTTGCGAGAGTTTATAGCAAAAATCGATTTATGACGATTGGCTTTAAAGTTTAATTAATATCAATGAAGGAGTTATTGGATGGTTTTATCCAATGACTTCTTTTTATATGTGTATTGTGTGGGATATTGTTTTGCTAAAAAGTGAATTTGGTATTTTTTATTTTCATTGTTAGAATAAAATGAATGTGGTTTTTATGGTGTATGGTTAGGAATGAGGAATTTGGATGGCAAAAGCAACAATTGAATTACCGGATGAATTTGTCCGTAAATTGAATCTGGATCAGAAACAATTAATTGAAATGCAAATTGTAGATGATCAAATTATCATTGATAAAAATAGTGAAGGTATTCGTCAAGCTAATAAAATTGCTTTCCGATGGGCAATGGTGACTGGCATTGTGAGTATGTTAATTGCGTTGATTAATTTTATTATGCAACGAACAACAACGGTGGGGATGACGGGAGCCAATTCATTGACCCAAATAACGATCTATTTGGGCGGTAGTTTTGGAACACTCAGTTTTTTGGTTATGGCGTTTAAAACACGGCATCAAGCCGGTCACATAATTCGTTGGTATAATATCCTAATGATCACGCTAGCGTATGGGATTTTGGGAACAGCGGTGCTCGCGTTGATTATGTGGGTAATCTCGTCTGCATTTGCGGGAGCAAGGTTAGATATTTATACGATGAGTTTGATCATTGGTGCCCTAGTTGGAACAATGAATTATATCATGGTGATTAGCGCGCAAGGGTTACGGTTTCAACAAGCGGTGTCTGTATTGATCGCCACATTATTTGGAGGCATCATCATGTCTATGGCGACGAATGGATCAGTTGGATGGTGGCAATATAATTTTAGTTATTTGGGGACAGACCGCGTAGGAAATGGATGGATCTTTAATTTTACCTTGATCTTTTCGGCGTTGATTTTATTAACTATTGTTGATTATTTATTTAGTGCCTTAGGGGCTGGAATTCATAAAAATCGTCGATTATTTATTTTACGGTTGCTATTTTCGATTACGGCGATTGCAGTTGGGTTGATTGGCGTTTTTCCAAATAATCCGGGTTGGATGCATCATGTTCATGATGGTATTGCTCAATGGTTAGTGATGATGGTCTTGGTCATGATTGTTGCCATTCGTTGGTTGATTCCAAAGCCTTCTTGGGAATTTTTAGTTATTTCATATGTGATGGCAGGGGGACTAGCTATTTCGGATATTTTGTTCAAAAAATCGGGTTATTTATCGCTAACAGCATTTGAAATGGTTGCGTTTGGATTTGCTTTTGCTTGGCTGATTTTACTTTTACAAAATCTCAGAAATTTAATTTATGATGATGATCAAAAATATGTGGCTAAAATTGAATTAATTAAATAAAAATAAAAAAAGATTTGAACAACATTGTTCAAATCTTTTTTTGTATGATCAAGATTAACGGGCAATAATAAATAAGAAAATTAAGAAGATAATGCCTAATCCATACATGATATTAGGCACTTGTTTCTGACGATGAGTTGCCCACATAGTAATCGGATAAAGAATGAAGCCAAGAGCAATTCCATCAGCAATGGAGTAGGTTAGAGGCATACCAATGACAATTAGAAATGCTGGTGCAGCGATTGCAAAGTCGTTCCAATTGACATCTTTTAAGTTTTTGGCCATCAAGACCCCAACCACCACTAAGGCGGCTGAAGTAACTTGAGGTGTTACCACAGCAAGAAGAGGAGAGAATAGTAAAGCCACGAAGAATAGTAAACCAGTATAGACTGAAGTTAACCCTGATCGTCCACCAACGGCAATTCCGGCAGATGATTCAACGAAGGCTGAGGCGGGAGAGGTTCCAGTGATGGCTCCTAAGGTCATTCCTAAGGCATCAGCACCGAGCGCTTTACCGATGCGGGGCATCTTGCCATCTTTCATAAAACCAGCTTGAGTTGCTAAACCGATCATGGTTCCAGCGGTATCAAAGAAAGTTACTAATAGGAAAGTTAAAACAACGGTTCCTAATTGAATACTATTAATATCACCTAAATGTTGAATTGAAACACCAAAGGTTGGGGCTAGTGATGGGGCCGGCGCAAGTAATTGCGTGGGTAATTTAATGAGTCCAAAGAGCATTCCGGTAATGGAAGTTAACACCATACCAATAAAGATCGCAGCTGAGACGTTTTTAGCCATTAAAACAAAAGTTACGATAATCCCAAAAATAGCTAAGAGAGATGTGCCTGAAGTTAGATGACCTAACGACACCATCGTATCAGGGTTAGCCACAATTAATCCTGCTTCATGCAACCCGATGAAAGCGATGAAAAGACCAATTCCAGCAGCGATTGCTACTTTGAGATCTTGTGGAATGGAATTGATGATTTTTTCACGGACTTTAAAGAAAGTTAATACTAGGAAAATCAAGGCGGCAACTAAGACACCCGCAATGGCCGTTTCCCAAGGAATTCCCATTCCGACAACCACAGAATATGAAAAGAAAGCGTTAATTCCTAGTTCTGGAGCAATTGCAATCGGGTAATTGGCAAAAATTCCCATAAAAATAGTCGCAACGGCTGCGGTGATTCCGGTGGCGGTAAAAACAGCTCCCTTATCCATACCTGAAGCACATAAAACTGTTGGATTGACAAAGAGGATATAAGCCATTGCCATAAAGGTAGTTACCCCCGCGATAAATTCGCGACGATGGGTGGTCTTTAGTTCAGCCAGATGAAAATAGCGTGCAATGAAGTTCATGAATGATTCTCCTAAAAATAAATATAAATTTATAACAACAAAGTTATATTATGCGATTAATATGTAAAATAGTCAATAGCAAAAGACGAACTATCTGCGTTTTTTAAATAATAAAAACGGCTAATTTAATTAACTATTGTAAAATAATAGGAAAAAATTGCTGAAATACGAAATATCTGCTATCATTAATCTGTAAAATACGAACAAATGCAAAAAATGTGTTATTGATTTATTAACTTATATAGTAGGAGGAAGCAAAAATGGCAGGAGTTGTCGTGGTTGGTGGCCAATGGGGTGATGAGGGTAAAGGTAAAATAACTAACTTTATTGCGCAAGAGGCTGATATGGTCGTTCGGTATCAAGGTGGAAATAATGCAGGACATACGATTTATGTTGATGGCCAAAAATTTGAATTATCTTCGATTCCATCAGGTATTTTTGATCCTCAAAAATTAGCGGTGATTGCTAATGGATGCGTTGTTAATCCAAAAGCATTACTAGAGGAATTATCACAAATTCAAAATCAGGCTGTTCAAACCACGAATTTACGAATTTCGGATCGTGCCCACGTTATTTTTCCTTATCATTTAGCCTTAGATCAATTAGCGGATCAAAAAAAGGGGAATCAAAAAATCGGAACAACCGGTCGAGGGATTGGTCCGGCTTATATGGACAAAGCAGCGCGGACAGGTATTCGGATGATTGACTTGTTAGATGAAGAAGTTTTGCGGGAGCGTTTAGAGGCGGTCTTAGCAGAAAAAAATGAAATTTTAGCTAAAATTTATCAACATAGTGGGTTTGAGGTGGAAACATTAGTGCAAGAGTTTTTGGCCTATGGAGCAAAATTACGGCCTTATATTACAGATACAGCCGTGTTAGTTAATGATTACTTACAAGCTGGGCGGCGAGTACTATTTGAAGGTGCACAAGGTGCATTATTAGATATTGACCATGGAACATATCCTTATGTTACATCTTCATCACCAATTGGTGGTGGGGCGACTATTGGAGCCGGAGTAGGTCCGACTAAAATTCAGAATGTCATTGGTGTCATGAAAGCCTATACTTCCCGAGTGGGGGATGGACCATTCCCGACGGAACTTTTTGATGCGACTGGCGATCAAATTCGGGAAGTAGCACATGAATATGGGGTTGTGACTGGACGCCCGCGTCGCATTGGCTGGCTAGACACTGTCGTGATGCGTCACGCTGCTCGTGTAGGCGGGTTTACGCATTTATCATTAAATTCATTGGACGTGTTATCAGGGATTAAAGTTCTGAAACTAGCAGTAGCCTATGAAATTGATGGCGAAAAAATTACACATTATCCAGCTTCATTTAAAGACCTAGAACGCGTAAAACCAGTATACGAAGAATTACCTGGTTGGGACGAAGATATTACAGAAGTGAAGCGTCGAAGCGATCTGCCACAAAACGCCCAACGATATTTAGCTCGAGTTGAGGAGCTAATTGAAACCCCATTATATACATTTGCGGTGGGACCATCAAACGAACAAACTAATATTTTGTTTGATCTATGGACAGAGGCCGAGGATAAAATCTAATGGGTAAAATTGGACGCACAATTGTAACAACTGATGAAATTAAGCAAATGGTGGAACGAGTCGCATCTGAGATTGATCAAGTATATGGAAATGAATTTGATCAAGTTCTTTTTGTTGGAGTGATGAAGGGAGCCTATTTATGGATGGCGGATTTGTTGCGGGCAATCAATGCTGATGTGCAGATGGATTATGTTCGTGTTGCCAGTTATGAAGAAGATCATTCAACGGGTGAAGTTAAAATCATTCATGATTTAAAAACGGATGTTCGTGGGAAAAAAGTAATTCTATTGGATGAAGTAATTGATAGTGGGTTAACTTTGCAGTATTTACAAGAGACATTATTAAAACGGGGGGCAATAGAGGTCACGCGAGCTATTGCGGTGGATAAACGACCACAAGCAATTCAAGAAGCTGACCCAGTTGAATTTATTGGAACGATAGCTCCTGATGAATTTTTAATTGGCTATGGAATGGACTATAATAATCATTATCGAAACCTACCATATATCGCAGTATTGGAGTTCAACCCACAAGTCGTTTGAAAAACAGAGTGGGACTTAATTCACAGCATAAAAGATATTTCAGTAAGTAATCATAACTAATGATCAACTTGTAAAGTTGGTGATTAGTTTTTTATTTGGCTTAATTGAATTCATTTATCTTGAGAATGGACAAAAATTAGTAAATAATAAAGATAAGAAATATATTTTTATTGAAAATACTTGTAGATTTGGCATAATTAAGATATAAAACGTTATTTAAAGCCATGAAGGGACTTATTATGACAAAAATATTAGAGGTGAATGATTTAAATAAGAAATTTGGCCGTTTTCAAGCTCTGACAAATGTTTCTTTTAGCTTAAATGAAGGTGAAGTCTTTGGTTTTTTGGGGCCAAATGGTGCTGGAAAATCAACCGCAATTCGAATTATTTTAGGTTTATTACGTCCTAGTTCAGGAGAAATTACCATTTTAGGAAAAGATGCTACCAAAAAAATTGTTAAAACGCATCAAAATTTAGCCTATGTCCCGGGGGATGTCTATTTGTGGCCGAATTTGACGGGTGGTGAAATTATTGAATTATTACTAAAAATGGGGGGGCATCCGCGGACAAAGCGGGTGGATGAACTAATTCAATTATTTGAATTGGATCCAAGAAAAAAAGCCCGGACTTATTCAAAAGGAAATCGGCAAAAAGTGGCGTTAATAGCGGCTCTTAGTATGGATGTAGCTTTATATATATTTGATGAGCCAACAAGTGGGCTTGATCCGCTCCAAGAGCGTCATTTTCAAAATGAAGTTTTGAAATTAAAAGCTGCCGGAAAAACAGTTCTGTTGAGTTCGCATATCTTATCTGAAGTTGAAAAAATGGTCGATCGGGTGGCGATTATTCGAAAAGGTCAGATTGTTGAAACCGGTTCATTAGCTGATATGCGGAAACATGCCGCTTTATATGTCCATGCTAAGGTGCAAGATAGTACGGTGTTTGAAAAATTTGATCAGTTTAAACAAGATGGAGATGAGATTAGTTTCACAGTGACTCGGGAACAATTACCAGTGGTGACAGGTCAATTAACTTTGCAGGGTGTTTCGGATTTGATGGTTACGCCTCCGACATTAGAAGATCTTTTTATGCAGTATTATGATGCAAAGGAGGGGGCTGATGAAGAATAATTTGGGGCGTCTGATCCGTGCTAATCTGAAAAATGATTTGAAAATTTCTGTAATTTGGTTTGTCATTATTGTATTGATGATGGGATCGGGGCTTATCAAATTGGTTGATTTATATGGAACTCAAGTTGCTGTTCAACAATTGGCAGCGATGTTAGATACACCAATGATGACGGCCTTATTTGCCAAAATTCCAGCCGGTCCATTGAATACCGCCGTGATTTTTGGGGCGATCATGTTACCCTTGATGGCGGTGATCATGGCTCTGATGAATATTCAAATGGTCCTACGAAATACAAGGCAAATGGAAGAAATTGGTGAAACGGAGTTATTATTGTCCAATGTAATGCGTCCGCAAACGCCACTTTGGGCGGCCATTATGGAAATTGTCTATTTAAACGTAATTAGCGCAGGTGGTGTCTATTTAATCTTATGGATGATACCTATGCATGGATCTTCAGTGACCGGTAATTTATTATTTGCTGTTTTAGTTGGTTTAAGTGGCTTGTTTTTTGCTGGAATTGTGCTGGTCGCAGCTCAATGTTTTGCGGAAAGTCGCTCCGTTCAACTTTTTAGCTATAGTTTCTTAGGGGTAGTATATCTTTTGCGCTCAGTCATTGATGTGCAAAATTGGCACCAAATTGAGTGGCTTTCACCTTTTAATTGGTTGGAAGCCAGCCAAGTTTATTATGGTGATATTTGGAAGTACTCGATTTATTTAGGGGTAGCTTTCATTATTTGTGGAATGCTTAGTTTAATGATGGTTAAGCGACGAGATCTAGGATTTGGAATTTTCAAATCAACTGGTCGTGGTCGCAACCACGCCCCATGGTTCTTACGTGGATGGCTTACTTTATATTTACAACTAGAAAGTAAGCTGATTTGGGGCTGGGGAATCGGCATTATGATTGTTGCTGGAATGTTTGGAGGTTTGTTTTCAAGTGTGGGCGACATGCTGAAAAATAATACCTCAATTAATCAAATTATTGGTGGAACAGCCAATCAAATGTTGGCACATGAATTGAATGCACACTTTTTAGTTATGATTAGCATGTTTATGAGCTTTCTAGCAGTGATAGCCGGTTGGAACTTAATGCAACGTTATCAACGTGATGTTAAAAACGGGTACTTTGAACTATTAAGTGCACAACCGATCAGTCGTTTCAAAATGTATTTAACTTATACATTGATGGGGATGATCTTTACGATTTTGTATTGGTTTGTGGGGATAACCCTAGTATTTGGAATTGCTAATTTAGTTTTAAACCAACCTCTGGCCTTAAATCTTTGGAGCCAAACAGTTTGGGGTTATTTGCCAGCGATTTTGATTTTTAGTGGAATTGCCAGTTTCTTTCTAGGTTGGTGGCCTAAGTTATTTGGTGTGCTATATATTTATGGTGGAGTGATGTTTTTAATCACATATTTAAAAAATTTATTGGATGTTCCAGTGAACTTTTTAAAAATATCACCGTATGGTTGGATCTACAATTTACCCGTGGTACATATCTCAGAAAAATTATTATGGGGGATGATCGGCATCTCGATTGTTTTATGGTTAATAGGTCTGTTGGGCTTTAAATGGCGAGATTTAATTTTATGATTTCATAAAATAAGCACTTAAACTAATGTTTAAGTGCTTATTTTGATTAATGAGCTTGTTGTAAGAAAATTAATAGAACGGTGATCGCTTGCAAGATTGTGAAGAAAGGCATGCGATATTGTTGCTTTAAATCTAAATTAATGAGTACCGTCCAAGTGAAAATCAAGATGATAAGGGCGATGAAAGTCCAGACGTTCCAAGGCAATGATAAAATATTTAGTAGTAAGATAGTTCCAAAAACTAATGAAGTGATTCTTTTCTCTTTGCCATCAGGAATGAAAATGATGCACATGTAGAAAAGATAGCACAAGAAGAGAGGAAAGAGACTAAATAGAAAGGGCTTTGTTAAAAAAGTGTTTTGTTGGTAAAAAATCACAACTGGTAAAGAAAGCGTTGCTAAGCCAGAAAAGAGAATTAGACCAAAAATATTCTGTAAATTGAGCCATTCTAAATGGATTAGGACAAGTGCAATCGGCATTAAGATTAAGATAATGACCTGTTGAATCGTCATCTCACGGTATAAAAAGAAAAGTAAAATAAATGGTACGATTAACAGTAAGTAGTTTAGAATACTCTTAAATTGACGATTAAAGGTAATATAGATGGTTAGGGCTAAAAAGATGGAATACGTCATTAAGAGTGGATTATTTTGCCATTGTCCAGCCGTTAGCTGTTTTGAATAAATGAGGGGATATGTCCACCACATTAATAGCTGCGCAATGGAACCCAAAACAGGGGTAACCCAAATTGTCTTATAGTTAATTCGTTGCTTCGTTTTTCGCGAACGGTGTGCACGATTTGGCTGATGATTTTCATATTCAGTTACAGGTGGCATAGTTCAATAATCCTTTTTAATAGTTTAATAATTATTTATTTAAATGATGTTTTATTTTATTATAACGTTAATAGGCCACTCTGGATGTCTTTTTATGAAAAAATTGAATAAAAAATAATTAGTTAATTATGATGTTTTATTCGCAGATAATTAATTCAATGTTACAATTAAAAAATATTTAAAACATTGAATGGACTTTATTATGGTTTGCAGTGTCTGTAAAGCTTGGAAATGATTGTAGTGAGTCTGTGGATTGAGGATAAAAATGATAAAGACATTTTGGCAGATATTTAATAAGTATCAAACACAAATTTTATATTTGTTTTTTGGTGTAATGACGACCGTGATTAATATTTTAATTTATGGAGGATTACATTTAGTCCACACGCCATATCAAATTGCCTATTGGACAGCGTGGTTTGTGACCGTTCTTTTTGCCTACTTAACCAATCGACGATGGGTTTTTAGTTCTCAGGCGCGGGGGTTTAAGCAAATTAGCGTCGAGGTTTTTAATTTCTATCTAGCTCGTTTTATTACTGGGATCTTAGGATCAGGAATTATGATAATCGGAGTAAGTTGGTTACATCAGAATGATTTTATTTGGAATATCATTCAAAACGTTTTTGTCATCATTTCAAATTATATTTTGAGCAAGTGGTTTATTTTTAAGAATAAGGAGAAATTGAAATATGACGATTAAATTAATTGCAACGGATTTGGACGGGACTTTTTTAAGAGATGATAAAACATTTGATATTAGTCGCTTTAATCGTTTATTAGATCAAATGGACCACCAAAATATTAAGATGGTTGTAGCAACTGGAAATAAGGTTGAACAGACATTGCAATATTTCAAACATGCCCAAACAGATCGTTTAACCTATATTTCAAGCAATGGGGCAATGGTTTCAGATACAAAAGAAGTTTTATATAAAAGACCAGTTTCAAAAGACCAGATTAAAAAAGTTTTGGATTGGAATACTCAAACCCGAGCCAAAATGGAAAATCTAATTATTCTATCAGGAATTGAGGCTGCTTATGTTTCAAATCATGCGACTCCTGAAATGATTCAAGCAGTTGAGCAATTTTATCCCAAGGTTATTCAAGTGGAAAAGTTTCTCGAAGTAGAAGATGATATTTTAGTAATGGAATTAATTTGGCCAGAAAATGCAAATGTCAAAGATTTCGTAAAAGTTTTACGGCAGACTTTTGGGGAGGAGTTGCATACGACGGGTTCAGGCTTTGGATCAGTCTCAATTTTAGCAGCGAATACCAATAAAGAAACGGGGTTGGCAGCATTAAGTCGAATTTGGCAAATTAAACCTGAGGAAATGGTGGCATTTGGTGATAATAGCAATGATTTGGAGATGTTACGCTATGTTGGGAATCCATTCGTGATGCCTAATGCCGAGGAATTTATGAAAGAACGAATTTCACAACAAGCGCATGCGGATAATGAGCATGATGGGGTATTAGAAACGATTGAAAAACTTTTAGCTGATCAAGCATAAGCTGAAGACAAGGAGATTATTAGATGTTTTTTAACAAAAAATCACCTAGCAAATCAACAGAAGTCGATTTAACGCGGGTTCCAAAACATATTGCTATTATTATGGACGGCAATGGGCGCTGGGCGAAATCGAAGGGCCTTCCCCGGGTTGCTGGGCATCAACAAGGAATGGAAGTGGTCAAAAAAATTACGATCGCGGCCAGTGATCTAAATGTGAAAGTTTTGACCTTATATGCGTTTTCCACTGAAAACTGGAAACGACCAGCGAAGGAAGTCGGCTTCTTAATGAAGCTGCCAACTCGTTTTTTTGATACTTTTGTCCCCGATTTGATTAAAAATAATGTTAAAGTAAGTGTGATGGGTTATATTGATCAATTACCTTTAGAGACACAAAAAGCAGTCGAACAAGCAGTCGAACAAACCAAAAATAATACAGGAATGATTTTGAATTTTGCGTTAAATTATGGTGGACGGGCTGAGATTGTTACGGGGATGCAAAACTTAGCCCAGCAAATTCAAACTGGAGCGTTGCAGCCAGAACAAATTGATGAGCAACGGATTAGCGATGTTTTGATGACAGCTTCATTGAATTCGTATCGAGACCCTGAACTGCTCATTCGAACAAGTGGTGAACAAAGAATTTCTAATTTTTTGTTATGGCAATTAGCGTATAGTGAGATGGTGTTTTTAGATCAGCATTGGCCAGATCTAGATGCAGAAGATTTGAAACAAGCTATTGTAATTTATCAAAATCGAGATCGTCGATTTGGTGGAATTAAAGAAGATAAAAAGTAAAAGAGGATATTAAAATGAAAACTCGAGTTATTACAGCGGTAGTGGCATTATTAGTTTTTATCCCAACCATTTTATTGGGTGGAACACTTTTAGAGTTTGTTGCTGCTGGTTTGGCAGTGATTGCGATGAGCGAAGTAGTCTTGATGCGAAAAAAACTCTTTGTTTCGTTTGAAGCAATCATTTCCATGGTGGGCGTTTTCTTAATGGCACTCCCGGCTGAAGTCTGGAAGCAATGGAACCAGTTTCTTCCTGTTGGATTGCGATTTTCATCATTGTTATATATTTTCATTTTGTTGATGTTGTTTCATACCGTTATTAGTCGCAATCATTTTAGTTTTGAGGATGCGGGCGTATTTACTTTGGCGATGATGTATATTGGAATGGGCTTCCATTTCTTAGTCCAAGCCCGTGAAGCCGGAATCAGTGTGATTTTATTTGGAATGTTGATTGTTTGGTTAACTGATTCAGGTGCATATATGATTGGTCGCAAGTTTGGGAAAACCCCATTAGCTCCTCGCTTAAGTCCTAATAAAACTTGGGAAGGTTCAGTTGGGGGAACCGTTGTAGCGGTAGTTGTTATGACGATTTATACTATTTTCTTCCCTCAAGCTTACAGCCTTCCCATTATGGTGGGAATTATTTTGATTTTATCGGTAGCTGGTCAGTTTGGTGATCTGATTGAATCAGGGTTAAAGCGTTACTATAAAGTGAAAGATTCTGGAAATATTTTACCCGGTCATGGGGGGATTTTAGATCGCTTTGATTCTATGATTATTGTAATGCCCATCTTGTACTTGCTGGGTGGAATGCAGTAGTCTGAAATAGAACAATATTATCTTATTTTATTGCTTTTGGTTGATTTCATTTATGAGTTCAACCTTTTTCTTTTAGTTCAATTGAATTATCGGTGAACATGGTTCTTATTATGGTAAAATAAGAGACAATCTTATTATTTAATCTAGGAAGGTAATTATGAAACAATCCAAAGTTTTTATTCCAACGCTACGTCAGGCACCAGCCGACGCTGAGGTGATTTCCCATCAAATGATGCTACGAGCTGGATATATGCGTTCAATTTCAGCCGGTGTATATGCATATTTACCACTAGCGCAACGAGTTTTAAATAAAATTGAAACTATTATACGTGAAGAAATGGAACAGATTGACGCAATTGAGATGTTAGCGCCAACTTTGTTGCCAGCTGAACTATGGCAAGAATCTGGTCGTTATGAAACTTATGGACCAGACTTGTTTAAACTTCACAATCGTCATGATCGGGATATGATCTTAGCACCAACCCATGAAGAAGTTATGACGGAACTCATCCGTGATGATATTAAGTCGTATAAACGATTACCATTGACAATTTATCAAATTCAAAATAAATTACGTGATGAGCGTCGACCACGTTCAGGTTTGCTTCGCGGTCGTGAATTCCTAATGAAGGATGCTTATTCATTTTCTGTTGATCAAGCGGGACTAGATGTTGCTTATAAAAGTATGGAACAAGCTTATACTAAGATTTTTGATCGAGTAGGCTTAAATTATCGAGTCATCGTGGGTGATGCGGGAGCAATGGGTGGTTCTGACTCTAAAGAATTTTCAGCACCAGCTGCAGCCGGAGAAGATATTATTGCATATTCAGAAGAATCTGATTATGCAGCTAATCTGGAAATGGCTAAAGATCTTTATACCCCAAACAAGTCGCATGCCGCATTTGCGGAATTAGAAAAAATTGCGACACCTGAGGTTAAGACAATTGATGAATTAGCTGATTACTTAAATAAAACGAGCGATCAATTAGTGAAGACTATCTTGATGATGGCTGATGATAAGCCAATTCTTTTGCTAATTCGGGGAGATTACGAAGTCAATGAAGTGAAGGTTTCCCATTTGACGGGAGCCAGTGAATTGCGGATGGCGACTGAAGACGAAGCTCAAAAATTGTTGGGTTCTTCTTTTGGGTCATTGGGGCCAGTTAAGGTTGATGCTGAAATAAAGATTATTGCTGATGAGTGGATTCAAGATATGGTTAACGTTCCGGTTGGCGCGAACGAAGCTGGATTCCATTATTTAAATGCTAATCTCGAACGTGATTTTCGGGTAGATGAGGTTGCCGATATTCGAACAGCAATTGAAGGCAATCAAACGATTGATGGAAAAGGTAAATTGATTTTTACTAAGGGAATTGAAGTCGGTCATATTTTCAAACTAGGTACACGTTATTCAAAAGCTTTGGGAGCTCAAGTCTTAGATAATAACGGCCGTCAGCAAGATGTGATTATGGGTAGTTATGGAATTGGCGTTTCTCGTTTGCTAGCCGCCATTGCGGAACAGAATGCGGACGAAAAAGGTCTAGTTTGGCCTAAAGCAATCGCTCCGTGGGATGTACACCTGGTCCCAATTAAGTATACTGACGTAGAACAAGGAGCTTTAACCGCACAAATTCAAGCCCAATTGGTTGAAGCGGGCTACGATGTCTTAGTGGATGATCGGAACGAACGTCCTGGTGTTAAATTTGCGGATTCGGATTTAATTGGATTACCAGTTCGCATTACGGTTGGTAAAAAAGCAAATGAAGGTATTGTGGAAGTCAAGGTCCGTACAGCCGATGAGTCAATTGAGGTTCGCGTTGATGAGTTAGTGAATACACTTTCAATTCTTTTGCAAGCAAATGATGAGATCAGTGAATAAGTAAAATGTTAAAATAAAGAGGCGTTACTATTGGAAGTTGTTCTTGCCAGTGGAATGCCTCTTTCATTTAGTATAGAATAAATTAAGTTTTAATCGTTATGATGGAAAGAAATTAGTTATGTTAATGTAAATAAAAAGTATTTACACTGAGGGGAGTAGAAATGAAGAAAAACGAAATTACGATATTTGTGATCATTAATTTGATTGTTTTAGTGTTTTATGCCACGGTTTATGCTATCCCCTCTCGTTTTGGATTTTTAATTTGGAATGTATTCTTAGCATTGATTCCATTAGATGTGGCCCTAGTTAATAAACTTCTGAAAACGAAAGGACCTTGGATTTTGCGAGCCCTTTGTTTTTTGATCTGGTTAGCATTTTTTCCAAATGCCATGTACTTATTAACGGATTTTAGTCATTTGTCTGCCATTGGTACCGGCTTAGCGACACCAGGTCAGTATTTAAACTATGGAGTTCTTTTTACCGGAGTCTTCATTGGTATGTTAATTGGGCTAGCTAGTTTGGAGTTAATTGTTGAAACTTTGCCATTGCAAAAATGGTATTTCAAAATTCCGTTTTACGTTATTCTTGCAGTCGTTTCGAGTGCGGCGATTTATTTGGGGCGTTTTCAACGTGCTAATTCGTGGGACTTAGTGACCAATTTTAGAACTCTTTTAGATCAAGTTTCTTTTGTAATGAATCCAGATTTATATTATTTTGTATTGGTTTTTGGATTGGTTCAACTATTTATTTTCAGCGTCTATCATTTAATTTGGATACGCAACTAGGATGGAGGAAAAGATGAGCTTATCAGCGTCAGAACAATTTCAAGTATTAGCACAGCAATTACAATTTGAAACAATTCCACAAGGATTACAGGCTGCTGAGCTACAGAGGTTGGTTGTTCATGAAAATTCAAAGATATGGCAATTTAAATTTAATTTGCCGACACTTCCTCCGGTCCAAGAGACTGCCGAATTAGTTCAAAGACTCCAAGCTGCCTTTCAACATTTAGCAGAACCAGATTTTCAATTTAATTTACAGCGACAACCAACCGTTGAAGAGGTTGCTCAATATTGGAATTGGGTTTTACAAGTTCATCAAAATGAAAGTGGGGCTTTTAGGCCGGCTTTTAATCAGGTGGTGCTGGATGTTACGGATAATCAAATAAATTTGAAGTTTAATTCAAAGGCATGGTTACAATATGCTGAAAAAAAGGGAATGACGATTATTGCTGATACCTTTTATAAATTAGGATTACAAGATCCGCTACCGTTTAAATTACAGGTTGACGCACAACTAGTTCAAAGTTCATTGGTCCAAAGTCAGCAAAACCGCATGCAGGAACAAGCTGCTATGGCAAAGCAAGCCCAAGAAAATATGGCGGTACAACAAGCGGCTCTACGGCAACATCAGAAAGAAACTGAAAAAATTGCGGATCAACAAAAATCGCGGATTCGTTCCAAAGTGACAGAAAATTCGATTGGCAAGGGGATTCCAAATAATGTCATTGTAACTAAAATGGCTGATGTTCAAATGGAAGCTGATTTGGTTACTTTTGAAGGTTATGTTTTTGATAGTGAAGTTAGAGAACTACGTAGTGGTCGTAAGTTGGCGATTTTAAAAATGTCGGATTATACTGATTCGTTTATCTTAAAGAAGTTTTTAAATCAGGAAGCCGAAGAACCGTGGCTAAAAGATTTAAAAAATGGTGGTTGGTATCGTGTTCGCGGAAATATTCGCGAAGATTCTTTCAGCCATGACCTAACAATGATGTTTCGAGATATTGAGATGATCCCCGGTAAAAAAGCGCGTCAAGATGATTATCAAGGAACGGAAAAACGGGTTGATTTACAAGTTCACTCGATTATGTCTACGATGGACGCCACCAATGGAATTGGTGACTATATTAAAACAGCAGCGGATTGGGGGATGCGCGCATTAGCAGTAACGGATACTGCTGGGGCGCAAGCCTTTCCCGAGGCTTCAAGCACATCTAAAAAAATCAATACTAAGTTAAGTGAGAGAGTAACCCAACAATTTATTGCAGAAGCTGAAATTGATCCTTCAGATGAAACTGCCACGAAGAAATTTCTGGCAGAGCATCAAGCTGAATTAAGCGCATTTAAACAAGCTAAACATGCCCATTTTAAAATGATTTATGGGGTGGAAGTTAATCTGGTGGATGACTTTAGTGCTTTTGCCTTAAATGAAGATTCAACTAATTTAGACGATGCGATTTATGTTTCCTTTGACGTGGAAACTACTGGGTTAGCTCCTCGTTATGATAAAGTCATTCAACTATCTGCGGTTAAGATGCAACGTGGTAATGTTATTGGGGAATTTGATCAATATATTAATCCGCATGAAGCCTTAAGCCCCATTATTATGGATATCACGCACATTACCGATCAAGATCTGAAACATGCTCGTGAGGAAGCCGAGGTTTTTGCGGAATTTAGAGCCTTTTGTGGTGATGCAATTTTGGTCGGGCATAATGTGATTGATTTTGACGTGCCTATGGTTAATACGACCTATGCGCGCTTAGGCTTGGCTCCCATTGAAAATGTGGTGCTTGATACCTTGCCGTTGGCGCGGTTTGTGCATCCAGAAATGCGGCGTTTCACATTGAGTACTTTGGCCAAAAAGCTGGGGGTGCCTTTGGATCATGCCCACAATGCCATTTTTGATGCCACAGCCACTGGTCAGGTTGCTCGTAAACTTTTGCAGGCGATGCAAGAAAAATATGGCGTAAAAAATTCGCAACAATTAAATGAATATGCAAAGCAGGCGGAGGCGTGGCGTCATGAAAGGCCCAAGCGAGCAACCGTGTTAGTTAAAAATCAAATCGGTGTTAAAAATTTATATAAATTAATTTCTGAGGCCAATGTTAATTACCTCGCACGAGTTCCTCGGACGCCCCGTTCAATTCTGGAAAAGTATCGAGAGGGTTTGTTGGTTGGAACTGGGGATGCGAGTGGTGAGTTTTTTGAAACTTTGGAGCGTAAAGGGGTAGCAGCAGCTTTAGAAATTGCTAAATACTATGATTATATTGAAATTCAACCTCTCAGCAATTACACCCAAGAATTATCTCGAGAAATGATTAAAGGAACCGATCGGCTGAAAGAAATTATTCAAGATGCGATTGAGATTGGGAAACAATTAGATAAGCCGGTTATTGTAAGTGGAGACGCACATTATTTAGATCCTGAAGATGCAATTTATCGCAAAATTTTAATTAATTCACAAGGGGGGCAAACCCCTTAAATCGTTACCCATTACCAGATGTGCATTTTAAAACGACCCAAGAGCTCTTAGATGAGTTTGCTTTCCTTGGGGATAAAATGGCACATACAGTGGTGGTTCACAATACTAATCTCGTAGCAGATCAGATTGAGGATGTGGAGGCTATTAAAACTGGAAATTATCCACCTAATATGCCAACAGCTGAGCAAGAAATTCGTGATAAAACTTATCAAACAGCTTATCGAATGTACGGAAAACCTTTGCCGTTACAAATTGAAGCTCGAATTGAAAGAGAATTAGCTTCTATAATTGGGAATGGTTTCTCAGTAATTTATTTGGTGGCTCAGCGATTGGTGGCTAAATCGAATAAAGATGGATACCTTGTTGGCTCGCGGGGATCGGTTGGTTCCTCGTTAGTGGCGTTACTTGTCGGGATTACTGAAGTTAATGCCTTGGCGCCACATTACTACAGTCAAGCAGGTGATTACGTTGAATTTGTAGATCCGCGAATTTATGGATCGGGCTATTCAATCCCTATTAAGGTGTCACCAATTGATCAAAGTGATTTAGTTGGGGATGGACATAATATTCCTTTTGAAACATTTTTAGGATTTAAAGGAAACAAAGTCCCAGATATTGATTTGAATTTTTCGGGAGACTACCAATCTTTCGCGCATAATTATATGAAATCATTATTTGGTGAAAATAATGTTTTTCGGGCGGGAACTATCGCGACAGTAGCTGATAAAACGGCCTTTGGGTATGTTAAAGCTTATGAACGTGACTTGAATGAAAAGGTCCGAAAACAAAAGCAAAAAGATTTGGGCATTAGCAATTTAGACGATGTCCATCTGGCTGAAGAAGAGGTGGTTGCTTTTAAAACGGCTGAAATTGAACGCCTCGCTGCTGGTTCCACCGGAGTGAAACGTACAACAGGTCAACATCCAGCAGGAATCTTGATTGTGCCAGATGATATGGAAATTTATGATTTTACCCCGATCCAATTTCCGGCTGATGATGATAAAGCCAAATGGAAGACCACACACTTTGACTTTCATTCAATCCACGACAACATTTTAAAGATGGATATTTTAGGTCACGATGATCCGACAATGATTCGTGCTTTGCAAGATATGTCGGGAATTGATCCGACGACTATTCCTATGAATGATGAAGGTGTGATGAGTCTCTTTCAATCACCTCATATTCTGGGGTTAAAGCCGATAATATTTTTTCAAAAACAGGGACATTGGGTGTTCCTGAGTTTGGAACGGCCTTTGTTCGCGGAATGTTGCAGGAAACGAAGCCAACTAGCTATGCTGATCTATTGCAAATTTCGGGACTTTCTCATGGAACGGATGTGTGGCGTGGAAATGCTGATGAGTTGATCGAAAACGGGTTAGCAGATATTTCTACTGTGATTGGAACGCGTGATAAGATTATGACGGACCTCATTAATTGGGGTGTTAATTCTGAATCAGCTTTTCAAATAATGGAAAAAGTGCGAAAAGGAAAAGGTGTTTCTGAAGCGTACCAAGCAGAATTACGTTCTGCTGGGGTGCAAGAGTGGTATATTGAATCGCTTCAAAAAATTCAGTACATGTTTCCCCTGGCGCATGCGGCTGCGTATGTGTTGATGGCTTTACGAATTGCATACTTTAAGGTCTACTTCCCAACGTTATACTACGCTGCGTATTTTTCAATTCGAGCTAGTAACTTTGACATTGTGACGATGGCGCGGGGGTCACAAGCCCTGAAAGGTCGAATAATTGAGATTAATGGTCAGGGCTTAGATGCTTCAGCAAAAGACCGAGATCTAGTAACCGTTTTGGAAGTTGCTAATGAGGCAACGGAGCGGGGAATTGATTTTGGGATGGTCGATCTTTATAAGTCCGATTCTGAACAATGGATCATTGATGGCAATACTTTATTAGCACCGTTTAATGCGGTTCCTAGTTTAGGTGATAACGTTGCTAAACGTATTATTGCAGCTCGGGCTGAAGGCGAATTTTTATCGAAAGAAGATTTGGCTAAGCGTGGAGGGGTTTCTCAAACACTTATGCAGTTCTTTGAAGACAACGGAGTAGTAGACGGAATGTCTGATGAAAATCAGATGGCACTCTTCTAAAAAAGTTATATAAGGCGATAACCCCTTGAATTTGATTTAATCTAATTCAAGGGGTTTTAGGTTGGGTTGATCTTCATCCTTGTTAGAAATATCTATGTTGAAGTGTGATAGTTATTCTATCAGGATGGTGCGAAGCATCTCTATATTTTTTGAGATAACCGTCGTACGGTATGAGCCTTGATTACAAATCACAATATATGATCGTTCGTAAAATAAATGTGAAATTAGGAGTTGACGAACAATCGGATCTAAGGTATATTAATTAAGTCAGCTACGAACAACGCATATATGTGCAATGGTAACTGATAAAAATAATTAGTTGTTGACATTAAATCAGCTGCTTGTTATACTAATTAAGTTGTCTCGTAAGAGGTCAGCGAGTAGAACATTGAAAACTAAATAACGTTTCGATGAAACAAATGTGCAGGTGTGTCTCATATTTACAATATGGTAGATACAAACATTTGCGAAGTCAATTTCGCTAGTAAATTCGTTTAACATCTGTTAAACAACAAAAAAAGATTGAGTTATACTCAAGCTTCAATTTTAAATTGAGAGTTTGATCCTGGCTCAGGATGAACGCTGGCGGCGTGCCTAATACATGCAAGTCGAACGCACTGTGGTTGAAATGATATGAAGAACTTGTTCAGATTTGATTTTCAACATTGCAGTGAGTGGCGAACGGGTGAGTAACACGTGGGAAACCTACCTCTTAGCAGGGGATAACATTTGGAAACAAATGCTAATACCGTATAACAATTAAAACCGCATGGTTTTGATTTAAAAGATGGTTCTGCTATCACTAAGAGATGGTCCCGCGGTGCATTAGTTAGTTGGTGAGGTAATGGCTCACCAAGACGATGATGCATAGCCGAGTTGAGAGACTGATCGGCCACAATGGGACTGAGACACGGCCCATACTCCTACGGGAGGCAGCAGTAGGGAATCTTCCACAATGGACGAAAGTCTGATGGAGCAACGCCGCGTGTGTGATGAAGGGTTTCGGCTCGTAAAACACTGTTGTAAGAGAAGAATGACACTGAGAGTAACTGTTCAGTGTGTGACGGTATCTTACCAGAAAGGAACGGCTAAATACGTGCCAGCAGCCGCGGTAATACGTATGTTCCAAGCGTTATCCGGATTTATTGGGCGTAAAGCGAGCGCAGACGGTTATTTAAGTCTGAAGTGAAAGCCCTCGGCTCAACCGAGGAATTGCTTTGGAAACTGGATAACTTGAGTGCAGTAGAGGAAAGTGGAACTCCATGTGTAGCGGTGAAATGCGTAGATATATGGAAGAACACCAGTGGCGAAGGCGGCTTTCTGGACTGTAACTGACGTTGAGGCTCGAAAGTGTGGGTAGCAAACAGGATTAGATACCCTGGTAGTCCACACCGTAAACGATGAGTGCTAGTTGTTCGAGGGTTTCCGCCCTTGAGTGACGAAGCTAACGCATTAAGCACTCCGCCTGGGGAGTACGACCGCAAGGTTGAAACTCAAAGGAATTGACGGGGACCCGCACAAGCGGTGGAGCATGTGGTTTAATTCGAAGCAACGCGAAGAACCTTACCAGGTCTTGACATCCTTTGACCACTCCAGAGATGGAGCTTTCCCTTCGGGGACAAAGTGACAGGTGGTGCATGGTTGTCGTCAGCTCGTGTCGTGAGATGTTGGGTTAAGTCCCGCAACGAGCGCAACCCTTATTGTTAGTTGCCAGCATTCAGTTGGGCACTCTAGCAAGACTGCCGGTGACAAACCGGAGGAAGGCGGGGATGACGTCAAATCATCATGCCCCTTATGACCTGGGCTACACACGTGCTACAATGGCAAGTACAACGAGTCGCCAACCCGCGAGGGTGCGCAAATCTCTTAAAGCTTGTCTCAGTTCGGACTGTAGGCTGCAACTCGCCTACACGAAGTCGGAATCGCTAGTAATCGCGGATCAGCACGCCGCGGTGAATACGTTCCCGGGTCTTGTACACACCGCCCGTCACACCATGAGAGTTTGTAACACCCAAAGTCGGTGAGGTAACCTTTTATTAGGAGCCAGCCGCCTAAGGTGGGACAGATGATTAGGGTGAAGTCGTAACAAGGTAGCCGTAGGAGAACCTGCGGCTGGATCACCTCCTTTCTAAGGAAAATCGGAAACCTGCATCTTCGTTGAAACGTTATTTAGTTTTGAGTGTTCTACACTCAATTTAATTTATTGGGGAATTAGCTCAGCTGGGAGAGCACCTGCTTTGCAAGCAGGGGGTCAGCGGTTCGATCCCGCTATTCTCCATTAACACTTCGGTGTTAAATTAGTTCTTTGAAAACTGAATCATATATATAAATTTTAAAAATTTCAATTTTATTGAATACAATATAAATTGAACCGAGTAAATCAAGGGTTGATCATCGCAATGATGATTGACAGTGAATTACACCGCGTTATTTTTTGAGTTTTTAATTAGTTCATCACGATATTTATATCGTGGTAATCGCAAGCGACCGTAAGGTCGCATACTCAAACTTGAATCATCAACGAAAGTTGATCGGTTAAGTTATTAAGGGCGCATGGTGGATGCCTTGGCACTAGGAGCCGATGAAGGACGGTACTAACACCGATATGCTTCGGGGAGCTGTAAGTAAGCTTTGATCCGGAGATTTCCGAATGGGGGAACCCAACTTGTTATGCAAGTTATCACTAGTTGAATATATAGACTAGTTGAAGGTAGACGTTGTGAACTGAAACATCTCATTAGCAACAGGAGTAGAAAGAAATATCGATTCCGTCAGTAGCGGCGAGCGAACCCGGAAGAGCCCAAACCAAAGTGCTTGCACTTTGGGGTTGTAGGACTACCGTTGTGGAGTTACAAAATTGTATGTTAGTCGAAGTGGTTGGGAAGCCACGCGAAACAAGGTGATAGCCCTGTAGACGAAAGCAGACAATCTCCCGTGTAGGATCCTGAGTACGGCCGGACACGTGAAATCCGGTCGGAATCTGGGAGGACCATCTCCCAAGGCTAAATACTACCTAGTGACCGATAGTGAACCAGTACCGTGAGGGAAAGGTGAAAAGCACCCCGGAAGGGGAGTGAAAAAGTTCCTGAAACCATGTGCCTACAAGAAGTCAGAGCCCGTTAATGGGTGATGGCGTGCCTTTTGTAGAATGAACCGGCGAGTTATGATTACATGCAAGGTTAAGGTGGAAAGACCGGAGCCGTAGCGAAAGCGAGTCTGAAATGGGCGCCATAGTATGTAGTTGTAAACCCGAAACCAGGTGACCTACCCATGTCCAGGGTGAAGGTGTGGTAAGACGCACTGGAGGCCCGAACCTGTGCATGTTGAAAAATGCTAGGATGAGGTGTGGGTAGCGGTGAAATTCCAATCGAACTTGGAGATAGCTGGTTCTCTCCGAAATAGCTTTAGGGCTAGCCTCGGAATGTAGCGTATTGGAGGTAGAGCACTGTTTTGGTGCGGGGCCCATCTCGGGTTACCAAATTAAGATAAACTCCGAATGCCAATTACGTATGTCCGGGAGTCAGACAGTGAGTGATAAGATCCATTGTCGAAAGGGGAACAGCCCAGATCGTCAGTTAAGGTCCCTAAGTGTGTGTTAAGTGGAAAAGGATGTGGAGTTGCATAGACAACTAGGATGTTGGCTCAGAAGCAGCCACCATTTAAAGAGTGCGTAATAGCTCACTAGTCGAGTGATTCTGCGCCGAAAATGTACCGGGGCTAAACACACCACCGAAACTACGGGTGCCACGTAAGTGGCGCGATAGGAGAGCGTTCTATGGGCAATGAAGTCAGACCGTGAGGACTGGTGGAGCGCATAGAAGTGAGAATGCCGGTATGAGTAGCGAAAGACAGGTGAGAATCCTGTCCACCGAATGACTAAGGTTTCCTGGGGAAGGCTCGTCCTCCCAGGGTTAGTCGGGACCTAAGGCGAGGCCGAAAGGCGTAGTCGATGGATAACTGGTTGAGATTCCAGTACCAGGTGAACATGTTTGAACGATGGAGGGACGCAGAAGGCTAATGGATCCCAGCGACTGGAAGTGCTGGGTTAAATCACAAGTTTTGGGAGTAGTTAAATGCTTATCCCTATAAGAACAAGTGATGATGAGGATCGAAATAAAGTAGAGAAGTCCATGATGTCACGCTGCCGAGAAAAGCTTCTAGTTAGTGTTTACCTGCCCGTACCGCAAACCGACACAGGTAGTCGAGGAGAGAATCCTAAGGTGTGCGAGTGAACTCTCGTTAAGGAACTCGGCAAAATGACCCGTAACTTCGGGAGAAGGGGTGCTCAGCGCAAGCTGAGCCGCAGTGAATAGGCCCAGGCGACTGTTTATCAAAAACACAGGTTTCTGCAAAATCGAAAGATGACGTATAGGGGCTGACGCCTGCCCGGTGCTGGAAGGTTAAAAGGAGTGCTTAGCAATAGCGAAGGTGCGAATTGAAGCCCCAGTAAACGGCGGCCGTAACTATAACGGTCCTAAGGTAGCGAAATTCCTTGTCGGGTAAGTTCCGACCCGCACGAAAGGCGTAACGATCTGGGCACTGTCTCAACGAGAGACTCGGTGAAATTTAAATACCCGTGAAGATGCGGGTTACCCGCGACAGGACGGAAAGACCCCATGGAGCTTTACTGTAGCTTGATATTGAGTGCTTGTGCAGCTTGTACAGAATAGGTAGGAGCCGTAGAAATCGGAACGCTAGTTTCGATGGAGGCAATAGTGGGATACTACCCTCGTTGTATGATCACTCTAACTCACACCACTAATCGTGGTGGAAGACAGTGTCTGGCAGGCAGTTTGACTGGGGCGGTCGCCTCCTAAAAGGTAACGGAGGCGCTCAAAGGTTCGCTCAGAATGGTTGGAAATCATTCGTAGAGTGTAAAGGCAAAAGCGAGCTTGACTGCGAGACTAACAGGTCGAGCAGGTACGAAAGTAGGACTTAGTGATCCGGTGGTTCCGCATGGAAGGGCCATCGCTCAACGGATAAAAGCTACCCTGGGGATAACAGGCTTATCTCCCCCAAGAGTCCACATCGACGGGGAGGTTTGGCACCTCGATGTCGGCTCATCGCATCCTGGGGCTGTAGTCGGTCCCAAGGGTTGGGCTGTTCGCCCATTAAAGCGGTACGCGAGCTGGGTTCAGAACGTCGTGAGACAGTTCGGTCCCTATCCGTCGCGGGCGTAGGAAATTTGAGAGGAGCTGCCCTTAGTACGAGAGGACCGGGGTGGACGTACCACTGGTGTATCAGTTGTTCCGCCAGGAGCATCGCTGAGTAGCTATGTACGGATGAGATAAACGCTGAAAGCATCTAAGTGTGAAACTCGCCTCGAGATGAGATTTCCCATTCGAAAGAAGTAAGACCCCTTATAGATGATGAGGTAGATAGGCTAGAAGTGGAAGTACCGTGAGGTATGGAGCGGACTAGTACTAATGGTTCGAGGACTTAACCAAGTTGAATACGACGTGGTGGTTCAAGGTATGTTGTTAAAATTTATAAAAATATGATTCAGTTTTGAGGGAATTAACTCTCAACAATTAAATCCGTGTCGTGACGATAGCACTGAGGTCACACCTGTTCCCATCCCGAACACAGAAGTTAAGCTCAGTAACGCCAAAAGTAGTTGGAGGATCGCTTCCTGCGAGGATAGGAAGTCGCGACGCAAATTTATAGTTCATCATGTCTATGATGAGCTTTTTTGTTATATTTTTTTGAATTTGGTTTCTTATTATACATGAGGTTTAAAAAATGGGAAGAGTTATATGGATGTAAGGTGTTCTTAACTACAAGTGAGTTACAACAGTTTCAACGGACATGTTTCTATCAACAAGAAAAAAGGAATATTAAAATAAGAAACCCTTTTCAATCTGAAGTATGTCAGAGATGTTTTGGCCAAATTCAAAAGCATTGGTATTACCCTGAAACAAAGATTAAATATTGCTGGCATTGTAAAGAAATGGGAACCATTCGAAGTAACGATCATTTAATTATTTTGATCGATCCTAAAAGATATACAAATATGGAAAGAATTAATTGGAAAGGACATTTAACAGCCTCCCAACAAAAAATTGCAGATGAACACTTATTGGCCTGGGATCAACGAAGGCATCATTTAACGTACGCAGTAACAGGGGCTGGAAAAACGGAGATGCTTTATCCATTGATTAACCGAGCATTAGGCCTTCAAAAACGAATAGCTTTGGTAGCCCCGCGTATCGATGTTGTCTTAGAATTAGCACGTCGAATCGAAAAAAATTTTTCTGGTGAATTTTTAATTTTACACGGAAATCAACATCATATTAAATACAATCAACTCGTTATATGTACAATTCAACAGCTTATGAAGTTTCATCAAACTTTTGATCTCATTATAGTGGACGAAGTTGATGCCTTTCCGTTAATAGATAATTCAGCTTTAAAGCGGGTGATCGAAATGGCACGCGAAAAAGATGGAGTGATTCATTATCTATCTGCGACGCCAACAAATAAGTTGTTAAAAGAAGTAGGCCACGCTCAGGGAAAAGTATCATTCTTGGCCAAGCGTTATCATGGACACCCATTACCAAAAATAAAAATTAAATTCACTAGAAATTGGAGAAAAAAATTACCGCGAACATTAAACAGAGAGTTATTGAAATATCAGAAAAATAAACGTTATTTTTTAATTTTTGTACCGCAAATCACTGATTTATCATTAGTTAGTGCAATGCTCCCAAAGTCACTCCACGTTAAAACCGTTTATGCCAATGATCAGCAGCGAAGCGATACGATCGAAATGTTTCGCCGTGGTGAATTGCATGGATTAATAGCTACGACTATTTTAGAGCGAGGAGTAACATTTTCGCCATTAGATGTTTATATTCTTGGAGGAGAGGAAAGAATATTTACTTACGAAACGATATTACAAATGGCAGGAAGGTGTGGACGATCCGCTGATTTTCCCACTGGCAATGTTTGGATTTTTGCTAAAGATTTCTCTTTTAAAATGTATCGGGCGCAACAAGAAATTATCTTTCTAAATCGTATTGGAGTTCAAAATGAAATGTGAAGCTTGTCAAAATGATTTTTTCAAGAATTGGGATTTAACCACTTTTATTTTTAATCAAATTAAATATGATTCAGTCATTTGTTTCGAATGTCAGGAACAATTTATCAAAATTGGACCAAACTATTGTTTCGGTTGCGGAAAATATCAAACGATGTCCGACATGTGTATTGATTGTATGAGTTGGATGAGGAAGGGCCAAACATTATTACAAAACCGAGCACTTTATCGCTATAGTCAGATGATGAAATGGTTTTTCAGGGAATATAAATTTAAGGGAGGTTATCATTTAAGAACAATATTTTTGGGTGAATTAGAAACCTTGATTGAAGCAGAACGCATGATTGTAATAATTCCCATCGCGGCAAATAAGTTAAAGCAACGTGGTTTTAATCAAACTAAAGGTCTTTTGCAGGATCAAACCCATGGGTCAAATTTGTTGAGGTGTAAGCAGTCGTTTCAAACCACCCAGTCACAAAAAAGTCGTGAGCAAAGAATTCATACGCCGCAATGGTTTGAGTTAAACGTTGATCGAAGTGAAGTAAAAGGACAAATGATTACGTTAATTGATGATATTTACACCACTGGTCGCACTTTATATCATGCGGCTGATTGTTTATATGTAGCTGGTGCCAAAAATGTGAATTCAATTACATTAGTAAGATAAAAAAATGTGAACGGGTTTATTTATTAATCAATGTATGTTACAATGTTATTACAGGGAAGAAGAAAACGGTTTCATTCAGACCTGTGCGGATTGATCGTAACTTAATTAATCCAATAAAAAAGAATGGAGATTAACACTATGCTAGAATTTATTGTACGTGGTGAAAATATCGAAGTAACGGAAGCTATTAAGGCTTATGTCATTAAGCGTTTAACTCGCCTAGAGCGCTATCTTAATGATGATAATAAGTATGTGGCACACGTAAATGTGCGCTCATACCAAGAACGGACTTTTAAAATTGAAGTAACCATTCAGTTACCATATCTCCTTCTTAGAGCAGAAGATACCCAAGCGGATTTATATCAAGCAATTGATTTTGTTTCCGACAAGTTAGAGCGTCAAATTCGTAAGTATAAGACCAAAGTTAATCGTAAGTCGCGTGAAAAGGGGTATAAGGGAATTGCCACCTTTATGGATGAGACTTTGGATGATTCGCAATTAGATGAGGATCAGGATACTAAATTTGAAATTGTTCGAACAAAGCATCTTTCATTGAAACCAATGGATGTCGAAGAGGCCATCTTGCAAATGGATCTGTTGGGGCATAGTTTCTTTGTCTTCCAAGATGCAGAGAGTAATTTACCAGCGGTTGTTTATAAGCGTAAGGATGGTAAATATGCTTTGATTGATACCGATTTATAAAACTAAATTAAGCAAAAAATAGATCAGCGAAACAATTGTTAAATCAGTTGTGGCTGATTTTTTTTAGTATAATAGTAAGATAAACTATTAATAACCTAAATTAATGACTTTCAAAGCTTTGTGAACTAGGGACTGTTATAATTAATAATAAGAAAATGAGGTAAGGCAAATGTATTTGAAGAGAATTGAAAAAGTTCGTAAAAACTTAACTATATTTAATGCTGATGGGATGCTAGTTGCTGATGGTGATAACTTAAAGTATCTAACTGGTTTTTTAGGCGGGACAGGAGATGGTCTTTTACTTATTGGAACCGCAGAACAAAAAGCGGCGTTAATTACTGATGCCCGATATGAAGAAGAATTGCGAACTAGTTTGCCAGACGGAATTGACTTACTTATCACACGTGATTATTATGGTGTTGCCATGCTGGCTGCTAAACGTTTTAAGATAAATAATCTTGGTTTTGAGGATACTCTGCCGTTTAAAATTTTTGATGTCTTAGATGAAAATTTTGAAGGACAAGATGAAAATTCAGATATTGTACCCATTCCTGAATTAGTTGAATGGTTACGCCAAGTAAAATCAGAAGATGAATTAGTCGCTTTGCGCCACTCAACGCAAGTGGCAATTCAAGCATACGAAAAGTTATTAGATCAAATTGAAGTTGGTATGACAGAACGTCAAGTAGCTAATCGACTGGATCAAATTATTAAAGATTTGGGCGCTACTAGTGCATCTTTTGAAACGATTGTGGCTTCGGGCTATCGCGGTGCGTTACCACATGGGGAAGCAACGGATAAACCGCTGGCTACTGGTGAATTAGTGACAATTGACTTTGGTTACTTTGTTGATGGGTATACTTCCGATATTACGCGGACCTTTGGAATCGGAACAATTGATGATGGTGTTAAGAGAGCGTATCAAGTTGTTCAAGAGGCAAATCAAGCGGCCATTCACCAAATTAAGGCGGGAACTTTGGCTGGAGACGTTGACCAGGCAGCTCGAAATGTGATTGAAGCAGCTGAATATGGTAAATACTATACTCATGCAACGGGTCATGGCGTGGGGTTAGCTATTCATGAGGGACCGGTCCTTTCAACCCAGGCAGAGGAACGCTTGGAAGCTGGAATGCTTTTGACCATCGAACCAGGTATTTATATTCCGGGGGCATTTGGAATCCGAATTGAAGATGATATTATTGTTACTCCAAGCGGTGTAGAAAACTTGACAGAGCAATTGACAACTGATTTGGTCATTATTGACAGGTAGTGAGAATGAATTATTTTACTGCTGATTTACATTTTTTTCATGAACAATTATTAAAAAGTGAGCATTTTTCACCAAGACCATACACCGATTTGTCATCAGAACACGCAGGCCTACAAAAGGTTTGGAATAGCCGAGTTACAGATCAAGACACCGTATATCATTTAGGGGACTTAGCCTTTCTCAATAAAATAAAACCAGCTAAAAAGGGTTATCAACAGTTGCTTGAATTATTATTAAGTTTAAAGGGACAAATCATCTTAGTTAAGGGAAACCATGATACACGCGATCTTTTTAAATTTTTAAAGAATCAACATATTATTTTAGCAGACGGTCGTCCAAAGTTTGAGTTTCATGACGTGGGGCTAATTGTAAAAGCTAATCATCATCAATTCTTTCTCACGCATTACCCATTGATTTTAGGACCCACAGCTTCTAGTATTAATTTACACGGACATATTCATCATAGTCAGGTGCCTATTGCTGAAAACATTAATGTTGGAATTGATAGTGAAGATTTAGAGTACTTGACAGCTGACCAGCGCCCAGCGTGGGGGATGCCTCTAAGCTTAGAGGAAATCGAACAGATTTTAATACAAAAACATAACCGATTATCAACAAAATAATTGAAAGGAAGGCCAATATAATGATTGAAAAAATCACAATTTTACACACAAATGATATGCATTCTCATTTGGAGCGTTGGCCTCAAATTCGACATTTTTTGAATAGCTACCGTAAACAACTATTAAGACGAGATGAAACTGTCTTAACATTTGATGTAGGCGATGCGATGGATCGGAATCATGTTTTAACGGAAGCTAGTCAAGGTAGAGCAAATATTAATTTACTGAATGGTGTGCATTACGATGGGGTGACGATTGGAAATAATGAAGGACTAAGCCTGAGCCATACAGACTTGAATCAACTTTACGAGCATGCTAATTTTCCGATTTTATTGGCTAATTTATTGGACAATAAAACAAATCAAATTCCAAAGTGGGCACATCCATACGAAATTATCACGACTAAAAATGGAACCCGGATTGGGGTGATCGGAATGACAGCCCCCTTTACGTTGACTTATCCTTTATTGGGATGGCAGCCTTTGCCGGTGGTAGCAACTTTAAAAATGATTTTAAAAGAATTAGCTGGTAAAACGGATTTAAACATTTTATTATCGCATTTGGGGTTACCGACCGATCGACACTTAGCAGATCAATTCCCGGAAGTACAAATCATTTTAGGAGCACACACACATCATCATTTACCAAAAGGTGAATGGCGGAACCAAACATTGTTAGCCGCTGCCGGACGCTATGGGGAACATATTGGCCAAGTACAACTAGAAATTGAAGATGGACAATTTAGGCAAGCGAAAGCCTCCACCATCGATGTCGAACTGTTACCCAAATTAACCCGTGATGCAGAAACCTCAGCACAATATCAAGATGAGGGTGCGAAAATGTTGAGTCAAAAAAAGGTGGCTGACATTCCGCAAGCATTTCAACGGGGAATCAACGCAAAATATCGCCTGATTGACCTCGGGTTAGAAGCGCTTAAAGCGCGCACAGAAACAGATTTAGCAATGCTGTCTACTGGGATGTTCTTAACGGATCTACCGACAGGACCTGTTAGTATGTATGAACTCCATCAAATGTTGCCACATGCAGTGCACCCGATGCGTACGAAGTTAAAAGGTAAAGAAGTGATTCGTTTAATGCGAGAAGTTAAGAAGAATCGAAATTATTTATTGGGTAGTCCAGTCTATGGTATGGGCTTTCGTGGAGGTAAATGGGGTGAAATTGTCTGGTCAGGGTTAGAGTTGACAAATGACGATAATGTTTTAGTTCATGGTCAACCAATTAATCTGGCGAAAGACTATTATATTGGTGGATTGGATCATTATTTATTTTTCCCTTATTTTCCGACTCTGGAAATTATGGGTAAAAACGAATTATCATATGACACCGTTTTACGGGAAGACTTTGCATCTTATTTAGCACAACAATTCCCACTTAAAAAATAAAAATTGAAGGGATTTAGCATGGATCGAGAACGAATGAAAGAGTTGGCTCAGGCCCAAAAAATTGAACGAATTGCACAAACTCGTTTGGAACATGGTGTGACAGAGATCGACCTGTTAATTAATGAACGTGCTTATAAACTAGTCACCAATTATCGAGATGCATATCAAGATGATCTAATTGCGGCGCGTTTTAGTACTTTTTTGGAAAAATATGATTATTTAGTTGGAGATATTGCAGCAGATCAACTTCGAATTCACGGCTTTTATAAAGATGGGACTCCAGGAGTTTCGAGAATGGATCAAATTAGTGCATTACAGGA
The DNA here is from genome assembly GCF_011304355.1 of Weissella coleopterorum. Classification (NCBI taxonomy): domain Bacteria; kingdom Bacillati; phylum Bacillota; class Bacilli; order Lactobacillales; family Lactobacillaceae; genus Weissella; species Weissella coleopterorum. The sequence continues at coordinate 1,397,881 of NZ_CP049888.1, read as the reverse complement.
TTATATTTATGAATTTATGAATTTTGGGGCACCATATTTTGTATTAGAAAATTTGGAACCGCACATCGTTGAAGAAGAAGAGCCAGAGGCATCACGCCCTAGACGCCGGCGGAATCATCATAGTAATAAAAATCATGCACATATTGGCGAAAAGAAAAGTTCATTAAAAAAGAGTAACCATCAATTAAATAATAAAAATCAAAAACAGGCGGTTACTAAAGGGAATAATCGGAAACGACGCTTTGAAATTCATGAACGTAATACTGAGGGAAATAAATAATGACTTATGAAGGATACTTTATTGATTTAGATGGAACTATTTATCAGGGGAAAAATAGTTTTCCAAGTGGGAAACGGTTTATCGAACGTTTGAGACAGAATGATAAACAGTTCATGTTTGTGACCAATAATGCTACGCGGACACCCGAGCAAGTTCAACGAACCCTTGCCGATGAGCATGATATTCATGTAGATATGACACAAATTTATACCTCTGCTATGGCGACAGCTGATTATGTTTCACGACTAGCTGAAGTTAAAAAGGTGCTAGTCATTGGTGAAATTGGTTTGCATCAGGCTTTGGCAGCAAAGGGGCTTACCATTGTTACCCGGGGAAATGCTGACGCCGTAGTAGTGGGCTTAAATCGTGAATTAAAGTATGATGATTTGATGTATGCAACGTTGGCGATTCAAAATGGAGCTAAATTTATTGCGACCAACATTGATACAAATTTACCTAATGAAAAGGGGATGATTCCCGGAGCCGGCACAGTCGTAGCAGCAGTTCAAACTGCTACGCAGCAACAGCCGATCATTATTGGTAAGCCATATACACCAATTATGGAAGGTGCATTGCAACGAGCTCAACTTGATGTCAAGCAAGTCATTATGGTGGGTGACAATTATAAAACTGATATTCAAGCAGGTATTAATTTAAAAATGGATACGTTATTGGTATATAGCGGTATTTCTACAAAAAGTCAAATTAAGGCCGAGCAAATTAAACCGACCCATGAAGTAGATTCATTGGATGATTGGGTAATTGAATAACAAAATTGAAGCTAATATTTACTTTGAAGAAGTGTTCCTTTTGTTGGCGCACTTTTTTATTTTGGATTAATGTCGCAGCTTATAATTTAAAAAGAGTCATAATAAATAATTATCTTTACATTAATGTTATGGAATCACTATCCAAAAAATAAGATAATGATAGTAATGATTGTAGGACTTTGAAGGAGATAGTGCGATGAAGCAGAAGTGGATATGGGGGACTGCGTTTTTAATAGGCGTAGCAGTCTTGATTGGGGCCTATGTAACACGTGATCAGCAAAAGAACGTTAATATCAATGCGGTAGGATCAACAGCCTTGCAACCAATGGTTGAAGCAGCGGGTGAAGACTTTCAGCGAGAAAATCCCGGAGTCTATGTCAACGTTCAAGGTGGCGGCTCTGGAACAGGACTAGCACAAATTCAGGCTGGCGCTGTTGATTTAGGAAATGCAGATATGTTCGCCGAAGAAAAAAAGGGGATTAAGGCGGATCAATTACAAGACCATCAGGTGGCGGTGATTGGAATCGCACCGATTATCAACAAAGATGCTAAAGTGAAAAACTTGACAACGCAACAATTGATTGATATTTTCACAAAAAAGGTTACTAACTGGCAAGCCGTTGGTGGTGCTGATGTACCGATTGTCTTAGTTAATCGGGTGAATGGTTCTGGAACCCGAGTAACATTTGAACGTTACGGTCTTGACCAAACTCCATCTGCTGAAGGACAAGAACAAGATTCATCCGGAACGGCACGCTCAATTGTCGCTTCAACACCGGGTGCGATATCATATGTGGCATTTTCGTACATTGATAAAAAGCAAATTGATGTGCCTAAATTAAATGGAGTGGCGGCTAATAATACTAATGTTACCAATGGTAAATATCCCATTTGGTCGTATGAACATATTTATACGAAGGGTTCAATGAGTCCGGAAGTTAATCAATTTATTAACTATCTAAAATCAGATAAAATTCAAAGTACATTGGTACCTAAATTAGGATATATATCAATTCATGAGATGCAAGTTAAACGTGATGTTTCAGGTGTGATTACACCCGTCAAATAAAGAGGAATTAAAATGGATGAGATTAAAGATGCACTAACGAAAACTAGTGCTGCAACCAAAAAAGATCGGTTTGGCCGAGCCATTTCCATGGCCGCTTTAGCTTTAATTTTGATTGTGGTTATTTCGATTTTTTGGTTTGTAGCTTCTAAAGGGCTTGCAACATTTTTTACCAATCATGTTAATCTGGGTGACTTTTTATTTGGTTCAAAATGGGCTCCTGGTCAACTTGATGCACATGGTAAGCCATTGGCTGGAGCTGCTTCGATGATTGTAGGTTCATTTTTAGTAACCTTACTTTCAGCTATTATTGCAACCCCATTTGCGATTGGTACTGCTGTTTTTATGACAGAAATATCACCTAAACGTGGTGCCAAAATTTTGCAACCAGTGACTGAATTATTAGTTGGAATTCCATCAGTTGTTTATGGATTTATTGGTTTAACAATTGTAGTGCCAACAATGCGGAATTTATTTGGTGGATCTGGGTTTGGAATCTTAGCCGGGGCGATGGTTTTGTTTGTAATGATCTTGCCGACCGTTACATCAATGACTGTTGATACGTTAAAAGCGGTTCCTCGTCATTATCGTGAGTCTGCCCTAGCCTTAGGAGCAACGCGTTGGCAAATGATTTATAAGGTGATTTTGCGTTCAGCTACGCCTGGAATTTTAACGGCTATTGTTTTTGGAATGGCGCGGGCCTTCGGTGAAGCGCTAGCGGTCCAAATGGTTGTTGGGAATGCGGCGTTAATGCCACATAATTTAACGTCACCAGCGGCAACGTTGACATCAGTTTTGACACAAGGAATTGGTAATACGGTTATGGGATCATTAGAAAATAATGCGTTATGGTCATTAGCTTTGATTCTTTTGTTGATGTCATTGGTCTTTAACTTAGTAATTCGGGCAATCGGTAAGAAAGGGGCCATGTAAGACATGAATGCAAAAAAAAGTGATAAATTAGCAACCATTATCTTATTTAGTATTGCTGGATTCGTAATTTTAATTTTGGCTGCATTATTAGGATATATTTTAATTCAAGGAATTCCACATCTATCATGGCATTTCTTAACTTCGCCAGCCGAATCTTTTACGGCAGGGGGTGGAATTGGCATTCAACTTTTTAACTCGTTCTACTTATTGGTTATTACAATGATCATTTCGTTTCCAATTGCTTTGGGGGCAGGAATTTATTTAAATGAATATGCTAATCAAAAGTCTAAAATCATCGAAGTTATTCGAACGATGATTGAAATTCTTTCATCATTGCCTTCAGTGGTAGTGGGATTATTTGGATTTCTGCTGTTCGTGGTTCAGTTTAAATTTGGTTTTTCATTATTATCAGGCGCCATTGCGCTGACTTTTTTCAACCTACCGCTCTTAACGCGTTCAGTTGAAGAGTCACTAAGAACTATTCCTGATTTACAACGAGAAGCGGGAGCAGCCCTTGGGTTGTCACGTTGGGAAACGGTGGGACACATTATTTTGCCGGCCGCTTTACCATCCATTGTAACGGGGATTGTTTTATCAGCAGGCCGTGTTTTTGGAGAAGCCGCTGCGTTAATTTACACGGCCGGGCAGTCTGCTCCGGTAGTGAACTTTAATGATTGGAATCCCTTTGACTCGACGTCGCCATTAAATGTCATGCGACCAGCTGAAACGTTGGCAGTGCATATTTGGAAAATCAATTCTGAAGGAATTATGCCCGACGCGGCAGCTGTATCGGCAGGAGCCTCGGCAGTTTTGATTATTGCTGTGCTACTCTTTAACTTTGCAGCCCGTTCCTTGAGTAAATTGTTATATCGCCGTTTAACATCAAGTAAGTAAGGAGTTATTAGATGACAGATGTAGATAAATTTGTTTTTCCAGATGAAATGCCTGAGCATTATGTAATAGATATTAATGATGCTAAGCATGAAATAGCTTTGTCAGCGCATGATTTAGAAGTTTTTTATGGTGAAAAACAAGCTTTACAAAAGACAAACCTGAAATTTGAACGTTATAAGATCACCTCTTTAATCGGGGCTTCTGGTTCCGGAAAATCTACTTTTTTACGCTCATTAAATCGGATGAATGATACTGTGGGGACCGTGAATGGACAGATCATGTATCGAGGATTAGATGTGAATTCATCTGAAATCGATGTTTATGAGATGCGTAAACATATTGGAATGGTTTTTCAACGTCCCAATCCGTTTGCGAAGTCCATTCAAGAAAATATTACTTTTGCTTTGAAACAACATGGAATTAAGGATCAAGCTGTCTTAAAAGAACGTGTCGAAACTAGTCTCAAGCAGGCGGCTTTGTGGGATGAAGTAAAAGATAATTTAGATAAATCAGCTTTATCGCTTTCAGGTGGCCAGCAACAAAGATTGGTCATTGCGCGAGCCATTGCGTTGCATCCAGATATTTTACTATTAGATGAACCAGCTTCAGCGCTTGATCCTATTTCATCAGCAAAAATTGAAAATACCTTGCTGGAATTGAAAGAAAAATATACGATTATTATCGTCACGCATAATATGCAACAAGCCGCCCGTGTTTCAGACTATACCGCCTTTTTCCACATGGGTGAGGTTTTAGAATATGATTTAACCCGGAAAATCTTTACGCGGCCAAAGGTGCAGCGAACGATTGATTACGTTAATGGAAACTTTGGATAAGGGTGAAACAAATGAGTGAAAAATTGTTAATTACAGAAAATGTACGCCTCTATTATGGTGAAAAAGAAGCTTTACATGGGATTAATTTAGATTATGACCGTTTTGGAATTACGGCTTTGATTGGACCGTCTGGGTCTGGTAAGTCAACTTATTTACGTGCTTTGAATCGGATGCATGACTTAACTGACTATGTCACAGTGACTGGGACTTTTCTGTTAAATGGGGAAGATATCTATGCACCCACTATGGATACTGTTGATTTAAGAAAAAGAATTGGAATGGTTTTCCAGCAGCCAAATCCATTTCCATTTTCGATCTACGATAATGTGGCATTTGGAATGCGGACTGCGGGGATTAAAGATAAAGCGCAATTAGATGAGAAGGTCGAAACATCACTACAAGCCGCGGCCATTTGGGATGAGGTGAAAGATGATTTGCATAAATCGGCACTCTCATTGTCTGGTGGTCAGCAACAGCGTGTGTCGATTGCTCGAGCGTTAGCTACTTCACCTGAAATTTTATTATTGGATGAACCAACCTCAGCGCTTGATCCTGTGTCAGCCAATATGGTGGAAAATACTTTAATGCAACTTCGCGAGCAATATACAATGATTATTGTGACGCATTCAATGTCACAAGCCTCACGAATTTCCGATCGGACAGCATTTTTCAATCAAGGAAATTTGATTGAAGTCAACGATACGAAAAAAATGTTTCTTAATCCGGATCAAGAAATGACTCAAGATTATATTTCAGGTCTATTTGGATAATAAAAATTAAAGGAGATCAATATGCGTCGATTATTTGATGAAGAACTAGCAGATCTAGATACATCTTTTAAAGAAATGGGATTATTAGTTTCGGAAACGATTCAACGCTCTGTCCAAGCATTCTTGGATCATGATCGAGCTGGTGCTCAAGAGATTATTGATAACGATAAAGCTATTAATCAACGAGAAATTGCATTAGAGAAAAAAAGTTTTGAGATGATTGCCTTGTATCAACCAGTTACGACAGATTTGCGGGAAATTGTGACCATTTTAAAGGCAGTGTCGGTGGTGGAACGAATAGGTGATAATGCTCGAAATGTGGCATTATCAACAATTCATGTGAAGGGAAATCGCCGGGTTGCCCAAATTGAAAAGCAAATTGGTGAAACTGGGACTTTAGTTGCTAAAATGGTAGCTGATGTATTAACCTATTATATTAGCGATGATGCAGCCGGGGCGACTTCAATGTCAGAGGTGGCGATGAAAGTGGCCGATTCAACGAAAGCAATTCGAGATCTTGCCATTGGCGCCATGAAGGCTGATCCAGAAAATGTTGAAGCTGCAACAGATTATCTGGTAGTTGGTGGATATTTGAAGCGGACAGCTGATTATGTGACTGATATTGCTGAGTGGGTTATTTACAAGCGCACTGGTAAAATTGTCGAGTTAAATCCAGGGACTTCAAGTTTCATTTAATAAATTCGAATCTTTATCAATTGAGGAATGAAAAATATTTTTCATTCTTTTTATTTGGAAAATAGAAAAAATAATAAGAATGTAAAATTTTAAGTGTTATTTCGAGATATTTTTGGTAGCATGAAAACTAGCGAATTAATGGTAAGTACGTTAAAAAGATAGATTTAGGGGAAAAGTATGCACGATACACTTATTTTACGAGGATTACAGATCGTTTTAGTAATTGGGATTATTACGATGCTGTTTATCTATTATCATCAAATTAAAAAAACCGGTTTGAAATGGCATCACGGTGGACTTAAAGCTTTTATCATTGGTTTTATAACCGACTTTGGTGACACAATTGGGATTGGAAGCTTTGCAACAACGACTGCGGCGTTTAAAGTGACCCATTTTCTTGATGATGATCGGAACTTACCGGGAACGATGAATGCCGTTCATGCCGTTCCAACTATGTTTGAAGCCCTATTTTTTTTAACAGCCGTTAAAATCGACTGGCGTACTTTTATTGTAATGACCGTGGCATCAATTTTAGGGGCGTTAATTGGACCGCGCTTAACGGCCAACTGGGATGCACAAAAAATTCGTGGAGTTTTGGCGTGGATGTTAGTTTTAGCCGCAATTGTCATGCTTTATAATATTTTCTTTTTACCCGTACCGGGAATGGGTAAAAATGCCTTAGTCGGATGGCAATTATGGTTGGGATTTGGCTTTAATTTCTTACTGGGAATTATGATGACGTTAGGTTTGGGTAACTATACTCCTGAATTGATTTTTTTCTCACTGATGGGGATGAACCCTTAGTAGCATATCCAGTGATGATGATGAATTCTGCGGTAGTTATGACGACAGCAGCCAGTGGCTTTATTCGTACGAAACGAATTCAATGGTGGGGATTAGGCATGATTGTCCTAGGTGGAATTTTTGGTGTGATTGTGGCTGCCACGCTTGTCCGCAATATCAATGTTTCTATTATTCGATATGGAATTGTCGCACTCTCATTATGGACTGCCTACAGCCTTTGGAAAGAATCACGTAAAGTTTTAGCTATTGAATCAGCGGTTGAAAATCAATAAGTTAATTTTACGTCGAAGATAATTAAACTAAGCCTTTTCAAGGGCTTGGTTTTTTTTAAACTCAAATGGATTGATTTATTAAAATATAGAATTGAAAATATTAATATTATATAAAGGAAATTCAAGAATTAATAAAGCTATGGGGTAAAAACAGTTTGCAGGGATAAAACATGGTAAATTAAACTCAAGGAAAAGTAAAAAAGGAGTTTGGACGTGGCGGGCACGTTTCAGTAAAAACAACATGACCCAGGTAGGACACATTGTTATTGGTTTCATCATCGTCATTGCAGCTATTTATCTATTTATTTTTGTTGCGCAGCGTTTAATCGCCAGACAGGTTGCTAAATTAACGGTCAAGCTGCAAACATTAAAGGATATTCCAATGCAAGAACGACTGGTTAAAGGTCGTAAAATGAGCCTGATGGGAAAAACCTTAGATGATTTTCAAGAAAATGAAGCTTTATATAATCGAATTGCTACTACGGATTTTGATGCAGTATCGCAACAAGCTGATCAAGTTTTAGTCGCTGCGCATGGGTTTAATGTTTGGCAAACGAATCAAGAGCTACGTAATTTGAAAAAACAGGTGGCCCAAGTAGCCAGAAATATTGATACGGTTAATCAAGGGTTAACAGATCTAGAACGGATTGATGAAGAACATAAACAAGCGGTTCAAGATTTAGAGAGTAAGTATAAAGAACTTCGGAAGACGTTATTATCACAAAATTTTATTTTTGGTAATACACTTGATAAGTTGGAAGATGTTTTAGGTGAGCTTGAGGATGAATTTGCAGAATTCGCGCGTTTAACCGAAGCAGGTGACCATGTCGCCGCCTCGGAAATCTATGAATCATTGGCCATGGAAACCAATCAATTAGAAGAAAGAATGAATCAGATTCCAGAACTCGTCAAAGATTTAACGAAGACAATTCCTAATCAGGAAGAGGAATTACAAACGACTTTAGATCAAATGATCGAGCAAGGTTTCACTTTTCAAGATAATCTAGTTGAAAATGCATTGATGCAAATTGAAGCGGATCGCCAGGTCGCTTTAGAAACGTTGAAAGATTTAACCTTGAAAAAAGTTCAAGAACGTTTGGTGACTTTACATCAAGCCATTGATCAAATATATCAAACCTTTGAAAAGGAATATCAAGCTTCACAAATTGTACAAAATAAATTGGAAACTTTACGTGAGTATTTGGGACATTTACAACAACAAAATCAAAATTTAAATCAACTAGTTGGTCAATTAAATCAAAATTATATTTTTAACCATGATGAAGAGAATAGTATTCGTGACTTTGCTCGTCAGTTGTTACAAATTGAAAAAAATTTGGATGATATTCGTTTAGGTATTAATAAAAATGAGGTGGTTTATTCACAACTGACTGATCAATTAATGATTGATGAAAAACAACTGGATCAATTGGAAGAGAAACAATTGAATTTATGGGAGAGTTTAAATGTACTTCCAGAAATTGTTCAAACTGCACAGAATAAAGTTGAATTATTCATTGAAGCGATGCGTAAAATTAAGCGGCGTGTTGAACGGCAAGGACTGCCTGGCGCTCCAACGGCTTATTTGAATTTTTTCGATCAAGTTTCGGAAATGTTGAATAAATTACAGCAACAAGTAAATGCTCCGCGGGTCAATGTTGATGATTTGCAACGGCAAGTGAGCATTGTGGGGTCAGATTTAGATAATCTTCAGGCGGCAACCAACGACTTATTAGCTAATGCAACGCTAACAGGAATTTTATTGCATAAAGCGAATCAATATCGTGAATATCCTGAAGTCGGTCAAGCCGTTCAAAACGCACAAGTGGAATATAATCAATTTTATAATTATGAAAAAGCGGTCGAAGTTTTAGGCCAAACCTTAGATCGCATCGAGTCTGGAACAACTGATCGTTTACGCGAACAAAATCAACAGAATCGACTTTTCTAAATTTAAGAAAAGCACTTGTGACACTAGATTTAAGTATGGTAAAATTAAGTTGAAAATTAGAGACAAAGTAGAATTAGTTTAGGACATGTTAGAGATATGGCGGTTGGTGCAAGCGATACCTAAAATTAATTTGAATTACATTTCAGCAATTAACATAATTTTCCGCATCATCTTGCGATATCAAGATGCCAAGTGGTGATTATTTGTAATCACAATTTAGGTGGTACCGTGTATTAACTTGCATCCTAATGACGTTTCGTTATTAGGGTGCTTTTTTATTAAATAAAATTATTATTGGAGGTTTTAACAATGGATGTCATAAATGAATTAACGTGGCGTGATGCGATTAACCAGGTGACAGATGCAGATGGACTAAAAGAAACTATCGAAAATGAACAAATCGGAGCGTATGTGGGAATCGATCCCACGGGTGATTCTATGCACATTGGTCACTTAATTCCGTTTATGATCTTAAAGCGGTTGCAGTTAGCAGGGGTACGTCCAGTGATTGTAATTGGGGGTGCGACAGGATCAATTGGTGATCCGTCTGGTAAAAAACAAGAGCGAAAGCTATTAGATCAGAATGCGGTTGATCAAAATGTTCAAAAGATTACGGGTCAAATGGAACGTTTGTTTGGCAAAGATGGCTTTACCGTTACGAATAATAAGAATTGGTTGGGATCGATGACATTACTCGATTTCTTACGAGATTACGGAAAGTTATTTCCTATTAATGTTATGTTAGCAAAAGATGTTGTCGCCTCAAGATTAGAAGCCGGAATTTCTTTTACTGAATTCACGTATCAAATATTGCAATCAATTGATTTTCATCACCTTTGGCAAAATGAGCATGTCCGACTTCAAATTGGTGGATCAGACCAATGGGGGAATATAACGGGTGGAATTGATCTAATTCACCGTTTAGAGGGTAGTGACGCTAAGGCGTATGGATTGACAGTTCCATTACTTTTGAAGGCAGATGGGACGAAGTTTGGTAAGACCGAAGGTGGTGCAATTTGGTTGGACCCAGAAAAGACAACTCCATTCGATTTTTACCAGTTCTGGCTTAATACCGCCGATAATGATGTCGAAAAGATGCTGAAGTATTTTACGTTCCTTTCACAAGAGACCATTGCTGAATTGATGGACCAAATGCAAGTTGATGCAGCTAAACGGGCGGCTCAAACCCGCTTAGCACAAGAAGTTACTGCCTTTGTGCACGGAGAAAAGGCCGTTCCGGTTGCTGAATTAATGACATCAATTTTGTTTGGAAATGGTGATGTGAGCCAATTGTCCTTAGATGAAGTCGCGGCCTTAGCGGGAAACGTGAAGACTTTTGCACAAGACGGACACACGGTGGGAATTTTAGATTTAGTCGTAGCGGCTGGATTAGAGACGTCTAAAACCGCTGCTCGCCGCGCCGTTAAGGATGGAGCGATTCGAATTAATGGGGTTCAAATTAAGGACGATACTGCTGAAATTGATCCACAAAGTAAATTTGAGGGACAGTATGTCATTGTTAAGCGGGGAAAGAAGAAGTGGGCGGTTGGAGTCTTAAAATAGACTTTATCTTTATGGGTTTATGATTTAACTTGAAGTAATTTGCGAAACATGCTAAAATCTACCAATAGATATGATGTCTAAAGGAGGCGCAGCTAAATGTATAATACATTATTAACGGCAATGATTATTGTCGGAATTTTGATTATTATTGCTGTATTAATGCAGCCATCAAAGCAACAAGACGCTTTGTCGGCCTTGTCAGGTGGTGGCGGAGATTTATTTGCAACCCAAAAAGCACGAGGCTTTGAAGCTGTGATGCAACGTGTTACAACAATCTTGGGAGCAGTTTGGTTCCTTTTGGGGCTGGCTTTGGTATATCTTTCAGCACACTAACGAATAGCGCATTTCCCTCTCGTGATACGTTGCGAGAGGGTTTTATTTTAGAAATAGAGGAAAAGATAAAAAATGGACGCACAACAATTACAAAAAGAATTATTTGGCTTTTTAAAAGCTAATAACACACAAAGTTATTCAGCCCAAACTTTAACAGATGGATTACGCTTGAATGATGCTAATGGATTTACGCAAGTTGTACAGGGACTTGCGCAGCTAGAACGTGATGGTCAAATTGAAGAAATTGACGGAGCATTTAAGTACAATGCAAAAAGCCAAGGCTACATTGGGACTTTCCGTTCCAATGCGAAAGGCTTTGGCTTCGTGGCAGTAGATGGTTTAACGGAAGATGTCTTCGTTAATCCGGACAATACGGCGCAAGCCTTGAACTTAGATCAGGTTCGAGTAACCTTATTGACTAAAGGGGATGCTGCCACTGGTCGTGGTCCGGAAGGTTTGGTTGAAGAAATTGTTAATCACGATTTAAGTCAAGTCGTGGGTGAATTTAAACTGGGATCGGATTACACCGGTTATATCGGAACTGTTAATATTACGGACAAGAAGAATGCAAATTATAGTTTCCTAGTGAGCGAAGGCGGGATCACCGCTAATGACGGTGAAGTCGTAGTGGCTCAGATTCAACAATACCCGACCGCAGCAATGCCAAAACAAATGACGGGAATTATTTCCGAATCCATTGGTTTTAAAGATGAACCAGGTGTCGATATTATGGCGATTGTGCATCAACATAAGGTGCCAGCGGTATTTGATGATGCTGTATTGACGCAAGCCAAAGAAATTCCTGATCATGTATTGGATTCAGAATGGTCTGGTCGGGAAGATATCACCGAGCAACCATTAGTGACAATTGATTCGATTGAGTCTAAAGATTTGGATGATGCGGTGGTTGTTTGGAAATTAGAAAATGGGAATTTCCATTTAGGGGTACACATTGCGGATGTATCGCATTATGTCCCTGAGGGTACGCCGCTAGATTTAGAAGCTTATAATCGCGGGACTTCCGTTTATTTAACGGATCGTGTAATTCCGATGTTGCCACGTAATATCTCAAACGGGATTGCTTCTTTGAATCCTGGGGTGGAGCGCTTAGCAATGTCAGCTGAGATGGAATTTACACCACAAGGTGAATTAGTTGACTATCGTTTGCATCAGTCGGTGATGAAGTCACATGCCAGAATGACGTATAAAGCGGTTAATGCTATTTTGGATGGTGATACGGAGACGCGTGAAGCTTATCATGACTTGGTTCCCATGTTTGAAGAGATGGGTGAGCTCCATAATATTTTAGCGCAGAAACGAATCGAGCGTGGGGCAATTGAATTTGATGCCCCTGAAGCTAAAATTATTGTTGATGAAAAGGGTAAACCTACGGATATCCAAATTCGTGAACGTGGTCTTTCTGAACGAATTATTGAATCATTTATGTTAGCAGCTAATGAGACGGTTGCGATGCATTTTGATAAGCTTCATTTACCGTTCTTATATCGAATTCATACCACACCGGACTTAGAAAAAAGTGTTCGATTCTTTGAATTTGTGAAAGCGCTTGGCGGAAAGGTTAACGCCGATCCTAATAATGTTAAGCCAATGGATTTTCAAAAAATTCACGATGAGTTTATGGGATTACCATCAGAACAAATGGTTTCAACGATGATGCTTCGCTCAATGCAACGAGCGGCTTATAGTAATGAACCTTTGGGTCACTTCGGTTTGGGAGCAGAGTATTATACACACTTCACGTCCCCTATCCGGCGTTATCCGGATTTAACAGTGCATCGCTTGATTAAATGGTACGAGACCAACGGAACCGATGAAGCCGCCCAAGCTAAGTATCGGGATAAACTGGCGGAAATTGGTAATGATACTTCGGTCCGGGAACGTCGTGCTATTGATACCGAACGCGATACTGATGCGATGAAAAAGACGGAATTCATGGAAGATAAAGTGGGACAAGAATTTGATGCCGTGGTTAATGGTGTTATGAAGTTTGGAATGTTTGTCTCGCTTGATAATACGGTTGAGGGGTTAATTCATACTTCTAACTTAACTGATGATTACTATATGTATGATGAAAGTCATTTAGCGTTAATTGGACGTCGTTTCCACCATATTTATCAGATTGGACAAGCAGTCAAGGTTAAACTTGTCCGAGTTGATAAAGAACAAAGTTCACTTGATTTTATCTTGGTAGATCCAAAAGCAGCGCCGATTACTGATATTAAAGTTGCGGATAATCATCGGGGAGCTTTGGTAACAAGAATAAGAGTCATCATGATAAATCACATCAGGGTAAACCTAAGGCAGATCAACCCAAAAAAGATTCGGGAGCTAAGCGACGTCATAACAATGGTCAAGCCTTAGGTGCTTTAAATGATCGGCGTAAACCAAATGATCCACGAGAAAATGCTAACCGTAAGGGTCGCCACTAATTTTAGGAGGTTGTTGATGGCAAAACCTAAAAAAAATACTCAACAATATTTAGCGACGAATAATAAAGCTCGTTATAATTATGCTATTGGAGCGACTTATGATGCAGGGATGGCACTCACGGGAACGGAGATTAAATCCGTGCGCGCAGGCCAGATGACCATTGCCGATGGTTTTGTTCAGATTCGACATGGAGAGGCTTGGTTGGACAATGTTAATATTGCCCCTTACGCACAGGGAAATCAATTTAATCATGAACCATTGCGCCCCCGGCGGTTGTTGTTACATAAACGTGAATTACAACAATTAGAGCGATCATCCTCTGAAGCGGGGGTGACGATTGTCCCTTTGAAAGTTTATTTGAAACATGGTTTCGCAAAAATTTTAATCGGTGTGGGGACGGGTAAACGACGGTTTGATAAACGTGAAACTATTAAAAAACGTGATCAAGATCGGGATCTGCAACGTAAATTTAAGGGCAGTATTCGGTAGGCTAAATTTAAATCGAAAAAAAGCATTAATCCATCAACCTGGATTAATGCTTTTTTTATTTAATGAATAAGACGTTAATAAATTAAAGATTAGTGGTTTATGTGAAAGAATCTTATTTAATATTTATGGGCTAATCGGTGTAAATAAGGCGTTTTTGCACGTAAAATGAGAAACATTTTCGGGTTATACTAATTTTATACTTGTAAAATAGAATAGTTGTTGCTAAAATGAGAACATTATTAAAAACGGAGTTTGATAATTATTAATTACATAAAGGATGGGAACGTATGGATACTGAACAAAAACAAGAAAAGAAATTTTTTGGACAACCAATTGGTTTGTCAACGTTATTTATGACAGAAATGTGGGAACGTTTTTCTTATTATGGAATGCGAGCCATTTTACTGTATTATATGTGGCATTTGATTGCGACAGGTGATTTAAATATAACTAAGGCCGTAGCTGCTTCAATTATGGCGATATATGCTTCGATGGTCTATTTGACCGGGGCCCTAGGTGGGTATTTGGCTGATCGAATTCTGGGTTCGAGGCGAGCGGTCTTCATTGGTGGAATTTTCATCATGTTTGGACATATCGTTTTGTCATTGCCGTTTGGAGCGAGTGCTTTATTTACGTCGATTGCCTTAATTATAATTGGAACCGGACTTTTGAAGCCCAATATTTCATCAATGGTTGGCTCACTATATCGTCCTGAAGATCGACGGCGAGATGCAGGATTCTCAATTTTTGTCTTTGGAATTAATTTAGGATCATTCATTGCACCACTATTGGTTGGTTGGACTCAGCAAAATGCTGGTTATCATCCGGCTTTCGGGTTGGCCGCGATTGGAATGTTCTTAGGATTGGTTCAATATTACATCGGTGGTAAGAAAAATTTACCAAAGGATGGTTTAAAGCCAACTGACCCGCTAGAAGCGCATGAAGTCAAGCCCTTGATTATTAAAACAATTTTAGGGATTGTAGCCTTAGGGATTATCTTATTTGTGATGACGATGATGGGTTGGAATGATATTACTGACTATATTAACTTGTTAACGTTTATTGCGGTACTAGTACCTATTTATTACTTTGTACAGATGCTTTCATCAAAGAAAGTGACTAGCAAAGAACGTTCACGAGTTTTGGCCTATATTCCGCTGTTTTTGGGAGCCGTCTTGTTTTGGGCCTTGGAAGAACAGGGATCTGTAGTATTGGCGACGTTTGCGGAAACACGAACGCTACATTCATGGTTCCCGGCAGCCTGGTTCCAGTCTTTGAATCCATTCTTCATTATGTTGTATACTCCATTCTTTGCAACGATGTGGACCCGTTGGCGTAAAAATGCGCCTTCGTCACCGATGAAATTTGCGGTCGGATTGATCTTTGCTGGGGCGTCTTTCTTGTTACTAGCTATTCCGGGTAGTCTTTGGGGAACTGCAACTCGCGTTTCACCATTATGGTTGTTGGGTTCGTGGGCTTTGATCATCTTTGGAGAAATGTTAATTTCACCAGTCGGCCTTTCGGTTACCACTAAATTAGCACCGCGAGCATTTAACTCGCAGATGATGTCACTCTGGTTCTTAGCTGCGGCAGCTGGATCAGCATTGAATGCACAATTTGTTGGTTTGTACACTCCGAAAACCGAAGTTGCATACTTCTTGCTCTTTGGAATCGCAGCAGTTGTTTTGGGAATTATTATGATGTTCCTTGTTAAAATGGTCATTCGTCTCATGGACGGAGTCGATTAATTAAATTTTTTAAGGTAACTTAGGCCATTTGAAATGGTTTGGGTTACCTTTTTTAGAGTTGGAAGCGTGGGAATATGAATAGTTGTTGTACGAGTAGTTAAAAACAATTAAAATTGATTTTAAAAGAAACTAGAATATGAAATATTTGTCATTTTGGCATGGAGGACTTAAAAATGAATCAAGCAGATCGCTTTAAACTTGAAATTAAGCAGACGTCGTCATTAACAGCCCTTGAGTTGCTGGAAATTATGCAGGCACGGGTTGCGGTTTTTGTGGTGGAACAAGATTGTCCGTATCAAGAAATCGATGCTAAGGATGAAGCTGCATGGCACGTAATTTTAAAAGAAGAAGACAAAATGGTGGCTTACGCCCGCATTGTAGGTCATGACGATGGAGTATCAATTAGCTTTGGTCGAGTGCTAGTAGTTAAACCTTACCGACAAATGCATCTCGGCCGAACCATCGTTATGGCAGCTTTAACAGAGATTGAGGAACGTTTCCCAGAAAAGACAGTTAAAATTGCAGCTCAAGAATATTTACGTAAATTTTATGAAACCTTTGGCTTTAAAGCGCAATCGGAAGTTTACTTGGAAGATGGGATTCCGCACCTAGATATGATTTTAGAAAAATAAAAAATATTTAAGTTGAGGTTGAAAAAATGATCAGTTATCAAAATTTTATTGATGGATCTGGTGGACTAGTTTATTTGGCAACATCGGTCCAAGCAGTTCCGAGTGTTAGAGTTGTTTCATTTGGGGTAGATCCACACGATGAAAGTACATGGTATATTTATTCGATGGATCCGGCTAGCCCCAAGACGGTTGAACTAGCGCAAAACGAAAATGTAGCGATTGTGACAGCCGTCGATCTTAAGAGTGGGATGCGGATTAATTCCAATCATGTTACGATGAGACCATCGAATAAGCAGTGGTCAGATGTACAAAATATTTTTGCAGCTGATTCTGGGTTTATCCGGGCGCATCATCCTGAAAGTGAACGCTTGTATGAGTTGCACTTTAGCTCATTAGTTCTGGAAACCTATAAGCCCAGCGAAAGAAGAATTATTGAATTTTAGATAGAGTTAATAAATCGGAATATTGGATCTATCGGAGAGCCTCCGAGGGATCCTTTTTTTATTGGGAAGAACGCAATTAACGAAGAACTTTGATTAAAAAAATATTTCTTTTTCGAAATAAAAGTCTTATAATTTTAAATATTGATGAATGGCCTTTATCAGATTAATGTACAAAAAATTGTTTAATAATTATTTTATTCTATGAATTTAATCAATCGAATTAAAAATAAACTGGAGTGTTTTGATGAAAAAAATATTAATGTGGTGTGGTTTATTATTATTAATTTTAGTTGTTGGGGGCGGTCTTTTGCTTCGAAATGAATTGACCACTTTAGCGACGATGAAAAAAATTAATAATAAGCCGTTTTATGAGATGAATTACCGAGGTGACTATGCACTGGATAAACTGTTAAAGAAGGGAGTGAATAACGATCAAGAATTAGCCGATTTTGCGACGGGGCAATTATTACACGGATTACCTGTTAAGATTAAAGTGCCCAATTTGGGATGTACTACCTTTAATGCTAAAACACCCGAAGGCAAGGCCACCTTTGCTCGTAATTTGGATCTGGATGATGCGCCAGTGATGGTGGTTCGAACGAAGCCTAAAAATGCTTATGAAAGTATTTCGGTGGTCGATCCAGGGTTGTTGGGGATCAAATCTAATGAAATGAATCAACCAATGGCGCGCCTAATGACATTGGTGGCACCATACATCCCCCTCGATGGGTTGAACGAAAAAGGGTTAAGTGCGGCAGTATTAGAGTTAGATGGACCAACGACAAACCAGCAAACCGATAAGCCGGGGATTAACACGAGTGTAGCAATTCGAATGATATTAGATAAAGCCAAGACAACCGATGAAGCAGTTAAATTACTTGAAAAATATGATATGCATAGTTCAGCCAAAGCGACTTACCATTTTCAAATTGCCGATCGGCAAGGTAAAAGTGTAATTGTCGAGTATATTAATAATAAGATGCAGGTGCTGCCGGCTGATAAGAGCTATCAAGTAGCAACTAATTTTTATTTAAGTCCCGATAAATATAATCAAGGTTCAGGACAAGACCGCTACGCGATTGCTAGTCAGCAACTAGAAGCGAAAAAAGGCATTTTAACTCCGCAAGCGTCGATGAATATTCTACAAGCAGCGCATTTAGATACAAAAGAACCGAATGGAAAAGTGTTAGCGACTCAGTGGAGTGCAGTTTATGAACAGGATAAGTTAAGGCTTAATATTGCAGTTGGACATAATTATAAGCAGATATATCATTTTAATGTACATTGAGTTAACATAATGTAGAAATGTAGTTTAAAGTTGTACAAGGATAAAAAGCTTTCATATTACATTTGCACCTTAGAATATTAGAAAGAAAAAACGAAAAAATAAATATTTTATAATTAAATTTGATTTAAATGTATCTTTCTCTAGATGATGGTGTTATAATAATTTACAGAGTTAAAAAGCAATTTTGTTTTATGTTTTACCAAATGTATGGCACATTGATTTTTGATTTAATTTTTATTATGGCAAGTGCCAAGGAGGTTTCATAACATGGAACAAGGAACAGTAAAATGGTTTAACGCAGACAAGGGATTTGGATTTATCGAACGCGAAAATGGTGGAGATGTATTCGTACACTTCTCAGCTATCCAAACTGATGGTTTCAAGTCATTGGACGAAGGACAAAAAGTTAACTTTGACGTTGAAGAAGGAGCTCGCGGATTGCAAGCTGTTAACGTTACTAAGGACTAATTTTTAGTTGTTAGCTGAAAAAAGGCACACATTGTGTGTCTTTTTTTTGTTTAAATTCATTAAATTTGAAGAAATTAAAAGTTCCCGTAGGCCCAGGTTTTATGATAAAATTAGGATGTTAAATTAATTATAAAATCATGAGGGAGTAACGGCGAACTTTGGTTTGCGGTCCCACCGTCAACAAGGACAGTTAGACTGTTCCGGTGGTCCTTAAATTGTGAGACTCGTGGTGACTTGTTTAAATGTCACTACGGGTCTCTTTTTATATTAATTATTAATTGAGGAATGGACTTAGGAGGGTTATTTTATGCATGATGATGGAATTCAAAAGCCGTTATATCAAAGGACGACGCAAGAAGTTGAGTCTGACCTAAAGGCTGATATAGTGAATGGTTTGACGGGGAGCGATGCTGAGCAACGTTTAGAAGAGATAGGACCGAACCAATTAAAGGCTACTAAGAAAACAACATTATTTCAAAAATTTTTGAATCAGTTTAAAGATTTTATGATTGTAGTGTTGTTAGTGGCTGCATTAATTGCAGGTCTTACGGGAGAAGTGGCTGATGCACTGATCATTTTAGCCGTGGTGATTTTGAATGCTGTTTTTGGGGTATACCAAGAAGCAAAAGCAGATGAAGCTATTGAGGCGTTGCAGAAAATGTCTGCCCCAAATGCGAATGTTCGGCGTGATGGGGTGATTATGACATTGCCGGCGAGTGAACTGGTTCCTGGTGATATTGTTGCCTTGGAGGCAGGAGATGTGATTCCAGCTGATATGCGTTTGCTGGAGTCTGCATCATTGAAAATCGAAGAAGCAGCCCTTACTGGAGAGTCTGTACCGGTTGAAAAGCAGACCAGGGCTTTAACTGGGACCGATTTACCTTTGGGCGATCGGACTAATTTGGCTTTCATGAATTCAAATGTTACTTATGGCCGTGGCCTAGGAATCATTACAGGCACGGGAATGTCAACTGAAGTTGGTCATATTGCAGGAATGTTGGAATCAACAGAGGCAACTAAGACACCCTTACAAGTTAATTTATCAAAATTAGGAAAGTCGTTGACCTACTTAATTTTAATTATTGCCGTGGTGGTATTCATTGTTGGTATGTTAAGAACTCCAGAGACAGCGAGTGGTAATCGATTGGTTGATATGTTGCTAACAGCTATTTCGTTAGCCGTAGCCGCTATTCCAGAAGGGTTACCCGCAATTGTGACTATTACATTAGCATTGGGAACTAATCAGTTAGCTAAAAAACATGCTTTGATGCGCAAGTTGCCCGCCGTGGAAACGCTCGGTTCAACGCAAATTATTGGTTCCGATAAGACGGGAACGTTAACGCAAAATAAGATGACTGTCGAAAAATACTATGTTGATCAAAATTTGATTGATGCGCCAACTCCAGTGACTGGTTCGGCCGAGCAATTGGCTGATTTGATGGCGCTAAATAATGATACTAAAATTAATACTGATGGAGACAAATTGGGTGATCCGACTGAGACGGCTTTAATCACATTTAATGAAAGTCAGCATCGTAATTTAAAACAATTATTTGAAAATAATCCTCGGGTTGCAGAAATTCCGTTTGATTCAGAACGGAAATTAATGACAACGATTCATCCACACGTTGATCAATTTATGATTACGGTTAAAGGGGCGCCGGATGAATTGTTACGCCGGACCACGCATCGCTTAGATCATGATCAGACCGTGATGATGGAGATCGCAGATAAGGATGCAATTGGGGCAGTTAATGTGGCGATGGCCCAAGATGCTTTACGAGTGCTCGGGTTTGCTTATAAGTTGGTGGATGAAATTCCAACCAAACTTGAGTCAGATTTAGTGGAAAACGATTTGATCTTTGTTGGAATGATTGGAATGATTGATCCTGAGCGACCTGAAGTCGCCGGTGCGGTCGCGGAAGCTAAAAAGGCTGGAATTCGTACTTTGATGATCACGGGTGATCATAAAATTACAGCGGAGGCGATTTCTCGCCGTTTGGGAATTTTGAGTTCCGAACAAGGTAGTGATGCAGTCATTACGGGACGTGAACTAGATCAATTAGATGATGCTACATTTAAAGCTCGGGTATCACAATATAGCGTCTATGCGCGTGTAGCTCCCGAACACAAAGTTAGAATTGTCAAAGCGTGGCAATCGCAAGGACAAGTAGTTGCCATGACTGGTGATGGAGTCAATGATGCGCCGGCCTTGAAAACGGCTGATATTGGTGTAGCGATGGGAATTACGGGGACTGAGGTTTCAAAGGGAGCGGCGGATATGGTGCTTGCTGATGATAATTTTGCAACCATTGTCAATGCCGTAGAAGAAGGGCGTAAAGTCTTTTCTAATATTCAAAAATCAATTCAATATCTTCTTTCAGCTAACTTAGGTGAAGTATTGACCTTGTTTGTTATGACGATCATGGGTTGGAATATTTTGGCGCCAGTGCATATCCTTTGGATTAACTTAGTTACTGATACATTACCAGCAATTGCTCTGGGGATGGAGCCGGTCGAACCCGGAATCATGGAACGTAAGCCGCGAGGTCGAAACAGCGATTTCTTGTCCAATGGGCTTGGAAGTACGATTATCTATCAGGGATTAATTGAAGGTTTAATTACATTAGGTGTATATTGGTATGCAATCAATTTCCCAGTCCATGCTAGTGTGGGCGCCGCACATGCGGACGCCCTAACAATGGCATTTGCAACATTGGGATTAATTCAGTTATTCCATGCCTTTAATACTAAATCAATTTATCAATCAATATTTACAGTTGGGGTATTTAAAAATAAGACCTTCAATTGGGCTATTGTAATTGCTGCATTGGCTCTGGCCGTTACGATTGTGATGCCTGGATTAAATGACATTTTCCATGTAACACACTTGGATTGGCATCAATGGCTCTTAGTTTTGGGATCATCTTTGGCGATTGTTCCAATTGTCGAGATTATTAAATTCATCCAACGTCGTAGTATGCATAAGCAATAATCATGTATAATATAGAAGCTGTGTTATCATGTCGGCTTTGATGCAAAAACTTGAATTACAGCGATTGGTCCAAGGAGGACTGATCGCTGTATTCTTTTAATTCATCAAGTTGTTATGGAAAATTTAAAAGCAAATGGAGAAACTAAAATGGTTAAAAAAATGTTTGCAAATCCACGCGAGTATGTAATGCAATTATCACAACTGGTACAAACTACTGAAGAGAGTGGCACAAATGTAGCTGAATATTTTGAAAAAATTCGTGCGGCGTTAGATCAAGAGCAAGTGGATGCAATGCCAAAGGCTGAATTTGCAGAAATCTCGGTGGAATTTGATGACGTAGTCGAAATTTATCAACAAGTGGCCCAAGATCTAGATAGAATGAAAGCTCCGGTACGTTTAATTGGCGTTCATGGTGCAATGCAAAAGACTTTCCGTGCGTATTATGAAGCAACCGTTGTCATGGCAAAATCATTAGATGTTAATAATCAACAAGTGGACGTAGTAGCATTTGATCAATCAGAAAAAGACCAAGATCAATTGATGGAAGAATTTATGAAACAAGTGCGGCGCGCTTTCCAAATGGTAATGTAAAAATGACGAATATATCAATTCCAGAATTAGATTTGGTCACCGGGATTGCATCTGAATTAGATCTTCCAAAATCAAAAATTAAAGCCACCACAGATTTGCTTCAGGATGGTAATACTGTCCCGTTTATCGCGCGTTATCGAAAAGAAGCCACAGGTAATTTAGATGAAGTGCAAATTCGGGATATTCAGGCTAGTAGTAAACGATTAGAAGATTTACAAGCGCGTAAGTTAACGGTTCAAAAGGCGCTTGTTGAACAGAAAGTTTGGAGCTCAGCTCTGGCGGAACGTTTGGTCGCTGCTGATAATTTACAACAGGTTGAAGATTTTTATTTGCCATATAAGCAAAAACGTAGAACGAAGGCTACGATCGCAAAAGAGGCCGGCTTAATGCCGTTTGCACAAAAAATTCAAAGCTTCCCGAAAGATGATTTAAGTCAACTTGCCCAGACCTATGTAGATGCTAAAAAAGGATTGCCAGATATTACGGCTGTTTTTAATGGCGTTCATGAAATTTTTGCCGAAGTGATCGGTGAGAATGCAGGTCTTCGTGAATGGATTCGAAATTTCACACAACAAAATGGAACTATCCAGGCCAAGCTTAAACGCGGGGCTGACGATATGGATCCGAAAGATGTTTATGCGCTCTATTATGACTTTAGTCAGAAGGTCAAACAAGTACAGAATCATCAAATCCTGGCCATGAATCGGGGCGAAAAAGCGGGCGTGCTTTCAGTTGGGTTAGATATTGATCAGTTAGCAATTGAGCGCTATCTAAAATTCCGGTTAGTGGGTAGTAAGCAAGGTGCAGCTGCTGATATTTTAGTACGGGCGGCAAACGATGCCTATAAGCGGTTTATTGGTCCAGCGATTGAGCGTGAAGTGCGCAAGCAATTAACGACAGTCGCTAGCCAAGATGCGATTAATGTTTTTGGTAAAAATTTGTATCACCTCCTAATGGGGGCTCCGCTACGTGGACAAGTTGTTTTGGGATTTGACCCAGGAATTCGAACGGGATCGAAGCTTGCAGTTGTAGACCCAAATGGTAAATTTTTGGAAAAAGCGGTTATATATCCGCACCGGGCCGCTAAGTTTGATCCAGCGGGTGCCAAAAAGGTGATTATTAGCTTAGTACAAAAGTATCATGTAACTTTGGTTGCAATCGGAAATGGAACAGCGTCGCGTGAATCACAGCAATTTATTGCGGATTTGATTAAAACGGATTTGCCAGATTTGAAATATGTAGTGGTAAATGAGGCGGGGGCCTCGGTTTATTCAGCCTCTGATATTGCACGAGCTGAGTTCCCAGATCTGCAGGTTGAACAACGTTCGGCCATTTCAATTGCACGACGGCTCCAAGACCCGATGGCTGAGTTGATTAAAATTGATCCACAAGCCGTGGGAGTTGGGCAATATCAGCATGATTTACCTACCAAAGAATTAACGGAACAGTTGGATCAGGTCTTAGAGACATCAGTTAATCAGGTGGGGGTTAATTTAAATACTGCCTCACCGCAATTACTCATGCATATTGCGGGTTTGACTAAGACTACTGCTCAAAATATTATTGCCTATCGTGATAATAATGGAGCTTTTCAAACGAGAAATGAGCTGAAAAAAGTTGCTAAATTAGGACCGAAGGCGTTTGAGCAAGCAGCAGGCTTTTTAAGAATTCCCAGTGGTAAAAATAGTTTGGACAATACAGAAATTCACCCAGAATCGTATCAAGTGGCCAAGGAAATATTAAAGCGGGTTACAAGTAACGATGAGGATGAACGCATGCTTCAATTAGAAGCATTAACGACAACTACGATCGCGCAAGAACTGGGAATTGGACTACCCACGCTCCAAGATATTATTGATGCCTTAAAGCATCCTGGACGCGACCTCAGAGATCAAGCGACTAGTGCGGTCTTAAGATCAGATGTGCTAACGCTAAAAGATTTAAAACCGGGGATGGAGTTGCAGGGGACAGTCCGTAATGTTGTCGACTTTGGGGCATTCGTTGATATCGGGGTCCATGAAGATGGGTTGATTCATATTAATGAGATGGTAAAAAATAAGCATTCGCGACATAAAGTTAATCCACACGAGCAGGTGGCAGTTGGTGATATTATCACAGTTTGGGTTAAAGAAGTTGACTTGAAGCGTGAGCGGATTGGGTTAACTTTGTTTTCAGAGAATCTGGTGGAAAAGTAACGCTTGAAACTATATTACCAATTTGGTATGATTAGCTGTGTTAATTATTAACACGGCTTATGCGGACGTGGCGGAATTGGCAGACGCGCAGGACTAAGGATCCTGTGATAGAAATATCGTGCGGGTTCGACCCCCGCCGCCCGCATCAAATTAAGATTAAACCTCTGGTAAATCAACTGAAATGTTGATTTACCGGGGGTTTAATTTTTTGGAAAGTTTTTAATGATGTTTTATATTAAATTTGATTGGATACCTAAATAATCAGCGGGAAATAACCCAAAAAATATATTTTACTATATAATTAATAGATAATAATGATAGGAGGACTGGTATGCATAAACGTAATTTGGATAATTGGTTTAAGAAAATGACTGCGTTTAGGCATATCAGTCGAATTAATGAAAAATCACCAGAACAAGAAGTGATCCCGACGACGAAAGCTTTAAATCAACGTGCTTCACTGGATTTAAAACCAGATATTACTAGTCGCATGTTGTGGGTCTGGTTAATTGTAATTTGGTGTTTGTGGGGGCTTATGATTTGGGGGTTTTACACATTCCAAAATAGCGTAGGTAATCGCCAATCTATCGGAGGTTGGTTGGGTTTAGTTATTTGTAGTACCATTTCATTTGTCCTGATTTATTATATTAATCTGAAATTAATTCAGCATAAAACAATTCAGATTGGAAAGCGACTCAACATCGAATTTAAGAATCAGCAAGTGATTGGTCGTTTTTTTAAATTAGATTATGCCATTTTAGATAAGACAGGCACTTTAACCGAGCCAGCCGCTCGGGTGAGAGAAATCGTCTTGGCTGATCCAAAAACACGGTCAACAATATTTTCGATTTTAGAAAGTTTAGAACAACAATCAAAACACCCGGTAGCACGTGGAATTATAATGTATTTACAGACCCAAAAATTTCAGCGAGTCGATTTGCAGCTAGTGCAGAGCCGAAAAATCGAAGCGGGGATCTGGGGACGCTTTGTTGAGGATGAATATGCTTTATTGAGTCGGGCCGCCGTGCGCCAATTAGGAATCGAACCAACTGTGAAGGCTGATGGAATGATGATGTGTTATTTGGTGCAAGCTCAGCAAAAGATTGTAGCTTCAATCGTTTTGGAAGAACAGATTCGTCAATCGGCTCCGGGATTAATTCAGCAGTTTAGAAATCAGCGAGTGGTGACAGTGATGGCTACCGGTGATAATGATAGTAATGCCAATCGAATTGGTCAGGTGTTAGAGATCGATGTTATTGCCGCAGATCTTACCAGTCATTCAAAGGGGGATCTGGTAAAGGCGTATCAGCAAAATGGTCGAGTGCTTTTTGTTGGGGATGGCGATAATGATTATCTAGCATTACAATTGGCTGACTTTTCAATTGGATTGATGCATAATAAGCAACAAACGCTCGGGGCGATGACGGATGTTCAAATTCAAGCGGATCATTTAAGTCTGGTGCAAGCCAGTTTGGAATTAATGCAACAAGCGCTGATTAAGAAATGGTTGAGTTTATGCTCTTGGGGGGTGTATTGGGGTATGATGATATATGCCATCCAACAATTAGATGTGAGTGGTATGAATCTTTCAATTATTTATATTGGACTGGGCCTATTAATTGGTAGCTTCCAAGTCATTAATTTTAAACTTTGGAAAACTCGAGTATAAATAATTGTTTGACATAACGTTATGAAACTGTTAATATTAAATATGTTGATTAATCAACTATTTGGAGAATTACCCAAGTCTGGCTGAAGGGAACGGTCTTGAAAACCGTCAGGTCGGGAAACCGGCGCGTGGGTTCGAATCCCACATTCTCCTTTATATTATCGCGGGATGGAGCAGTCTGGTAGCTCGTCGGGCCCATAACCCGAAGGTCGTAGGTTCAAATCCTGCTCCCGCAATTAACTAGAACTGAGTTTATTATAAGCTCAGTTTTTTTGTGTTTAAAAACTTAAAAAGCTTATGATTTGGTAAGGTTTGTGAATGGTACGGTTTCAATACAAAGACCTTTGCTATACTTTAGTTACATTTTATAAAATTTATGATGGGAGTATTGCAGATGAATTTTAAATATTTGCGATATATAATTATCGCCATTTTATTAGCACTATTAACTGGAATTATTGCACCAATTTTAACTACATACGTCCAAACTATGAATATAGATCGACGATATGTCTACTTAATGGTAATGATAATTGGAATCATATTTTGGGTTTTCTTGGGAACTAGTATCGTGCGTTATCTGCGACAAAGTGAGCAACGATTAATTAGTTCGTGGCATGAAGTTTTGACAGCATTGATAAGTTGGGGATTTGCATGTGGAGTGGCCTTATATAAAGCGCCTGCTCAGACGTGGATCGTGGTCCCTTTGACTTTATTTGGTACGGCGATTTTATTAGGGTCCTTGGCATTATTTCAGCCAATTAATTTAGATCATGAAAGTGCTACTGATCAAAGAAATAGTAAAAGACTACGTTGGCTACTAACATTAGTTACAATCATTGGCTTGGTATTAGGGACACTAACAGTTAACCTCATGGCAGGGTTGCTGATTGCAACAACCGTTTTATTAATTGCTGATCCGAAGTGGCCCACTGTTTTAATTCGATATCAACGTCAATTGTTACAAGATCGTTTACGTGAAAACGGAATTGTGGTCAATGATTGGACAATTTTAAATCGCCTACCAGGGATTAAGAGTATTTTGTTAGAAAAGTCAGGGGTTTTGACTGAACCCGTTGCCAGTATTTATTCTGTGAAAAGTGTTGATGATCGTTATAGCGATCATGATGTCATTGGAATTGCGGCTGGATTATTAAGAAATTTTGCGAGTCCACTTTCGAGTGGGTTTGCGAAATATGCAGCTGACCAAGAGATTGATGCTAGCGAAGTATCTGAGCCAGAAAAAATTGCTTTGATTGGTGTTTCTGGCGTGATTCATCAAGAACGTTTTGCAGTTATTTCAGCCCGTGAAGCCTTGAAGAATTACGCGGTTAGCGCGGAAGTATTAGCAAACTACCAAGCCATTGGCAACTCTGTCTCATATATCGTTGATGGTATCCAAGTCATTGGAATTATTAACTATGGTACGCCATTGAAATACTCGCTTCTAGAAATTGATCGGATGTTAGTGAAGCGGGGAATTCGAACGCAAATTATTTCGGCCGATGCGATGGGCTCAGTCCATGGTTTAACTGAAATGTTTCAAAGTGCAAGCTATGTGAAAGCTGGATTGAGTCCTAAGGATAAAACCTTAATGCAAATGACAGCCTTACAAACTGAAGATTCAATGTTTATAACTAATCAGCAGATACCACATGGAATGCCGGACCGAATTATGATGGAGGTTGGGGACAGTCTTCCGATTGTTGATGCTCAACTAAAAGATTTAGAACAATTGGAAGTAGTTTTGAAAGCGGCTGATAAACTCACGTATCTTAATCAAAGGCATTTACGTTGGTTGAATGTAGGCATAATGTTTCTTATCTTAATGGGGCTCCTGATAGGGGTTGGTCTCGGAAATTGGATCATTCTTGCTCCGATTATAGCTGTGGTCATCCGATTAGTAGTTGTGGCATTTTTGATGTATCAAATGCGTGATTAAAAAGTTCTAAAATGAAAAATAAGATTGGTCTGTAAAGCGACCAGTCTTATTTTTTTAATCTTTCAACAATTGTTACAATTCATTGACACAAATTAATAAAACAGATAAAATTAAAAGGTGTTAAAAAGCGCAAATTTAATAATTTATAAATAAGTTGAAACCAATTAACTTACTAGACAGGAGTCAATGATGAACATCACTATGATCATCCTGGCGTCGCTTGTCGCAATCGTAATTGGGTATAGTTTTGGACACATTTTTACTCGGACTAAGATTGAAAATGATTTGAAACAAACCCGTCAAACTGCAAATGATATCACGAATCAAGCACAAGTGGATGCGAAGGCCTTAAAACAAAGTGCCATTGTTGAAGCGCGTGATGAAAGCCAACAATACCAAGCGAAAATTGAGGGAGAATTACAGGAACGTCGTCAAGCCGTTTTAGCCCAAGAAGAACGTTTGGTAAGTCGTGAATCTGTCTTAGATCGGAAAGACGCCTCACTGCAAAAGCGTGAGGAGTCAATTTCTGAAAAAGAAAACAAACTTGATCAACAGCGCCAAAGTGTGAAGGATAAGCAAAATTATGCTGAGCAATTGGTTGAGGATCGTGAAGCAAAGTTAGTTGAAGTGGCCGAAATGGACCGTACTGATGCTAAATCTTTGATTTTAACGGAAACAAAGGAATCCCTAGTTTCTGAACGAGCCAAATTGATTAAGGAAAGTGAACAGGAGGCCGTTACTGAAGCTGATAAAAAGGCTAAAAGTTTGGTCGTTCAAGCAATTCAACGTTCGGCGGCTGATATGGTCGCTGAATCAACTGTCTCAGTTGTCGCCCTACCAAACGATGATATGAAGGGTCGTATCATTGGTCGAGAAGGTCGTAACATCCGGGCAATTGAAACTTTGACTGGAATTGATTTAATTATTGATGATACTCCAGAAGCAGTTGTGTTGAGTGGTTATGATCCAGTTCGCCGTGAAATTGCTAAGCGTGCTTTAGAGGCATTAATTTCTGATGGTCGGATTCATCCGGCTCGAATTGAAGAGATGGTGGAAAAAGCACGAAAAGAAATGGACGAACATATTCGTGAAGTTGGAGAACAGACGGTCTTTGACCTTGGTCTCCACAATATTCATCCAGATTTAATCAAAACGATTGGTCGGATGAATTATCGAACAAGTTACGGTCAAAATGTCTTAGTACATTCGATAGAAGTTGCAAAACTAACCGGCTTGTTGGCAGCTGAGTTAGATGAAGATATTACGCTTGCTAAGCGCGCAGGATTATTACACGATATTGGTAAGGCGATTGATCATGAAGTGGATGGATCACACGTGGAACTTGGGGTGGAACTAACTACCAAGTACCATGAACGTCCGGTTGTTGTGAATGCAATTGCATCACATCATGGCGATGTTGAACCAGAGTCAATTATTGCAGTCTTAGTGGCTGCGGCAGATTCTATTTCAGCAGCGCGTCCCGGTGCTCGTTCTGAATCATTAGAGAATTACGTTCAACGTTTGCAACAACTTGAAGGAATTGCAAATGGGTTCAATGGGGTTCAAAAGACCTTTGCGATCCAAGCAGGACGTGAAATTCGCGTGATGGTTGAACCGGCGGCAATTTCAGACGTGGAAGCGACTGTCCTTGCTCGTGATATTAAGAACCAAATTGAGCATGATCTCGATTATCCCGGACACATTAAGGTGACGGTGATTAGAGAATCTCGTGCGATTGAATACGCCAAGTAAATAAGTGAGGGCTAATGGTAACTACCAATAGTCCTTTTTATTTTGCAAAAAAAATATTCGGCTGAAAATATTGGATATAGATATCTTTTAAAAATCGAGAAAAAAACTGACAATGCCATCAATCAAATTTTAATTATAGAGAATAATTATTGGTTTTATGATAAAATCAACATGTTACTGATTAAATACTTAATTTGTACGTTAATTAGGATTAGGAAGAGGTTTGACTGTGAACGATGATTTAAAGAGTGAAAAGCAAGGAATTGGGGCCAAGATTAAAAAAATTCAACATAAAAAACGCTGGATTTTAGGTGGAAGTATCGCCGTTGTGGCAATAGCCACAGGGTTGGGAGCCTTCTATTATTACAATCAAACTCAAGCTGGTCAGGCCCGGCAATTTGCGCATACATATACCGATAATTTTGCACAGAAAAAATATAGTAATTTATTAAAACATACCGATAAAGCTAGTCTAGAAGAATATGGACTAACAACTAAAGACCCATCGGCCAAAATGAAAACAAGTTTTGATTACTTAGGTGTCAAAAGTATTAAAGTAAAAGATGTTAAGACAAGTTTTAAGGGTGTTAACCGATATCAGATGACATATAACGCCGATTTAAAAACACCGGCTGGAACGATTAAAAATCAACATTATGTCGTTAATTTTACGATAAATAAAAAGCAAGCCACGGTGATCTACAATAGTAACTTGATTTTGCCTACTTTAGGGAAAGATGATCATCTAAATATTGCTAAAGATGGAGGTCAACGTGGTCAAATTTTAGATCGTAATGATAAAGTTTTGGCAGGGACAAAAGTTACGAAAGAATTAAAGATCGTACCTCAATATTTCCTAAATAATGATAAATCTATTAATCAAGATCAAGTCGATAAAGTCGCTAAAAAGTATAATGTGGCAGCGGATGAAATAATCAAAGGTATTAATGAGTACAGTGAGCATCCAGATTGGGCCTACACGGTTAAAACGCTTGGTGACGACGACTATCAAAAAGATGACGATGGAGATGGTGCTTCAATTCAGGAGAGTTACGACCGTGAGTATCCGCTGGGTGCTGCGGCAAGTCTTTTAATTGGTTATACTAGTACGGCGAACGCAGATGATGTGGCTAAGGATTCTACACTTAGTGGCAATGATATTGTGGGCCGCGCAGGCTTAGAAAGCACATACGATAAGCAATTGCGTGGAAAAGAAGCCACAAAATATCAAATTATGAATCAAAAAGGTGAAGTGAAGAAAACTGTTCTTTACCAAAAATTTCAAAAGGGTGAGAATTTGAAATTAACGATTGATGCAGATGTTCAAAAAGCAACATACGATGGATTCAATAATGTTCCTGGTTCAGCAGTTATTCAAGCTCCTAAAACGGGTGAACTCCTAGCGGTCGTTTCAACACCCTCGTATGATCCAACTACTTTGAGCTCTGATAATAACGCGGATTATCCGTTTATGGCCCGCTTTGCTAAAGGATATGCGCCAGCATCGACCTTTAAGCAGGTATCAGCAGCGATTGGCTTAAGTAAAGGAACCTTGAATCCTGAGGAAATTTTCCACATTGAGGGGACTAAATGGGCACCATATAATGTCACACGTGTGAATAGTGATACTGAGGTTAATCTAAAAACCGCTTTGCAACATTCAGATAATGTTTATTTTGCCCAACAAATGTTAAAGGTTGGTCGTGATGCTTTCCAAAAAGAGTTAACGGACAAATTTACTTTTGGACGCGATTATAAATTACCAATTACCATGAAAAAGGCATCCTTTAGTAATACTGGTAATTTGGAAGATGATAAACAATTAGTGGATAGTGCTTATGGTCAAGCACAAATGTCAGTTAATCCAATTGAGATGGTAACGATGTTCAATTTCTTAGATAATGATGGTAGTATTGTGATGCCTAAATTGGTCTTGGACGATAAAGACCCTGTTGTTATTAAGGATGTCGCTAAGTCTGATGATGTTAAAACTATTTTAGATGATGAAGTAGGAATTGTTTCTGATGCAACCGGGTATGCCCATGGCTTGTACAATGAGGGTTATAAACTTGCCGCTAAAACAGGAACTGCTGAGACTGGAAACAATAATCAAAACGCACTTGTTTCCATTCACGATTTACAAAACAATAAATTTACGGGGATTTTTGTAGTCGAAGATTCTGTGGTAAATGGAAATAATAAAAATCCACAAGCAGATGTGGTAGCTAAAAATGCAGTTGATTACCTCGAAAATACCTTTGTTAATAAATAATTTTAAGCAAACCGGAACTGTTAGACAGATCCGGTTTTCTTTTTATATCAAAATCAGCTATAATAAGGGGGTACGGGGGTCGTTCCGGAATCGACTAGTGCTGTTTGAGCTAATATTGCGTTTAGGGGTTGTGGCCCTATAATCCACTCAGACGAATTAACTGCAAAAAATTCAAACAACTTGGCTTTCGCTGCTTAATAACCAGTGAACCAAACTAACGCGACTGGTGACCATCCAGTTTAGTTAGTCATAATAATTATGGTCTGCGCGTAACACTCCCATCTGAAGTTGTTATGAAGAGGATAATCAGATTAGCCTAAAGGATCGCCTTGTTGATTGGCGTGCCGCGGGTGAAGTTTAAATTAATTAACTATGAACGTAGATGTATTAGTATCAAGGTACTAGGACAGGGGTTCAACTCCCCTCGGCTCCATAATATAAAACTAATTAACGTAAAAACAGGATACACAAACCTTTATATATCAACGTTTTAAATGATATAACGTAAATTAGGATAATCTAAATTACGTGGTTTTTGTGGTAAATATGTTGTGTTTTGCGTTTTTTTTGATTAAAAATTAAAGATTTGCCCGCTGGCATGTTCGCTCTGACTTAATTGTTGAAGCGATTTTTTTATGTAATTAAATCGGTTGTTTTAAGGTTACATTTGTTACATAATTCTATTAATATTTTAATGTTACCTGATAAAAAACCGGAAAATTATCGTCTATCTTTAGATATATAATTTAAAAATAATAAATGATAATTTTATGTAAATTACTTCGGGAGTAGGTAGTATGAAAACTAATATTGGAAAGTGCTTATTACTAAGCACAACGATCCTTGGCTTGATTAATCCTTTGGTGGCCTTGGCTGATACACAGACAAAAATGAGTTCAATTGATGCTGAAACGTTTCAAAGTAATTCTGATAAGCCTAGTAAAAACGTTAAAGATAATCTAAATAATGTTAAAAAAGCACCAATAAATAATCCGCTAGCAGTTCAAACATTTCCATGGGGAGATTCGGGATTGAATATTACTGTTGTGCCGGATAGTAGCGATGCCACCAAGTTGATTGTGCATGTTCCAGCGGGTGAAGTCACTAATCCAGAGCCAATTCATGATATTGATGGGTTACGGGATATTTTTGATAATAACGACACTGTTTATAAAATCGATGGGCCATTAAAAATTAATGGGGATGCCTCAATGTTATTTTCTGGAGGAGGTATTAATAAAAACAGTGGATTAAACCAAGTTGATGTATCAAATGTAACTATGATGCGGAATATGTTTGCGGGAGATGACAAATCCTATTTAGATTTTGCAAATCAGTTAGACAATTGGGATACCTCGAATGTAACGAATATGGCAGGTATGTTTAGTTTGGCTCATATTAATTCCGATGGATTTAATATGAAAAATTTTGATACTTCTAAAGTTACGGATATGGGCTGGATGTTTGCTACCGCGACGTTTGACCCAGAATCAATTAATAATAAAAATAAACCAATAACGGACGCAAAGTGGTCCGAATTAGATTTGAGTACTTGGAACACCTCGAATGTGACAGATATGGGAGTTATGTTTTCAGGAATGATAGGACTTAATGTATTAAATATAAGCAGTTTTGATACATCCAAAGCGAATACTTCGCTTTTTCTTAATGGTCTCGGTCTTTTCGAGGTGATTTTAGGAGATAAATTACAATTCCACCATAATGATGGTGAAATATATGACCCTGAATTGAAATATATGACTATTAATGAAAAAGCTGGCATAGAATATACGGGGAAGTGGCAAAACATTGGCGATGGGACGCCAGATTTTCCAAAGGGCAAAAACGTTTGGAGTGGGAAGGAATTCCAAGCTAACTACCAGGGCGACCGAGATGCAGGCGCGTATGTTTGGCAACCTGTGGTTAAACCGGGTGCGGATGTAACCGTCAAATATGTAAATGAAGACGGAAAGACGATCAGCCCCGATACTTCATTAAGTGGTGATATTAATGAACCATACACAGTAACCAAAAAGAATATATCTGGGTATATCTTTGAAAAATCGCAAGCTGGCAATGAGATAGGTAAATTTACCGATCAAGCTCAAACGGTTACGATGGTTTACAAAAAAGTTACCACCGCAACGCCAACAAAGCCGGTTGTCAATGGGAAAGTGACAGTTAAATATGTAGACGAGGCTAACCGAGAATTAGCCAAATCGGAAGCTTTGACTGGTAAAGCGGGAGATCATTATACGACGAAACAAAAAGATATTAGCGGCTACACGTTTAAAAAAGTCCAGGGCACAGAAAATGGTATCTTTAAGGCAAGTGGTCAAACAGTAACTTACGTTTATACTAAGAATCCTGAAAAAGGGGCGGATGTAACCGTCAAGTATATGGATGAGAATGGAAAAGCAATTGCCAAGTCAGAGACTAAGCGTGGAAATGTTGGCGATAAGTATACGACTGAAAAGAAAGAGCTTACTGGATATACTTTCAAGGAAGTTAAGGGATCAACCAACGGCGAGTTTACTGATAAGGCACAAACCGTGACATATATTTACACTAAGAATGATGAAAATAGTGTAAAGCCAAGTGAACCAGTTCAGCCGAATACACCGGATAACCAGACGGATTCAAATACTAATGCCAAGAACGAAACAACGAATAATGTTGTAAACCGGGTAGTTAATAATGTTGAAACGATGTTACCGAAGACTTCAGCACAAAAGTTGACACTAATTGGAATTGTGAGTGTTGTAATAGCTTCATTAGCTGGATTAGTCGTTTGGAAGAAAAGAAAGTAATCGATTTGAAAAGGGAAAACAAATTATGATGATTAGTCAGAATATAAATAAGCGAATTTTGAATATATTGGTAATGATTTTTGCCATGCTTGCAATGACTGGGTTACAACAATCAGTTCATGCAGAGAATGTCAAAGGAACATTAACAATTCATGAAGATTTAAATGATATTGATGCTAGCACGAAACAAGTTAAGTCAACTGTTGAAGTAACAGATGATCATAACGGAGCTAGCTATGTTAGTTCACCCTCACTTGCGGATTACTTTGATTATGTAGATGGTAAAATTAATGTGACAACTTCAACAATTAAATCTGTTACGCTCAAGGTAAATGGTGTTGAACAAACATTAAATGCTAGTCAATATCATTTTGTTGATAATAAAATTTATGCAGGCGTACAAACGAGTGGATTAGAAATCAATGATAGTGTCACGTCCAATATAAAAATGGCTAAAGGCGAACAAATAATCTTAACGGTTAATATTGATCGCAATAAAATCGAAAATAATAATGTGCTTTTTAGAACGAACGTTAATTATTATTGGAATTACATTAATACGATTGCGGTTGACGGGCAAAAAACTTGGGTTGATAATAACAACAAAAAAGGATTACGCCCGAATAACATTACAGTTAATCTATTGAGAAATGGAACTAAAATTGATAGTAAGGTGGTAGATGAGGCAGCTAATTGGAAGTATACCTTTATTGATTTACCGGTGTCAGATAAGGATAATAATCCGTACACATATACAATTAGTGAAAATACGGTCAATAATTATACAACTAAGATCGATGGTAATAATTTAACAAATACTTTAGTTGATAACGACCCAAGCACTAATACACCAACAATGCCTGCAAATCCAAGCACCAATACACCAACGAAGCCCGCGAATCCTGGGACCAATACACCAACGAAACCGACAGTTGATAATAACGATAAAACACATGATGAAACTGATGGCAATGTTGTAGGTGGTGATACAAATAGTAGTTCAGATTTAGGAACTACAAATTCAAAGAATCAAAAATCTAAAAATGTTGAAAAAAATAATCGTACTTTATTACCAAAGACAGGTGCACAAAATTTGACGTTAGCTGGGATTGTGAGTGTTATGCTAGCTTCAATGTCTGGATTGGTAGTTTGGAAGAAAAGTAAATAAAATAGATTAATAATAATTGCTTTGACTTAACTGTTGAAGCTTTTTTGTTAGAACTTGTAATGCAAACGTAAGTCATAAAATTCAGTTATTTAAAAAATACAAAAAGTAACAAATGTAACGCAATTAAAACAAAAATTACGCTTATATCGTGAAATAAGCAATATTAATATACGCCATTTTTAATATATAATTTCAGAGTTGATATTAAATGAAACTTAAAATTGTTAATTTATTAATTAGGAGTATTAAAAATGAAAATAAGTAAGTATTTATTATTAAGCACTACTATTTTAGGATTGATGAATCCTTTGGTGGCCTTAGCTGATGAACAATCGAATATTGGTAGTAATTCAAGTAGTCAAAGTTCATCCGAATCGATTAACAAAAACAATCATAAATCCACTCAAAAAAATATTCAGCAAAATAATAATAACGTTGATGCACAAACTAACAAAGCAACTTCAGAAACTGAAGATGCAACAGTAAATGGATTACCTTACTCGTATGATGCAACAACGAAGACGGTGACTTATCATGCTGGCACATATACTGCCAATGGAGGAGCGGATGTAGTTAATAACGGATTACTTGAAGATATCCAAAATGCAGAACACGTGAAATTTGATGGAAAAGTAAAAATTATTGCTAACAATAATGACACAATTGAACTATTCACTAATTCTACCAAAGCTACTGTGATTGAAGGTATGAATAATATTGATACGTCTAATTTAACAAACTTTAATTATCTTTTTGCGGAAACATCGTACGAATCATTAGATTTATCTAACTTTGATTCATCTCAAGTAGTTTCATTTTGGGGTACGTTCTATCATATGCGCAATCTAAAAAGTTTGGATGTTTCTCATTTGGATACAGCAAATGGTAAGCATTTTGACCGGATGTTTTCAGGGATGGGAAATATTAAGGAATTAGATGTGTCCAATTTTAATACGTCAAATGGAGTCAGTTTCACGTATATGTTTGCCATGACTCCATATATATCAAATTTAGACGTTTCCAATTTTGATATGGCTAATGCTAAGACTGTCACGAGTATGTTCTCGTATGATGCCTCATTAAAAACCGTCAAAACTGGAGCATGGGATTTATCACATGTTAATGCTTTAAACAGTATGTTTCGTAAGGATACCAGTTTGACCTCAGTTGATATTGAAAATTGGACGACTGGGCAACTTATTGGTGTGAGAAATATGTTTAATGGCGCATCATCAATTAAAAAATTGGATATTTCTAAAATTGATATGACCAATAATGAAATGTTGACGTTAGATCATGAAAATATTGAAAGTGATACATATACTCAAGGCTTAACGGGAATGTTAGCCGATATGTCACAGTTAGAAGAATTAAAAATAGGACCGAAAAACAATTTAAACAGCGTAGGTTGGGGGGAAAAAAGTACAATGTTGGTTTGCCTGAAGCGGGTAAACAAAATCTCAATGGGTATCAATATCATGGGAATTGGCGTAACGTTGGTTCAGGATCCGCCGATACCCCCACTGGTGAAAATTCATGGACATCAGCTGATCTGATGAATAATTTTAATGGTGCAAAAGATGCAGATACCTACGTGTGGGAACCTGTGAAGGGTGCGCACGTCACGGTTAAATATGTTGATGAAACCGGAAAGGCTTTAGCTCAAGACAATACATTAAAAGGTAATATCGGTAGAACATATACCGCAGAAAAACAGACAATTCCAGGTTTTGTTTTCCAATCTGCAAAAGCTGGCAATGAGACAGGTAAATTTACCGATCAAGCTCAAACGGTCACGATGGTTTACAAAAAAGTTACCACCGCAACGCCTACAAAGCCAGTTGTCAATGGGAAAGTGACAGTTAAATATGTAGACGAGGCCAACCGAGAATTAGCCAAGACAGAAGCTTTGACTGGTAAAGCGGGAGACCATTATACGACGAAACAAAAAGATATTAATGGCTACACGATTAAAAAAGTCCAAGGTACAGAAAATGGTATCTTTAAGGCTAGTGATCAAACAGTAACGTACGTTTATACTAAGAATCCTAAAAAAGGGGCGGATGTAACCGTCAAGTATACGGATGAAAATGGTCAGGAGCTTGCCAAATCAGAAGTGAAGACTGGAAATATTGGCGATAAGTATACGACTGCTAAGAAAGAGCTTACTGGATATACCTTCAAGGAAGTTAAGGGATCAACCAACGGAGAGTTTACTGACAAGGCACAGACTGTGACTTATATTTACACTAGGAATGACGACAATACCGTAAAACCAAGTGACCCAGCAAAACCTGATATACCGGATCATTCCGATGATACAGATCAGCCCGCAGATAATAATTCAACGGTCAATAACGTTGTCAATAATGTGGTTGAGCGCGTTCAAACGATGTTGCCAAAGACGTCGACTGAAAAGGTCACCCTAGTTGGAATTGTGAGTGTTGGATTAGCTTCATTGGCCGGATTAGTAGTTTGGAAGAAGCGCAAATAATAATTTAGCAACATTCTATTGATAATTATATAAAGTAAAGATAGGGCTGTTTGTTAAAAATTAAGTATTACGATTAATATATTTAAAAAAGCCAAGCGATGAATTCACTTGGCTTTTTTATTATCTCCGCCCGTGGAGTGTAAAAATCAATATGGGCTTAGGTCATCGAATTAAATACTGCCGTTTTTTAAACGTGATAGGGCTTATTTGAGTAAATATGGTCATAATAAAAAAATTATTTATTTGAGGCGTAGACACTATATTTATCTGTAGTGCTTTACCTGCTTAATTGATGTCGTAATTCGGGAGGAGAGGTTCAATAACTGCTCTCTTTATTGTATTACTAATTCTTGAATTGCATGGTTAGAATGGATTTTATTTTTTAATTTATCTTCAGATGACATATTTAAACTTAAATTATCGTGGCTTTTAGAATGAACTAAGCGATCAATAGCAGAGATATTACTTTTGATAATTGAATTTACGGAATTACCAGGCACAAATCGGGCAATTTTAACATAGCTGCCTTTGTGGTAAGCCATCACATAGGGATCATCTAATCCTGGATTAAGCCCGGTAGATAAAGTTAATTTAGACCATTGTGTCCCCATCTCATTGTCAGAAAACCATTTAGTCCATTTTCCATCTTGAGCATTATTTGGATTAGTAATTTTATTATTGGGGGCTTTAGTATAGGCTACTGAATATTGTAAAAAAGGATCAAATCGATCGATCGTATCAATTCCTTTTTGATAGCCCAGTATTAAAATACTGATCCATAAAATAAGTAATAATATAATGGAACTAAGGATCATTGTCGCTTTTTTATATCTACGCTTTAAAGATAAATCTTGATTGATTGTTTCGGCAATAGTTTCTTTTGTATGCATAAGTTCTTCTCCAAATAGTATTTTTTCAAAAGAAATGTCGAAGACAGCACTCAATGCACGTAAAACTTCTAAGCTGGGATAATTTTTCCCATTTTCCCACGCCGAAATCGTCTGACGGCTAACGTGAATTAAATTTGCCAGTTCTTTTTGAGTCATATTATGATCGACCCTTAATTTTTTGATATCATGCTGAAAACTCATATCCTCACCTCTTTCATATTTTATTAAAGACTACTTTGTGTCTGATTAAAAGCAATTAGTACTGGCACATGCAAAGCAAGCGATACTTGCTCGGAAATAGGAACAATATCAAGCATCCAAATTAAATTGATAATACGTTGATGGCATAGTAGTAATGCCCATTAATAGCGCCCTATATAAAAAAACCGTAGTTATTAAATTATAACGAACGGTTTTCTATTTAGTAATTTTAGATTGATATTTATCAGCGGAATCTTTTTTGTCGCGATGGAATAGGCGCTTGAAGTTATTCGCAAATGAGAAGGCCTTCTTATGAAGATTGAATTTTTGCCATGTAGTTAATTCAGGGAGCATTTCGTTATGATAATTCTGTAAATCTACAATCGCTTTTGCAATATTTTTATAACAAATATAATTGTAATCACCATAACCGATTTCGAGATGCATATCATCATCGCTGAGCGCCATGATTTGCATAAAAAGACTGTCATTGATCGGTACGTTTGGCGTTATAATAACAAAGTCCTCTGCAGTACTGGCAATTGTATGGACCAATTGAGCAATTTTCAGATCTGTAATTTCAGCATCGGAATATTGAACTTCTTGGTCGTTTTTTGAATCATAATGTATTAAACTAAATTTATTTTCCATAGTCGAATTATAACATTCTGGATTGAAGGGGCTAGCGACAATTGTCACCTTCAAGATTATTACTGATGAAATTATTTCTAATTTCTTAAGCTGAAGTCTATATTGTTTAATTCAGTTAACTCTCCCGACCTGCGTAAAATGTTTTATTAATAATTCGGTTATGCAAAATCTATTAGCCCATAAGTGACAAATGTAAACAAATTACAAACGTAAAATGTCGAGTTTTTGTGCAAAATTAAAAATATAACTCAGATACAGTGGATATATAATGTTAATATGGAAAACTGAGTAAATTATTTGTAGATTATGAAGGTTAATGTAAGAACATAAATTATTTGAGATACTAACATAATAGGGTTTGGTAATTGGAATAAATATTGATTAATATGAAAGATTTTAATTTTTATAAGGGGTGCAACGACACGATGGTCACAGAACAAGAATATATTGAGTATTTAATTCAGCAAATAAATATGTTACCGTACAATGACGTTAAAGAGGTTACGTTGAAGCGGAAAGAATATTTAGTTCGTGCAGGTGAAGATTTAGGTGATATTTATATTATGAAACAGGGGGTTGTTATTACTTCTTTGAAGGGCGCCAATGAAAGACTGGTTAATCTTAAATATATGATTGATCCCGGAATTGTGACACTTTTAACCGAGGAAGAATCTGGTGGTAGAAATAAACAACCTGTTGATGTTTTAGTAGATTCAACACAGGCAACGTTTTTACAAGTAAATCGTGAAAAATTTTGGAAGCTGTTCAATCAGGATGCAAAATTGTCGGAGTATTTGAAATTATATTACCGTCGCAAAATTAATGAATATATTAATCAAATTAGGGTGCAAACGAGCAATAATAAAACTGGTAATGTATGTGCTTTTTTGTATGAATGTGGGCAACTTTTTGGAAAGCCATCCGAAAACGAAACTGTGGTAATTAAACACCGAATTACGCAAGGAACAATTGCGGAATTTTGTGGAATTACGACACGAAACTCTGTGTCACGTATTATGTTAAATTTATCAAAATTAAATATAATTGATAATTCGGGTAAATATATTCTTATTAGAGACATGCATTATTTAAAAGGGTATGTTCAAAAAAATTAAAGAAGTGATTGAATCTTTGAGGGGGAAACTATGCCAGCGATCTATCTGAGAAAAGCGAAGCAACAAGATCTGGATAAAATTGAGCAGCTGATTCAAGGAGCCAAGCAAAAGTTGGCGATCGATCGAATCCCACAATGGCAAGGGAATTATCCCCAAAAGCAGGATTTATTAACTGATATCA
Organism: Weissella coleopterorum; assembly: GCF_011304355.1. NCBI lineage: Bacteria > Bacillati > Bacillota > Bacilli > Lactobacillales > Lactobacillaceae > Weissella > Weissella coleopterorum. The sequence continues at coordinate 1,356,268 of NZ_CP049888.1, read as the reverse complement.
AAAAAGGGATGACATATTTATTGATATTGGATCAACAAATTGTGGGGACAGCGACATTGTTAACAACACCGGATCCGAATTATCGGAAAATTTATCAGGGTACTTGGCGAGGGTCAAACGAAGCTTACGCAACAATTCATCGTGTAGCAATTAGCGGTCAACAAGCTGGGCAACATTTAGGAGATTTCTTATTTAGTAATTTAATGAGTGTGGCCGTTAATTTGGGATTTAAAGAAATTAGAATTGACACACACCAACAAAATTTAAGAATGCAACACATTATTGAAAAAACAAAATTTTTTGCGGCTGGTATTGTGTATATGGATGCTGATCCAAATGATCAGCGTGTGGTATACCAATTATTTTTAGAAACCGATGTGTAATTACCTAGTTGAATAAATGAAGATCTTAAAATAGAAATTTATGCCAACAGTATCAAAATAAGTTATAATATATAATCAATTGAATCAAAGAGCATCACCGGGTGCTTGGGACTGCTTAAACTCATTAGGTCATAGAAGAGTTTAACTAGTCCTTTTTTTGTAATTTTAAAAGGAGGATCAAGAGATGACGTGGTTTTATTTAATATTAGGGGGGCTTTTTGAAGTCGTATGGGCGACTACGATGAAATTAAGCCAAGGATTCACACATTTGGGATATAGTATGCTGACATTGATGGGGATGGTGTTGAGTTTTGGCTTTTTAGCTTTAGCAGTTAAACATCTTCCGCTCAGTATTGGTTATCCTGTTTGGACTGGAATTGGTGCAGTGGGATCGATTTTAGTCGGGTTGATTTTTTTCAAGGATCAAATCAACCCGTTGACATGGTTATTTATTGGCATGTTAATAGTAGGTATTATTGGAATTAAAATTACAAGTGGTCATTGAACTTTAGTTGCATTTGCAACTAAAGTGAAGTAGAATTTATTTTAATCGAGCGGAGGTGAAAATATTTTGGATCAAACGTTTTTACGAAACATTGGAACTATTGCGCGAGCACTAGATTCGATAAGCAATATTGAATTTAAAGAAATTGAATTGGCTCGGGGACAGTACTTATACTTAAGTCGGATTACCGAAAATCCTGGGATAACTCAAATTCAATTATCGGAGTTATTGTGTGTGGATAAGACTACGACTAATCGAGCGATTACTCGATTGGTAGAACAAAATATAATTATAAAAAAAATAAATCCCATGAATCGGAAAAATCAACAGTTATATTGCTCCCAGAAAGGGCGAGAGTTGTATGATATGTTAGTTCGTGAAAGTGATTATTCCACCCAAGTAGCACTGCAAGGATTGTCACCAGATGAAATTCAAGTAATGGATAAATTGTTGAAGAGAGTTACCCAGAATGTAGTGCAAGATTGGCAAGATGTTAAAAAGGGTTATAAAAGAATATATTAAGAGGTCAAAAATGACAATTCAAATTAAGCCAGTCGGACTGCATTAGGTGAACTTATTACAGGAAATTAGTCGAGCAACGTTTATGGAAACGTTTGGTCCATATAATTCAGCTGAAAATATTGAAAAATATGTGCAAATGGCATACCATCCTGAAATATTAAAAGCAGAAATAGCAAATCCCCTAAGTCAATTTTTCTTTATCTTATTGAATAACCAATTAGCAGGTTATTTAAAATTGAATTTTGGCTCAGCGCAGTCGGAGCCGCAAACACAAAATTGGATGGAAGTGGAGCGGATTTACGTTAGGCAGGTCTTTCATCAAAAAGGCTTAGGAAAAAGTTTGATGAATTATGCTTTAGAAATCGGGAGAAAAGCGGATAAAGAAACCGTTTGGTTGGGGGTGTGGGAACATAATCAAACGGCTTTACAGTTTTATCAGAGTCAAGGGTTCAGCCCATTTAGTGAACATATTTTTGAACTAGGTGGGAGTGCTCAACGCGATCTACTATTAAAATATAAGTTAAAAGGGGCAAAATAATATGACAGCATTAGTAATTGATCAGGATTTTTTTAATATTTTTCCGGAGGCTAATATTTTTGCCTTAGTGGTGAAGGGAGTTGACAATCATTCATCGGCAGAACGAGAAATTCGAAGTAAACAATTGTTAGATGAAGCTATGGAAATTTCTAAAAAATTTTTATCAGAAGATGACTTCAAGGAGAATGCCGTTATTCAAGAGTGGCGACAAGTCTTTACTAATTTTAAAAAGAAAAAAGGGGGCCCGCTCATCGATTGAAGCATTGCTGAAACGAGTTGGTCAGGGGAAAAAGTTAGCACCCATTAATCCATTGGTGGATATCTATAACAGTATCTCGTTAGAATTTGGGGTACCTTGTGGTGGTGAAGATTTGGCAGCAGTAGAAGTACCGATGCACTTAGGCTTAGCCCAGGGCGGTGAAGCTTTCATTCCCGTGGGGGCTGATGAATCAGAACCGGCTCTCCCAGAAGAATTAATTTATTATGATGCACGGGGAGCGGTTTGTCGTTCCTTAAATTGGCGCGATGCGCAGCGAACGATGTTAACAGAAACCACACAAGATGCGATTTTGATTATTGAAGGAATAACTGAGATACAGAAAGAACGTGGAGCAGAGGCGATTCGTGCGCTTCAAGCACGAATTGAAAAAGAGTTGGGCGTGCAGGGTGAAATTTTGACATTGGCAGCTGAATAAATTTCGTTAAAGTAAATTGTGAAAAAGGCTTGCCATTCACCGGTTGATCTTTTATAATGAAAAAAATTAATAACAATGAATGTTTAGTATAATCGTTGGAGAATGGCCAACGAGTTCCTACCTGCACCGAAACGCAGACTACTAAATGAAGTTTTTTGCGCACCCATTCACTATGTTTGGGTGCGTTTTTGTAATCACTTTTTCATTCATGAACAGCAAAAGCAGCGATGCTTATTTGGTGTTGGTGGGGGTGTTTGCGATGAACGACGATTGTACGAGCATTCAAGCACGCACCAGAGGAGATTTAAAGTGATGGATCAGGTAAGTAAGCCGAAGTTTTTGCAATCAATTATTCTGGGGCTCCAGCATGTCTTAGCCATGTATGCGGGTGGAATTTTGGTTCCTTTATTGATTGGAGCCGCACTGCATTTTACACCGCAACAAATGACTTATTTGATTTCAGTTGACATTTTTATGACTGGAATTGGAACACTTTTACAATTAAAGGCAACAAGGTTAACGGGGATTGCAATGCCCGTGGTTTTAGGCTCTGCGATTCAATCAGTTTCACCTTTAATTAATATTGGAGGCACTTTAGGGATTGGTGCCATGTATGGAGCCACGATCTCAGCAGGAATTTTTGTATTTTTAATCGCGGGCTTATTTGCCAAATTACGCAGCTTTTTCCCGCCCGTTGTGACGGGTTCGTTGATTACGGTGATTGGATTATCATTAATTCCAGTTGCGGTGACTAAGATCGGTGGTGGCGATATTGCAGCGAAAAGTTTTGGAAATATGACGGACTTATCAATTGCCGCAGTAACTATTATAGTGACTATTATTTTAAATATTTTCACCAGAGGTTTCTTGAAATCAATTGCCATTTTATTAGGAATTATTATGGGAACGATTTATGCGGGATTGATTGGACAAGTTTCCTTGCAAGCAGTTGCAGATGCATCATGGGTCCATTTACCAGTGCCATTTTTTATGGGAGTACCAACTTTTCACGCTTCAGCCATGATAACTATGATTATTATTGCCTTAACATCCATGATTGAATCGACCGGAGTGTATTTTGCTATTGCGGATATTACGGGTACTAAGTTAACTGAAAAAAGTATGGCCCGTGGTTATCGTGCCGAGGGTCTGGCTGTGATCTTGTCGGGGATTTTTAGCACCTTTCCGTACTCGACTTTTTCTCAAAATGTGGGGGTGGTTCGGCTTTCAGGAGTTCGTTCGAAGCAACCAATTTACTCAGCAGCTTTCATTTTAATTATTGTGGGGATGTTACCAAAGTTTGGGGCTTTAGCTACGATTATCCCAGATCCAGTTTTGGGTGGAGCGATGCTAATTTTATTTGGAACAATCGGAGTACAAGGAACAACAATTATGCGTTCAGTTGATTTTAGTATGGAACGTAATTTAATGATTGCGGCTTTATCAATTGGAGCAGGAATTGGAATTTCGGCATATCCACAATTGTTCCAGCATATGCCTACCATGCTCAACATTGTAATTCAAAATGCGGTTGTTGTTACAGCAGTCTTGGCCGTTGGTCTGAATATGATCTTACCCGGGCGGGAAACAAAAATTATAGAGTAAGATTGTGAGATATTTGGAGTCATTATGTAGACTTGAAACTTGAGGGATCTTCCGTTAGAATTTATTCTTAATACATCCAGTTTTTAAGAATAAATTAAATGGGGGGACTTAAAATGCAAATTAAACCACTTGAACAACAAGACTGGTCTGCATGGCAAGCTATTTACGAAGAAGCCTTTCCAATCGCGGAACGCTTTGATTTTGAAGAATTGGTAAATCTAACGCATGAAAATGCAAAAATTCATTTATCGAAATTAGTTGAAAATGACCAATTGGTCGGATTGTTATGTCATGTTGATTTATCTGATCAAAAAGGATTTATCTTATATTTTGCCACTCAGGCACAACAACGTGGTCGAGGACTGGGCGGTAAGGCTTTAGCTGCAATGAAAGAGCTGTATCCTGCCGGCTTTATTTTGGAAAGTGAATTAACTGAGACAACAGCTGAAAATGAGACACAAAGACAAGCACGGTTCCGATTCTATGAACGAAATGGCGTGAAGGCTTCAGATACTATTTCTCATAATATGGGCGGCGACTTTCATCTAATGCGCTCCACCACAGATATTGATAGTAATCATTACTTAGAAGCCATTGATATGTTTGGAATTGTCGCCAAATTAAGTAAAGTGGAATCAAAATAAAATAAAAGCTCTAGGTAAATTACTAGGGCTTTTTAATTTGTTTTTCTCAAAATTATGTTAGAACAGCAAACTTTTCAAATAATGTTGGTAAAGTCTATTAAAATAGTTGATAATACTAATTTGTTAGGTTAAATTATTAAAAAGTGAAAAATCCATTAAGAATAATGTATTTAATGAATTCGGTAGAAAATTGACTTGGGATAAGGTTGTTACAGTTAACTATTTAGGAAGAGGGAGCTAAAAATGGAAGACATTAAAAATTGGTGGTTTAATGACCGCACACAAAGGTATCTAACGTTGATTTTTATGATTGGGGTAATTTATTTATTTCGTTCATTTATGCCAACAATTTTGTTAATTATTATTTTTGCTTCAATTGGAATTTCAGGTGGACGTTGGATCAAGAAATGGACTAAATTACCATATGTAGTAGGCGTTACGATCTTTTATATCATAATTATTTTTGGATTATTTTTGATAACATCGTTTGTTGCGCCAATGTTTTACAAAGAAGTGGTGAGTTTGATTCAATCAATCATCCATGCTTATGAGAAGTCACCTAAATTGGCTGATCAAGTGAATGATTATTTAGCAAAAACGAATTTGGATGACAAAATTACAAGTGGATTGACTTCCGTCCTGCATGTTAGTTTACAAACCTTGCAAGGCTTGTGGAAGGGGATCACGGAAACGGTCCTAGCGCTTTTATTAAGTTTTGTATATGCAATTAGTTTAAATCCGTTAAAGAAGTTTGGTCGGCGTTTTCAAACCTCAGAATTCCCACGTTTTTTCAGTAATATTTTCGAATTATCTAATAAATTCGTATATATTTTAGGGCAAATTATTCGGGTGCAAATTGTGATCGATTTAGTGAATACCACTTTATCAGTTTTAGGGTTCTTAGTCTTAGGTATGCCTTCTGCTTTGGTCTTAGGGAGCATGGTCTTGGTGTTGGGATTGATTCCCGTTGCAGGGGTGTTAATTTCGATGATACCACTTACGATTGTAGCCTTTTCAGCGGGCGGATGGATTTTGGCTGGAGAGGTTTTGGCCTTTATTTTGGTCATCCATACGTTTGAAGCGTACGTGTTACATCCAAAATTAATGGCATCGCGTTCTGATTTACCAGTTTTTGTCACATTTATTTCTTTGATTGTTATGGAACGGATTTTGGGACCTTGGGGCTTGATTTTAGGGGTGCCAATTGTGGCATTTTTCTTAGACGTTTTTGACGTTCATGCTTTTTCAAAAAATATGAATGATAAAAACAGCTAAAATAGTAGTTTTATTCCTTAATTTATTGTACAATTATCCGAATGAAACCGATTTCTTTGAGTGAAAGTGAGTTGAAAATGCTAATTAAACAAGTTTCTATCGAAAATAGTTCGGAATTGTATGATATTCAAATTGTAGATAATTTAATTACGGCAATTGCTAAGGAAATTACACCAAAATCAAATGAAGAAATACTTGATGCAATAGGTTGTGTCGTTATCCCGCCGTTTGTTGATCCGCATGTGCACCTTGATTCAACTCAAACTGCAGGTGAACCAGAGTGGAATGAAAGTGGCACTTTATTTGACGGAATCCGCATTTGGTCAGAGCGAAAGCAAACCTTAAGCCATGCTGATGTCAAAACACGAGCTTTGAAAACGTTGCGATTACAAGCTGAACATGGGTTACAATTTGTTCGATCTCACGTAGATGTTACAGATCCAGATTTAATTGCTCTGAGAGCTTTGTTAGAGGTTCGTGAAGAAGTTAAGCCTTGGATGGAACTACAACTAGTTGCTTTCCCACAAGAAGGAATTCTATCTTTTCCACATGGAAAAGAGTTAATGGAGCAGGCTGCACAGTTAGGTGTTGATGCATTGGGAGCGATCCCGCATTTTGAATTTAATCGAGAATATTCGGTGGAGTCAATTCACTTTGTTTTTGAACTTGCACAAAAATATAACTTATTGATCGATGCTCATACGGACGAGATTGATGATCCAGCCTCAAGAAGTTTAGAGACGATGGCAACCTTGGCCTTAGAAACGGGCCTTAAAGCAAGAGTTACTGCTTCACATACCACTGCGATGGGTTCATATAATGATGCATATATGTATAAACTTATGCGGCTTTTAAAGTTGGCTAATTTAAACTTTGTTGCGAATCCATTGATTAATATGTACCTAGGTGGACGGTTTGATACTTATCCAAAGCGTCGTGGTTTGACACGAGTAAAGGAGCTGGATCAAGAGGATATTAATGTGGCTTTTGGTGAAGATGATATCAAGGATCCTTGGTACCCTATGGGGAACGGAAATATGATGGATGTTTTACACATGGGACTGCATGCCACTCAAATTATGGGACATCAAGAAATTATGGATTCATATCGTTTTATTACTAAGAATGGAGCGAAGACCTTACAGGTCGAGGATCATTATGGAATTGAAGTGGGTAAACCGGCTTCATTTTTAATTTTAAATGCTCCGAATTTTTACGAAGCTTTGAACCAACGAGCTGAAATTTTATATTCGATTCATAACGGGAATATTTTATTAACCACGCAACCGGCAACCATCGATCTAAATTTTTAGTTTAATCAAGTCAGTTTATAAAAAAGGTAAAACATATTTGTTTTACCTTTTTTTATATCACAGTTCAAAGCCAGGTTGAACCCGTTTATATTAAAGAAACTTTTTTAATATGAAAGGATTTTAATTTTGTTTTAATATAGCACTAAAAACTTCTTTATTTTTGAAAATATTTCCGTTATATTTGGTAAACAAGCTAGAGAAGGCGGAGGTACAACGATTGAATATTTTAATGATTTCAAAAGAACTAGAATTGCTGGAACAACTCCAAATTACGTTAAAGAAGATGCCTTGGAATTTTCAATTCGTGAGTGATGTAAAACTTGCGCAGATATTATTGACTCATAATCCAGAACAATTTGATTCAGTCATGCTAGATGACGCGTTAGTGGAATCAAAATTTGAATTGCAACAATTTAAATTAAACCTTGATCCTAAAAAATGTTTTATTTTATTTCGCTCTAAGCAAATCGAACGGGCGTGGGTTGATGAACGAGAGATGCAGTCGGAACAAATTAGTGCAACTGACGATGCTCGGCAATTAATGGCAAAACTGGAAACTTTAAAAACAATCATGCACCAGAATAAGACGGGAAGTAATCAAGAACTGTTAACGCCGATTTTACATGTGGATGAATTAACGCAAGAAGTTTCTGTCCGGGGTGAAAAATTAGAACATCTAACCCCCAAGGAATTTGACTTATTATTAATTTTAGTAAAACACCCGCGACAAGTTTTAACTCGTGAGATGCTCCTGCAAAAAGTATGGCATGAAGACATTTATATTGATACTCGAACGGTGGATACGCATATTAAGATGATTCGAAAAAAACTACCAATTAATTTAATTAAGACAGTTTGGGGTCGAGGATATAAATTTGAAGATTAGAGTTTATATCCACTTTAGAAAAGGGATGGAAAATTGGTATAGGAATTGGTATAATATATTTTGTACTTGAAAACGCTTAATCGTGATAAAATAAAGCTGTTAATTAAAAATTAAAGGTGGACAGTAAAATGACGATTAATATAGCTAGTTTAGGGACAACTCCAAGTGGAGAAGAGCTTCAACACATTCAAATTGAGAACAAAAATGGACATCAATTAGGGTTAGTTTCTTGGGGGCATCTTGGCAGTCATTTAAGACTGCCGCTGGTCAGGATTTAGTGTTAGGTTTTCACGATGTTGATAGCTATCTAAATAATAACTATTTTATTGGAAATGCTGTTGGTCGTGTGGCGGGTCGTATTGATGGTGCTAGTTTTGATTTAGAGGGACAGCATTATCAATTAGATCAAAATGAAGGTTCTAATACTTTACACGGTGGGGAAAAGAGCTTCTCTCATCGGAATTGGGAAATTAAAGAAATTGATGAACTTCATAATCGCGTCGTTTTTGCAACTGTGTTAAATGAATCTGAAGATCATTTTCTGGGAACCATGCAAGCAACTGTGACTTATACTTTGTCTGATAATGATGAAGTTAGTCTTGAATTTAATGCGCTTTCAGATCAAGCAACGCTTTTTAATCCAACTTCACATGTGTACTTTAATTTGGGTGGTCTAGGCAGTGATGCAAATCAAATGCAACTTCAAATTAAAGCAGATCGCTATATGGAACTACGAAAGACGGACAAGATTCCAACTGGTAAATTATTGCCAGTTGCTGGAACGGCTTATGATTTTAATGATGTTACTACAATTGGGGATGCAATTACCCGTATTCCTTCAGATGATTTTGATAAAAAATTTGATGATGTATTCGCGTTGAACGCACATAATAATCCTAATGTAGTCCTTTCGGATCCTAAATCAAAACGTGCAGTCGAAATGACGACTGACCGAAATGCGGTTGTATTCTTTATTACAAATCCAGAAGTTGATAACTATCAGGATCAAGCAGCATTTTTAGCTGAGCATCCATATAACGGAGTTGCCCTAGAGGCGCAAACATTATCTGATTCAATCCATCATCCTGAGTTTGGGGATATTGTGTTACCTGCTAATCAACAGCAAACTTATACCACAACATACGCTTTTAAGAACTTATAAATTTCATGGATAGTTTTAGACGGGAGTAGTAATAATTATGACGACGTTATCTTTTGATAAGAGTAAATTAACATCATTTGTAAATGATGAAGAGTTGGCAATGATCCAACCTATGGTTACAGTAGCGGATGAAATGTTACGACAAGGAACTGGGGCTGGGGCTGCATATACTGATTGGATTAAGTTACCAACGGAGTATGACCAAGCAGAGTTTGCACGAATTCAAGCGGCTGCTCAAAAAATTAAAAAAAATTCGCAAGTTCTAGTTGTGATTGGGATTGGTGGATCATATTTAGGAGCCAGAGCAGCGGTAGACTTCTTAAACGATTATTTTAATTCTGCATATTCGGATGGCGAACGAGAATTTCCACAAATTATCTTTACGGGAAATAACATTTCAGGTCAATACCTTAATTCCGTAATTAAGTTGATTGGTGACCGAGATTTCTCAGTTAATGTGATTTCAAAATCAGGGACGACAACTGAGCCAGCCATTGCCTTTCGTGTCTTCAAACAAATGTTAGAAGACAAATATGGGGCTGAAGCATCTAAAGAACGTATCTTTGCAACAACAGATGCAAAGCGAGGAGCTTTGAAAACCTTGGCTGATGATCAAGGGTACGAAGAGTTTGTTGTGCCTGACGGAGTCGGAGGACGTTTTTCAGTCTTGACAGCGGTGGGACTCTTACCAATTGCAGCAGCCGGTGGTGATATTGAACAATTGATGGCTGGGGCTGCTGCGGCACAGAATGATTATGCTGATGCCGATTTGCAAAAAAATGAAGCTTATCAATATGCAGCGTACCGTAATATCCTTTACCGTAAAGGATATACGACGGAATTGTTAATTAACTATGAGCCAACTTTAGTTCAATTTGGTGAATGGTGGAAGCAATTGCAAGGTGAATCAGAAGGTAAGGATGGTAAGGGAATTTTTCCGGCTTCTGGTAATTTCTCGACTGATTTACATTCATTTGGGCAATATATTCAAGAGGGACGTCGAAATATTTTTGAAACGCTTGTACGGGTTACCAACCCAGCATCAGATGTTGTGATTCCTGAAATGGAAGCTGACGATGGTTTGGAATACTTACAAGGTAAGACGATGAGTTATGTTAATCGGATGGCATCTGATGGGACGTTGTTGGCTCATGTCGATGGTGGTGTCCCAAATATGGTTGTTGAAATTGAGCAACAAGACGCGTACCATCTTGGATATATGATTTACTTCTTTGAAATTGCTGTTGGAATTTCAGGTTATTTGAACGGGGTGAACCCTTTCAACCAACCAGGGGTTGAGGCTTATAAAAAGAATATGTTTGGCTTGTTAGGTAAGCCTGGTTATGAAGAATTAACCACTGCGTTACGTGAACGCCTATAAATCCATTGGAATTAAAAATTAGTAAAGTAAAGTTAGGTTATGATCAACCTAACTTTTTTATTATTAATTAAGTACGCTTTAAGGTTTATTAAGTTCAGTTTGGTAATCTGATATAGGCAAATGTATTACTCATTCAAATTAATTTGAAACGAATAGGAGCGGAGAGTTGATTAAAACGAGCAATGTAACAAACTGGATTAGCCGATTAATTAAAGGCATGATCTTAGCATTAGGATTTATTTTACCTGGAGTCTCTGGTGGCGTTTTAGCAGCTATTTTGGGCATTTATGAACGTCTACTTCGGTTTATGGGGAATGTTAGACAGCGTTTTAGATTTGATTTTTGGTATTTTGTGCCAGTTGGAATCGGAGGAATCTTAGGGTTAGCACTTTTAAGTGCGCCATTGGAGTACCTTTTAGCGAACTACCAGGTGTTAGTGCTCTGGGCATTTGCGGGAGCCATTATCGGTACCTTGCCGGCCCTGTTTAAGACAGCAGGCTTACAGGGGCGTCAAACTAATGACTGGGTGGTTTTGTTGTTGACAGCTGGAATAGGTGGTTGGTTTTTATATAATTTGAGTACTCTTTTTGGGGTGCTAACACCTAGTTTTGTTAGCTGGATGTTAGCTGGATGCTTAATTGCATTAGGGGTTATTTTACCTGGATTAAGTCCGTCTAACCTCTTACTTTATTTAGGCTTGTTTGAACCAATGCTAAAGGGATTTAAATCAGGGGATCTAAGTGTCCTAATTCCTATCGCCATCGGTGCCGTTATAACATTGCTAGCTCTATCAAAGCTTATGTTGATTTTATTAAAAAAATATTATGCAAAAGTTTATCATTTTATTTTAGGAATAGTCCTAGCGTCAATTGGTTTAATTTTGATGCCACCCGTAGCTAACTACCAAGGTGCTAAGGTGGGGACTTTCGCTTTAGCACTGCTATTAATGCTAGGGGGGATCGCAATTGGTTGGTGGATGTCTAAATTGGAAGATAAGTATAAGTAATTCGATGTTTCAGCTAATAAAGCTGGTTTTTTAATAGTAACTCTGGTAATATTTATACATATAAAAGTTAATTTTTAGGAGATTTTAATCATGGCCATTGGAATGAATGATTTGAAGACGGGTTTGACAATTGAATACTCAAACTCAATTTGGCGAGTGTTGGAATTCCAACACGTTAAGCCTGGTAAAGGGGCAGCGTTTGTCCGTTCAAAGTTAAAAAATTTACGTTCTGGGGCGGTAAATGAAGTTACTTTCCGACCTGGTGATAAGTTTGAAACTGCTAATATTGAAACTTCACCAATGCAGTATTCATATGCTGATGGCGATAATCGTGTCTTCATGAATATGGATACGTATGATCAAATCGCTATTCCAGTTGACCGAATTGAAGATGAAATGAAGTATCTATTAGAAGGAACTGATGTTAAAGTTACTTATTATGAGAGCGAATTGTTAGGAATTGAAGTTCCTAAAACCATTGAGTTAACAGTTGCGGAAACACAACCTGGAATTAAGGGAGCGACTGCTAATGGTGGTGGTAAGCCTGCTACAATGGAAACTGGATTAGTAATTACTGTTCCTGATTTCATCAATGCTGGTGAAAAACTTATTGTTAATACGGATAATGGTGGATCATACTCTTCACGTGCATAATTGGTGAATGACTCCATTTCGAAGCGTCTACCAGATTGATATGATTGGTGGGCGCTTCAATTGTCTAAAAGAACTTACTAAAACAGGGAGGACGATCAAATGGCTGCTGAAGAAACAATTTTATTAACACAAACTGAAAATGGGTCAACGCGCGTAAACATTCGAGTGCTGGATATTATCGCTGGATTGGCAACGCGTGAAGTTGAAGGTGTTGCTCGTTTACGTGGTACTTTTGGAGAACGAGCTAAAGAAGTTTTGGGTTATAAAGATCAACATGGGACGGGAATTAGTACTAATCAAGATGCCGAAGGAAATCTTCAAATTGAGGTTTATGTTGACTTAAATTACGGTGTAGCCGTACCTAAGGTAGCGCACATGATTCAAACACAAATTAAAACTCAAATGCATGCAATGCTTGGAATCGATGTTCCGACAGTTGACGTTCATGTAATCGGGGTATTATCAGAAAAGCTCGAATCAGAAATTGATCCAAATAATCTCTTTGGAGATGAGCAAGTAGAAGAGGATAACAAGTAATGGCGACACTAACACGACACGCAATTCGCCAGGTGACATTACAAGCCTTGTTTGGACTATCAGTTAATTTAGATGCACAACCTGAAGCAGTAATTAAGCAAGCGCTCGCTGGTGATCCAGAATTGGAAAATATTTCAGAGGCGCCAACTGAGGTCTTAGAGTTAGTTCAAAAGGTCCAAGCTTATTCAGATGATGCAGATTTGATGATTTCTAAATATTTAATTGAAGGATGGACGCTGGACCGACTCAACTTAATTGATTTAGAAATTATGCGAATTGCAATTTTCGAGGCAAGTCAAGGTGATGTGCCAACCAAAGTTGCCGTCAACGAGTCTTTGAATTTGGCCAAAGAGTTTACAGATGAGTCGTCGGCTAAATTTATCAATGGAATTTTATCAAAAGTATTGACATTTTAGGTGATATTAAGTATCATTATGTAATGTTAGAAAACAAAGTAATGGCTGCCCGCTATTCACCTAGAAGAATTACGTTTCTTCGGGTTTATCGATTTCACTAATACTGAATGAATAGCGGGTTGTCGTTGTGTACGATAACTCGCTTTTACTTTGTCTGGACAAAAAATAGGAGGTAAGTACCATAGCAGCTAATGTACGCCAACCGCAACAGAAGAACGATTTGATTAATGAACACATTCGTGCCCATGAAGTCCGCTTGATCACTGATGATGGTGACAAAGGGGTCCTTTCTAAGGATGAGGCTCAAAAGATTGCTGACGAAGCTGAACTTGATTTAGTTTTAGTTCAAGCAAATGCAAAGCCACCTGTCGCTAAGATCATGGATTACGGTAAATTCAAGTTCGACAGCCAAAAAAAGGTTCGTGAACAACGAAAAAATCAAAAAACGGTCACTGTTAAGGAAATTCGTTTAAGTCCTACTATTGATTCAGGTGATTTTACAACTAAGAAAAATAATGCCATTAAGTTCCTAAATAAGGGAAATAAGGTTAAGGTTTCAATCCGTTTCCGGGGACGTGCGATTACCCACAAAGAAATTGGACGTGAAGTCATGAATCGATTTGCTGCAGAGTTAGATGATACAGCTAAAGTTGAAGCTCGAGCAAAAATGGAGGGACGTAGCATGTTCATGGTGCTAGCCCCTAAGGACGCCAAGTAACCGCATATTATATTTGGAGGAAAACTCATGCCTAAGTTTAAGACACACCGCGCTTCTGCAAAGCGTTTTAAGAAAACTGCCAATGGTGGTTTGAAGTCAGCCAATGCCTATACGTCACACCGTTTCCACGGTAAGACTAAAAAGCAACGTCGCCAATTGCGTGGAACTTCAATGATGGACCATAGCACGTTGAAGACATACCGTCACTTGTTGAGCCGTATCTAGTTAAAAAAGCTAAATCGGGTTCGTTAGATTTTTGTAAAATATTGGAGGATTAAACCATGCGAGTAAAAGGTGGAACAGTTACACGTGCGCGTCGTAAGAAGATGATTAAGTTGGCCAAGGGTTACCGTGGCCAACGTCATATTAACTATAAGGTTGCTAAGCAACAAGTTTGGAAGGGTTGGGTTTATGCTTTCCGTGATCGCAAGACCACTAAGCGTAACTTCCGTAAGCTTTGGATTACACGTATCAATGCTGCAGCTCGGATGAACGGTTTGTCATATTCACGCTTCATGAATGGTTTGAACTTGATGGGATCAAAGTTGAACCGTAAGATGTTAGCTGATTTGGCAATTACTGATGCAGCTGCATTTTCAAATTTGGCAGATGCTGCTAAGAAGGCTTTGACTGACAACAATCAAGCTTTCCATGTGATTACTCCTGCTACTACTGAAAAAACAATTGAAATTCATGTTGCCGAAGCTAAACCAGCTAAGACTATGGATTCAAAGCCATCAGAAAAGAATACTGTTGCTGAAATTAAAGCATTTTTGGATGCTCAAGGTGTTGAATACGCTTCTTCAGCAAAGAAGGCTGATTTGCTAGCCTTGGTATAATAAAAATTAAGGTCGAATTTCTTTTTAGAAATTTGACTTTTTTTGTCTTAATTTAAAAAATTATCATCCCATATCCGATAGTCATACATGGAATAAAGGGAATTTTGGACTTTTGCCAAATCCAAGAGATGATAATGCCAATAAGACAACTAAGTTGTAAACAGGCAAACCATTGTAAATATGATAAATATAAAAATTAAATGAAAAAAAGATCCAAATCTCCGTTACCAATATATTTTTCGGACTTATTTAGGTGGAGTAGAATTAGATAGATTGGCAAGCCAATCCATAATTGATCCAGTTCACGATGAACACCAGCAAACCAAATTAATGGAATAATTAGTTTGCTGGAAATTGTATATGATTTTAAATCTTGGTAACTGAATAAAAGTAGGTATAAAAAAATAATCATTAACATGATGACCTCCGTAATAAAGAGTAAGAATCAAAAATAAGGTGAATATGACTAAAAGAAACGCCCGGAAATGTTTGCCAGACAAATCGCGGTATTAATGGTTTATTTTTAGATATATGGTTGCAAAAATTAATGAGAGATGCTATTATATTCTTTGTGCTTGTAGCAAGTTGGTGTCCGCGTTAGTTCGCGCGACGTGCTGAACTAACTTTGCCGGTACCATAAACGTTTGGAATTTCGGATTTATTTTTAAACGATACGCCCGGAATTGTGGACTAAAATAAAAAAATATGGAAGGAGCCTCTTAGACATGCCTACAATTAATCAATTGGTTCGTAAGCCTCGTAAGTCAAAGAGCACGAAGTCAAACTCACCAGCTTTGAACTTCGGTTATAACTCACAATCAAAGAAGACCATCCTTGCCCCAGCCCCACAAAAACGTGGAGTTGCTACCCGTGTTGGTACAATGACACCTAAGAAGCCTAACTCAGCTTTGCGTAAGTACGCCCGTGTGCGTCTTTCAAACTTGATTGAAGTTACGGCATATATTCCTGGAATTGGTCACAACCTTCAAGAACACTCAGTTGTCTTGATCCGTGGTGGTCGTGTAAAGGACTTGCCTGGAGTACGTTATCACATTATTCGTGGAGCTTTGGATACTGCCGGTGTTGATGGACGGATGCAATCTCGTTCTAAGTACGGTGCAAAGCGCCCTAAGAAGAAGTAATTAAGGGAGGACATTAATTATGCCACGTAAGGCTTATACTAAGCAGGCAGAAGTTCTGCCTGATCCAATTTATAACTCAAAGCTTGTTTCACGTTTGATCAATCGCTTGATGCTTGATGGTAAGCGTGGAACTGCTTCAACAATCTTGTACGAAGCTTTTGATCGTATCAAGGAATCAACTGGTAATGAACCATTAGCAGTCTTTGAAGAAGCCATGAATAACATCATGCCTGTCTTGGAAGTCCGCGCACGTCGTGTTGGTGGATCAAATTACCAAGTTCCAGTTGAAGTTCGCCCAGAGCGTCGTGTTACGTTAGGACTTCGTTGGTTGGTTTCATACGCACGTTTGCGTGGGGAACATACAATGGACGAACGTTTAGCTAAAGAAATTATGGATGCTGCTAACAATACTGGTGCATCTGTTAAGAAGCGCGAAGACACACACAAGATGGCAGAAGCCAACCGTGCCTTTGCACACTATCGTTGGTAAGATTTACGATAGTTTAAATCGAATTGCTGGACTAATACTTCGTTTTTAAAGTGTTAGCCAGCTTTTTTTGATTAAAAAATCGCAAACTTCAATTTTAATTTTTGAAATTTGAGTTTAATAACAAAAACTGATTAGTTTCTTAAACATAAATTGTGCTGATATTTGATGATAATCAACCGGGAAGGGTGGTTACTTTTCTTATTTTGCGGTATAATTCATGGTAAGCAGCTAACATGCTGAATTAAATAACAGGAGATTTTTCACAATGGCTAACACGCGTGAATACCCATTGAGCCGGACCCGTAATATCGGGATCATGGCCCACATTGACGCCGGTAAGACAACAACTACTGAGCGTATTTTGTACTATACAGGAAAGATCCACAAGATTGGTGAGACTCATGATGGAGCTTCACAAATGGACTTTATGGATCAAGAAAAGGAACGTGGAATCACGATCCAATCAGCCGCTACAACGGCTGTTTGGCATGGTTTCCATGAACAATTTTCAGCAGAACCATACCGTGTTAATATTATTGACACACCAGGACACGTGGACTTCACGATTGAAGTTGAACGTTCACTACGAGTGCTTGATGGAGCCGTAGCCGTTTTGGATGGTGCCGCTGGAGTTGAACCACAAACTGAAACGGTTTGGCGTCAAGCTGAAACGTATCAAGTTCCTCGTATTGTATTTGTTAACAAGATGGACAAGTTGGGGGCTGACTTCCAGATGTCAGTTGACTCAATCAAGTCACGCTTGGGAGCAAATGCTAAGGCTATTCAATGGCCAATCGGAACTGAAGATGATTTCGCTGGAATTATCGATTTGATTACAATGGAAGCATTGTACCCAGTTGATGATTTGGGTGAAAAGTGGGAACCTCGTGAAATTCCTGCCGACTACAAAGAATTGGCTGAAGAAAAGTATAACGAATTGGTAGAAGCCATCGCTGATGTTGATGACGCTATCATGGATAAGTACTTGAATGGTGAAGACATCGCCCAAGACGAATTGAAAGCAGCAATCCGTCGTGCGGTTTTGGCTTTGGAATTCTACCCAGTTCTTGCTGGATCAGCTTATAAAGATAAGGGTGTTCAAATGGTTTTGGACGCTGTTGTTGATTACTTACCATCACCTTTGGATGTTAAGCCTTATGTTGCAACAGACCCTGATACTGATGAAGAAATCGATTTGATCGCTAATGATGAGGATCCATTCGCAGCCTTAGCCTTTAAGGTTATGACTGATCCATACGTTGGTCGTTTGACTTTCGTTCGTGTTTATACTGGAACTTTGGAATCAGGTTCATACGTACAAAACACTTCAAAGGGAAAGCGTGAACGTGTTGGACGTTTGCTCCAAATGCACGCGACTGACCGGACTGAAATTGATGAAGTCTTCTCAGGAGATATCGCAGCGGCGATTGGATTGAAGGATACGACAACTGGAGATTCATTGACAGCGATCGATCGTCCTTTGATTTTGGAATCAATGGAATTCCCTGATCCCGTGATCCAATTGGCTATCGAGCCTAAGACTAAGGCTGACCAAACTAAGATGGGTGAAGCTCTTCAAAAGTTGGCGGAAGAAGATCCTTCATTCCGTGCCGAAACTAATCCTGAAACTGGAGATACTTTAATCTCTGGTATGGGTGAATTGCACTTGGATATTATTGTTGACCGTATGCGTCGTGAATTTAATGTTGACGCTACCGTTGGTGCTCCCCAAGTTGCTTACCGTGAAGCCTTTACGCAAACCGTTGAAGCGCGTGGATACTTCAAGCGCCAATCTGGTGGTAAGGGACAATATGGAGATGTTTGGATTGAATTTAGCCCGAATGAAGAAGGAGCTGGATTTGAATTCGAAGATGCCATTGTTGGTGGAGTTGTGCCACGTGAATACATCCCTTCAGTTGAAGCTGGATTGCGTGATGCATTGAACAACGGACCGCTTGCTGGATTCCCATTGGTTGACTTGAAAGCTAAGTTGTATGATGGATCATATCACGATGTCGACTCATCAGAAGCTGCCTTTAAGGTTGCTGCTTCATTGGCTTTGCGTGAAGCTGCTAAGACTGCTGGAGCCGTTATCTTGGAACCAATCATGAAGGTTGATATTGTTGTACCTGAAGACAATCTTGGTGACGTTATGGGACATATCTCAGCTCGTCGTGGAATGATTGAAGGACAAGAACAACGTGGAAACTCATTGATGGTTCACGGTAAGGTTCCATTGTCAGAAATGTTTGGATATGCAACGACTTTGCGTTCATCAACACAAGGACGTGGTACCTTCCAGATGGTCTTTGATCACTACGAAGCCGTACCTAAGAATGTTCAAGAAGAGATCATCAAGAAGTATGGTCGTGGAAGTGTAGAAGAATAGTCTTAATATAAGATTGTTAAATTACTACAATTCAAGATAGAAGCGAGAATGAAGAAATTCATTCTCGCTTTTTTATTGCAATAAAACGAGCGATGATTTAAATGTCTTATCGGGCGCATTCAATCTGATGCCCAGATTGGAATGATAATCGTAAAAATTAAGGGTTTTGATGGAATAACATGGCAAGGACTTCCAGCAATATAGTATAATTTAGGCTAGGACTGGAAAGGTGGATAGGTAAGTGGCACAACCAATTATTGAGTTTAAAAATGTAATAAAAAAATATGATGAACATGTGATTTTAAATGAAGTAAATTTAGAAATTGAAGCGGGAAAGTTTTATACATTATTAGGCCCTTCTGGTTCAGGTAAAACGACTATTTTACGGTTAATTTCAGGTTTTTTGGAAGCATCTAATGGCGATATTTTGTTTAACGGTCAAAGAATCAACGATGTGCCAGCAGAGAAACGTCAGGTTAATACAGTTTTTCAAAATTATGCTCTTTTTCCAAATATGAATGTTTTTGAAAATGTTGCTTTTGGAATGAAACTGAAAGGTCTTCCACTGGCAACAATAGATGCAAAAGTGACCGAAATGTTAGAGTTGGTGAAGTTAGCGGGTTATCAAGATCGCGAAATCAATGAATTATCGGGTGGGCAACAACAACGGGTTGCGATTGCACGTGCTTTAGCGAATGAACCACAAGTTCTTTTACTGGATGAACCGTTGTCAGCCCTTGATTATAAGTTGAGAAAAGAAATGCAGTATGAATTACGGGACATTCAACAAAGACTGGGGATTACATTTATTTTCGTAACACACGACCAAGAGGAAGCCCTAGCCATGTCGGATTGGATTTTTGTAATAAACGATGGAGACGTGGTGCAGAATGGTGATCCGATTGATATTTATGATGAACCGATTAATCATTTTGTGGCTGACTTTATCGGAGAAGCTAATATTATTCCTGGGGTAATGGTAGCTGATAATTTGGTTCATTTCAATGGGCAAAATTTTGAAAATGTTGATGGTGGAATGCGTTTGAATGAGCCCGTTGAAGTTGTGATTCGGCCTGAAGATGTGGACATAGTAAGGGCTGAATTGGGCAAAGTTATTGTCACGATTGATAAAACGTCGTTTCGAGGTGATTATTTTGAAATTACGGCGTATGATGACGATCATCATGAATGGCAGATTCAATCAACTAATGGGGTGGAAATTGGTAAACGGGTTGGCTTGACCTTTGATCCAGAAGATATTCATATAATGCGTTTAAACGAGATGGAAGAAGACTTCGATGCTCGATTGGAGGCGTATGATGAATAATAATCGTCAAACGATTAGTTATATGGTGCCATATGCTTTGTGGATTGGGTTATTTGTCTTATTACCATTAATACTAATGGTGACCCAATCAGTTCAAAATATACATCATCAATGGACTTTCGTGAACTATACGAATTTTTTCAGCTCTGGTACTTATCTTAAGATGACTTTTAATTCCATTTTTTATGCGCTTCTTGTGACTTTTTTGACACTATTGATCAGTTATCCGATGGCATATATTTTAAGTAAGTTGAAGCATAGTCAATTTTGGTTATTATTGGTCATATTACCAACGTGGGTTAATTTGCTTTTGAAAGCATATGCTTTTATTGGATTATTGGCACGAGAAGGAACGGTGAATCAATTCCTGGGTTTTATGGGAATTGCGCCACAACAACTTCTTTTTACGGATGCAAGTTTTATTTTAGTCGCCACATATATTGAAATTCCGTTTATGATTTTACCCATTTATAATAGCTTGGCTGAGATTAATCCTAGTTTGACGAACGCTGCTCATGATTTAGGAGCAAATGCTTGGCAGACTTTGAGACAAGTTATTATTCCACTGACATTGAATGGAATTAAAACTGGAATTCAAGCTGTATTTATTCCCACCTTATCATTATTTATGTTGACGCGTTTGATTGGCGGTAATCGGGTCATTACCTTGGGAACTGCAATCGAAGAGCACTTTATGGTGACACAAAATTGGGGAATGGGTTCAACCATTGGAATTATTTTAGTATTGGCAATGGCATTAACGATGTACCTAACTCGAGATCGTAAGAAGAAAAGGAGGTTACGTTGATGCAGAAAATTAAACTTGGACGGCTTTATTTAGTATTAATTTTTGTTTTAATGTATGCTCCGATTATATATTTGATAATTTTTGCCTTTAATCAAGGGGATCAAATGGCACATTTTACTGGCTTTTCGCTTCGTCATTTTCGGGAAATGTTTGCTGACCACCATCTGATTCGGATTTTAATAAATACATTTATTGTGGCATTTTTGTCGTCAATTTTAGCCACTTTAATCGGGACTTTTGGTGCTCTAGGAATTTATCAGATTAAACGACCTGGAATTAAGAACATGATTTTATCGTTAAATAATATTTTAATGGTTTCACCGGATGTCATCATTGGCGCATCATTTTTAATTTTATTTACATTGGGCGGTATCAGTTTGGGCTTTGGTTCAGTTTTGTTGGCACATATCGCTTTCTCAATTCCTATTGTAGTCCTCTTAGTTCTGCCTAAGTTAAACGAAATGGATACAGCTTTGATTCGGGCAGCACAAGATTTGGGAGCGAATTCACAACAAGTTTTAAACCGCGTTGTTTTACCTTATATCTGGCCGGGAGTAATCGCTGGATTCTTCATGGCTATTACGTATTCCTTGGACGATTTCGCGGTCACTTTTTTCGTCACGGGAAATGGTTTCACAACTCTATCAGTCGAAATATATGCTAGGGCGCGCCACGGCATTGATTTATCAATTAATGCCCTTTCAGCAGTGATGTTCCTATTTTCATTGATTTTGGTCGTAATTTATTATGTCATTACAAATCCAAAATATAATAAGAGTGGTCTTAAGCTGCGACGACGTTCAGCGATGAAACAACGTGGAGGGATTCAATGAAAAAAATTATTACATTCACCGTGGTGATTTTCACTGCCGTGGGGATATTATTTTTAGCGAATCAAGGTTTGCAGGCATTGGACCAACAACATAGAAATACCAAGCATAGTCAAAAGAATCAAGTTGTGACCATTTTTAATTGGGGCGATTATATTGATCCTGTGTTAATTAAAAAATTTGAACACGAATCAGGTTATAAAATCGATTATGAAACTTTTGATTCTAATGAGGCAATGTTTACCAAGATTAAACAAGGTGGAACACATTATGACCTTGCCATTCCTTCGGATTATATGATTCAGAAGATGAAGGAAGCTCATTTATTGGAACCATTAGATCATCAAAAGTTAATTGGATTAAGCAATTATAATCCGGTCTTAATGGACCAAAGATTTGATCCAAAAAATAAATACTCATTACCGTATTTTTGGGGAACATTGGGGCTGGTATATAATGACAAGTATGTAAAACCTAATGAATTAAAGAATTGGGATGATTTGTGGAATGCAAAATGGAAAAATTCAATTATGCTATATGATTCAGCGCGGGATGTGATGGCCGTGGGGCTTGCCTCTAATAATAATAGCGTAAATACTAAAAATACAGGTGAGCTGATGGCCGCTAAAGGTCGTTTAGATGCATTAATGCCTAATGTGAAAGCCATTGTGGGCGATGAGATAAAAATGTATATGGTGCAAGATGAAGCCAAAATTGCTTTGGATTTTTCAGGGGATGCGCGTCAAATGATGGCTGAAAATTCTCACTTACATTATTTAGTTCCAAATGGACGTGGGAATGTGTGGTTTGATAATATGGTCATCCCCAAAACTGTGCAAAATAAAGCCGGGGCGTATGCGTTTATGAATTTCATGGCTGATCCGCATAATGCGGCACAGAATGCCGAGTATAATGGGTATGCAACACCAAATGAGGCGGCTAAGCAGTTATTACCAGCCCATATCAAAAATGATACAGCCTTTTATCCTACACAAACAAAATTAGCTCAATTGACGACTTATCAAGATTTAGGTTTAGATTGGACTGAGAAATATAATGATTTATTTCTGGAATTTAAGATGAGTACCAATCGTTAGTCAAATTAAAGGTGGTTGATAAAATGAAAAAAAGAAAAATAATTTTTGGTCTCGAGATAATCTTTTTATTATTATTTATGGGTGCAGTTATTTTAGGAATTTTGTCTGGCCGATAAAATTCAGTTAGATTTAAGACTATTTACATATAATTTTATGAAAGAACGATTAGGGAGTGAAAATGAAAAAATCAAATCAAATGACGGTTATTATTGGAATCATTATTTTAGCATTATTAGCGTTGCTGATTGCGGCGGGATTAATGGTCGGTAATAAGCAAGCCAGTAAGGATCAGGATCAAACTAAAAACCAGAGTGAGGTCGCAACGACCAAGCGTCCCAGTGAGAGTAAAGCTAAATTGAATAAAGAGGCACTACCACAACTTACTACAACCGTTGCAGAGACAGAATCCTTGGTGGCTCTACATACTGAACAGGGTGATATCAAAATTAAATTATTCAATAAATATGCTCCTTTGGCGGTTGAAAATTTCTTAACGCATGCCCAAGAAAATTATTATAATGGAACGACTTTTCACCGGGTCATGAAGGATTTTATGATTCAAGGAGGCGATCCAAAATCAGCTGAAGACGCCAACGCCGCTGATTTAGGTCGAGGTGGTAAATCTATCTGGGCCGAGGGTGCACATAAGGACAGTAAAATTGATTCAGGGAATGGTTTTAAGAACGAGATAAGTAATAACTTATATAATATCCGAGGTTCATTAGCGATGGCAAATGCTGGTGCTGACACCAATGGGGCACAATTTTTTATTAATCAAGGAAATCAAGATGCAACAAAGCAAATTAGTGCCGATAAATACCCTGACCAAATTATTAAAGCATATCAAAACGGAGGAAACCCCAGTTTAGATGGCAGTTATACCGTCTTTGGACAGGTCATTGAAGGACTCGATATCGTTGATCAAATTGCAAACGCCACGGTTAAAACTGATAGTAATGGTGAAAATTCTAAACCTGAGACGCCAGTTAAAATTGAATCAATTGAAGTAATACAAACAGCCAGTAAATAAGTAATACAAACAGCCAGTAAATAAGTAAACAAAAAGCCGGAAATTTAACTTTCCGGCTTTTTCTATTGTTTTTAGCCCTGGACAATCATCACATCCGTTTTAGCATTTTGAACGACAAAGGAAGCAACTGAGCCGACAATTAGCCGTTCGATGCGACTTAATCCTGATTTTCCGATGATAGTTAAATCATTGGCGTGGTCATTTGGAAATTCAGTCGCAATAACTTTCTTAGGTGATCCAAAACGCATGTGCAATGAAATATCAATGTCGGGAAATTTTTCGAGAATTAAATTACGATAAGTTTCGAGTTTTTCTTGTGAATCTTGGACAAGGTGATATACAACATCACCAGTGACGGACATGCCCGCAACACCAGATAATGAATTGGTATCAATTACATAAAGTAAATCAAGATGAGCATGGTCTCGATTTGCAACTGCTGCTGCCTTCAAGGCCACTGAGTTTGAAATCTCTGAACCATCTAATGGGGCCAAAATCTTTTCGTAAGTTCCATTTTTCATAATATATCCCTCTCTATTCATATCATATCTATATTATAACCTAAATCAGCTAATATGTAAGGGTTTACAGCGAAAAATTGATTTCTTAACCCAGAGGATGGTGTTAAACTAAGTGAGGCAATTATTCATTTATATTAAAAGATTAAAAAGGAAGTACTTTAAATATGAGCACAAATGCACAATTATCACCACGAAGAGTTAATTTAATTTTAGTGGCTTTGGGTATGTTTACCTTTATGTCAACATTAGATGCATCAATTGTTAATATTGCATTACCAGTCATGGCGCATGATTTATCGATTCCGATGAACCAAGCTACTTGGTCGGTATCAATTTATTTAATTACCATTTCAGGTTTGTTGACGTTATTTGGGAATCTAGGGGATCAACTTGGTAAAATTAGGGTATTTAAATGGGGGACCTATGTTTTCACCTTTGGATCCCTCTTGGCAGGAATTAGTCTCGGGTTAGGATTCTTATTATTCGCCCGGGTTGTTCAGGCAATTGGAGCAGCGATGACGATGAGTAATTCCTTTGGAATCTCAACTACGGTCGCGCCGGCGAACATGCGGGCGAGAGCAATGGCGACAATCGCGATGTTTGTTTCTTTGGGTTCAATCGCTGGTCCAGCCGTTGGTGGATTGATTCTATCACTATTGAAGTGGCCGTTTATTTTTTGGATTAATGTACCACTAGGAATTTTGACAATTATCTTGGGTGAGTTTATCTTTCCAAAAAATCAACGGCGTACGGCTCCACTCGTCATTGACTGGATCGGTACGGTTATTTTCTTCTCGATGATTGCGGTCTTCTTTGGGGGAATTAATATCGCCCAAGAACAAGGCTTTGGGGCACTCTTACCAATCACCACATATATCTTAAGTATTCTGTTATTAATTGGATTTATTAAGTGGGAGCAACATACAATTAGACCGCTGATCGATTTGTCTATTTTTAAAGAAAAAATGTTTACATTATCTGTAATTACATCATTTCTAGTCTTTGCATCAGGTTTCTTTATCAACGTATTATTACCATTTTATTTGGAAAACCTGCGTCAAATCCAGCCGGGTCAAGCGGGAATGTACATGATGTCATATCCGCTTGCTATGCTGATTGGAACTCCAATTGCGGGAGTGGTTGCCGATCGATTTGACCGTGAATATGTAACTTTCTTTGCATTAACTGGTATTACATTGGGAATGTCAGGATGGATCTTAATGACCGGTCATAGTCCGCTTTACATGGTTGTGATGTTGAGTGCTTGGACTGGCTTCTCAACGGCTTTCTTTAATTCGCCCAATAATGCGATTACGATGTCAAATGCCCCAAAATCACAATTAGGAGTTGCCGGCGCCATTAATGCTTTAGCTCGAAATGTTGGAATGATTACGGGAACCACGTTGGTAACAACAATGTTATATATTTCCATGTCCAAACAAATGGGACACCAGATTACGACATATCCAATCGGGCATCCAACGGTATTTATAAATGGATTGCATTTTGCGATGTTCTTTGGAATGTTCTTAGTCCTAATTGCTTGGTGCCTAACAGGCTACCGTTTAATTTTGAGATTGCAAAGTAAACACTAATTTGCTATAATTAAATTTATGCGATGAGTCGAGAAAGATTATTACGATAATCTTTTATAGACGGCCAACATATACACCCGTATGGTGGTTGGTGCAAGGGCGGTTGTGGAACTAAACTTGCTGCACATGACTACAACTTAGCAATAAGTTGGTGTACGTCGACAGTTAGGTAAAACTAACTCCTGAGTTAATGCAGGTCTTACATTAACAACGCCAAAACAAAAACCTCGTAACTTTTAGTTACGGGGTTTTTGTTTTGTCTATTTTCTGAATAAGTCATCTCAAGATAGGATTGGTACCTATAAAAAAATATGCTTTATGGCATAGGGACATTCTTTTGGTATAATGATAGACAATAAAGAAGAAAAAGGGGATTTATGCATGCAACTAAAGCGTTTTTCATTTTTACAGCGATTAATCATTAATATGATTACATTATTGGCCTTAGCTGGATTATTTCAACAAGGACTTTATGTGCAAAACTTATGGAATGCTTTTATGGCGGCCGCAATTCTAGGAGTTTTGAATGTTTTTGTGCGACCAGTTTTACAGATTTTGAGTCTACCACTAACATTTTTCACGTTTGGTCTCTTCTCATTTGTGGTTAATGCTGCGGTTTTGTGGATGACTAGCTGGTTTGTCGGACCTGGTTTTCAATTTACGAGTTTTGGCTGGGCCATTTTGATTTCTTTGATTATGTCGTTAGTTAATGCGATTTTATCTGATTTTTTTAGTCGTTAAATTTAGGAGCTCTCATGGCAAAAACAATTCAAGTTAAAGATTTATTAGCAAATACTCGTTTAAAAGTTGTCCAGGGGGAAGAGTGGTTAGATCGAACAATTGTGACCGCTGATATTTCACGCCCTGGTTTGGAGATGACCGGATATTTTGATTATTATGCCCTGAACGGGTTCAACTGATGGGGATAACCGAAACTTCCTTTGCGGAGCGGATGAATCATGATGAATTGTTAATGATTGCCCGTAAAATGATGGGAATAGAAACGCCAGTGTTTGTTATTTCAACAGGACGAAAATTGCCGGTTGAATTTTTAAAAGTGGCAAATGATTCTAAAATTCCAGTATTGGCAACGGAACTAACGTCTTCTCAAATTTTAGCCAATATGACGTACTATCTTTCAGGAGAATTAGCAGAACGGCAATCGATGCATGGAGTCTTAGTAGATATCTATGGTCTGGGAATTTTAATCACAGGTGATTCAGGAGTTGGAAAATCCGAAACTGCGTTAGAATTAGTGCAGCGAGGGCATCGACTGATTGCAGATGACCGAGTTGATATTTACCAACGAGACGAAAAACATCTGGTCGGTGAAGCACCAGCAATTTTGAAGAACTTAATGGAATTACGTGGCGTAGGAATTATTGATGTGTTGAATTTGTTTGGTGCGGGAGCGGTCAGAGATCATTCCAATATCTCGTTTAATCTCCACTTAGCTAAGTGGGATAAAGATACCAAGTTTGATCGTTTGGGCAATGGCGAAGATCATATTACAATTCAGGGGGTGAGTTTGCCTCGGATGGTTCTCCCCGTTCAAACCGGTCGGAATTTGGCTGTCTTGATTGAAACAGCAGCTAAAAACTTCCGAGCTAAGAAAATGGGCTTTGATGCGACGGAAACATTTAATCAAAATTTGAATAAATTAATTGAAGCAAACTCGCAAGATTAGTAAAAACAACTTTGAAAACGCTTAAATAGTGATTTTAAATCACATCAAAATATGATAATCTATAATAGTGATTTAATTATAACCATTGGGGAGAAATGACATGGATCAAACAAAAGTGGCCGTATTAGGGGCTGGTTCATGGGGAACTGCCTTAGCTAATGTTGCGGCAGAAAATGGACATGCAGTCAAAATTTGGGGTCATCGAGTGGCCACGGTTGACGAGATTAATACACAACATACCAATAAAGAGTATTTGGGTGATCGAGTTCTACAAGCCAGTATTCAAGCAACGACCGATTTAGTAACCGCAATTGAGGGAGCTGAAATCATTTTGAGCGTGGTTCCAACTAAAGCAACGCGTGAAGTGGCGAATTTACTAAATCAGGCGCTAACTCAACTTCAACAAAAATCGATTGTGGTAGCAGCGACGAAAGGGCTAGAACCCTCAACATATAAGTTTGCCAGTCAAATGATCGCTGAAGAGATCGATGCTAGCTCTTTAGCTGGGATTGCGGTCATTGCTGGGCCATCGCATGCGGAGGGCGTTATCAAACATGATCCCACCACTGTCACCGCAGTGAGCGAAGATTTAGTTGTTGCGGAACGTATTCAACGCGTGATGAGTAATTCCACATTTCGAGTTTATACCAACGATGATATTGTAGGTGCTGAATTAGGTGGGGCGTTGAAAAATGTCATTGCCATTGCAGCAGGTGCGTTACAAAGTTTGGAATATGATGCAAATGCAAAAGCTGCACTGTTTACCCGTGGCCTAAATGAAATGGCACAATTAGGAAAAGCTTATGGTGCTAATCCAATGACTTTCATGGGGCTAGCTGGAGTGGGCGATTTATTTGCGACGGCAACATCGACGCATTCTCGTAATTTCCGAGCTGGAATGCAGTTAGGTGCAGGATTAAGTAAAGAAGAAGTTATCGAACATATGGGGATGGTTATTGAAGGCATTTCCACTACGAAAGTGGTGCATGATTTAGCACAGGCTAAACAAGTTGAAATGCCAATTTCAAATGCGGTCTATCAAGTGATTTATGAAGGTCGAGACCCCAAAATTGCAATTAGAGAATTAATGGATCGTCCATTACATCATGAAGGGAAGTAAATTATAATGAAACCAGTACGTAAAGCAGTGATACCTGCCGCCGGATTAGGAACACGTTTTTTGCCTGCTACAAAGGCACTAGCGAAAGAAATGTTACCAATTGTCGATAAGCCTACGATTCAATTTATCATTGAAGAAGCTTTGGCATCAGGAATTGAAGATATTGTGATTGTTGATGGAAAGTCAAAACGTTCAATTGAAGATCATTTTGATTCAAATCCTGAATTAGAAAATAATCTGAAGGAAAAGGGTAAGGATGAGCTCTTGAAGTTGGTTCAAGAAACAACTGATATTAACCTTTACTTTATTCGACAATCGCATCCCCGAGGGTTGGGAGATGCTGTGTTAACGGCAAAGGCCTTTATTGGTGATGAACCATTCGTTGTGATGCTTGGGGATGACCTAATGACTGATGAAAAGCCATTAACTAAGCAATTAATCGAACGTTACGAACAAACCGGAGATTCAACACTTGCTGTGATGAAAGTACCGCATGATCAAGTTTCTGAATATGGAGTTATTGCCCCTGATACTGAGGTAACTCCTGGGTTACATAAGGTTTCAACTTTCGTGGAGAAGCCAAAGCCAGAAGATGCTCCTTCTGATTTAGCGATTATTGGACGTTATTTATTAACTCCTGAGATTTTTGAAGAATTAGAGAATACCAAGCCTGGTAAAGGGAATGAAATTCAATTGACCGATGCGATTGATACCTTGAACCAACGTCAGCACGTTTATGCGCACGAATTTAAGGGGCATCGTTACGATATTGGCTCAAAGATTGGTTTCTTAACTACTAATATTGAATTTGGGTTAGAACATCCACAAACTGGTGCCGCCCTTAAGCAATATATTAAGGACTTGGCTAAAACTTTGGACTAAGTTAAACAAATTAGAAAAGGTGAGGGATAATTTATTCGCACCTTTTTTTATTTGTTTCTGATGTAATGTTATGATGATGGTGTTTGGCCGCCATTTGATGATTTCTGTCATTGATAATCGGTGAATGAAATTATGAGTTAAATGCGGTATAATTTTTAGATAAAACTGCGTTAAATTTTAGATAAAAAGTTTAAAGGAGGTAATGAAATGAGTGAACATTTTGCGGTGACAGTTATTGGTGCTGGACCTGGTGGAATGACCGCGGCGATATATACCGCTCGTGCTAATTTAAAGACGTTAATGTTAGACCGAGGAATTTACGGTGGTCAAATGAATAACACCGCTGAAATTGAAAATTATCCAGGTTATGTCTCGATTCAAGGACCAGAATTATCTGAAAAAATGTATGCGGCTACTGAAAAATTAGGCGTTGAATACACATTCGGCAACGTTGAGCAGATTGTAACTCAAGCCGATAAAACTTTTAAAATTATGACCGACATGGATGAATACACAACTGATTCCGTGATTATTGCAACTGGCTCACAGTATAAAAAATTAGGAGTACCTGGTGAAGATACCTATTCAGGGCGTGGAATATCATATTGTGCGGTCTGTGATGGAGCATTTTTTAAAGAAAAAAATGTGGTTGTAGTTGGTGGTGGTGATTCTGCCATTGAAGAAGCTAATTATTTGGCTGGGATTGTTGATCATGTAACTGTGATTCATCGGCGAGGCGAGTTACGCGCCCAAAAAATATTACAAGATCGTGCCTTTGCTAATAAAAAAATTGATTTTATGTGGAACACAGAAGTAGAAGCTGTGGCCGGTGATGATCAAAAGGTCACAGGGGTAAAATTAATCAATAATCAAAGTCAAGAACGTTCTATCTTTGATGCCGCAGGAGTCTTTATTTATGTGGGATTGTTGCCAGTAACAGAACCTTTTGCTAATTTAGATATTACTGATGACGCCAATTGGGTTGTAACTAACGAGCGAATGGAAACCAAGCAAGCAGGGATTTTTGCGTTAGGTGATGTCCGGGCCAAAGAATTACGGCAAATTGCTACGGCAGTTGGTGATGCAGCAATTGCTGGTCAAAATGCTTACTCTTATGTTGAAAGCTTAAATGATTAGCCACAATGAATCTATTGATTTATTAAAAAAACATATCGAGGAATTCATAGATGGATTATAATAAATTATTGGAACAATTACGAATGGGTGAAATTGATGAATTTGAATTGGAATCCGACCAATTTCAAGTCTTTTATGAAATTTGGCGAAGTTATCCATATCAAAACGCTATTCGCGGAATTGCAGGTCGAAATGGTTTGATCACTTATCGTCGAGCTGAAATTTCAGAGGAGCTAACCAAATAATTATTCATCAAAGTTGTTCTAATTAACAAGGCGATTAAGACTTTTAAATGCTGATTTATCATTTTTTGAAAGGTGTTGTTAATATGCGGTCTGTAACCGTTTGCAAAAAATACAAAAGATCGTTATAATAAGAAAGGTAAGAAGGATTAGATCCTGGTTACCTTAAACAATGAATACAAAAATAAGGGAGTACATTTATCATGGAATCACGCGAATTTCACATTATAGCCGAAACAGGTATTCATGCTCGTCCAGCCACTTTGTTGGTTCAAACAGCATCAAAGTTCTCATCAAACATTACTTTGTCATACGACGGTAAAGATGTTAACTTGAAGTCAATCATGGGTGTTATGTCTTTGGGAGTTGGACAACATGCTGATGTTAATATTTCTGCTGAAGGTGATGATGCTGCGGAAGCAATTGAAGCCATCGGACAAACAATGTCAGATGAAGGATTAGCTTAAGCATTATTGGAAAATTAAAATGTTGCACAATGAGGGGGAGCCGAATTATGGCACAAGTGATCAAGGGGATCGCCGCATCAAATGGAGTGGCGATTGCAAAAGCCTATAAGTTAGTGGAACCTGATTTGTCTTTTGAGCAAGTTACAATTGATGACGTGCAAGCAGAAAAGGGCCGCTTAGAAGCGGCTTTTTCTGTATCAAAGACAGATCTGGAACAAATCAGAGATAAAGCTAAACAAAATATGGGGGCCGAAGAAGCTGAAGTTTTTACGGCGCATATTATGGTGTTGGAAGATCCAGAGTTAATCAGTGGGATCAATAATATGATTGATAGCGAGCATGTGAATGCAGAAAGTGCACTGAAGAGTGTGACTGACATGTATATTGACATGTTTGAAGGAATGGCCGATGACAATCCATATATGGCGGAACGAGCTGCTGATATTCGGGATGTGACTAAGCGTGTTTTGGCGCATTTGTTGGGAAAACAATTACCTAACCCAGCATTGATTCAAGAAGAAGTTGTAATCATTGCAAAGGATATGACGCCATCTGATACGGCACAGTTGGATCGGAAATTTGTTAAAGGTTTTATCACTGATTTGGGCGGGCGGACTGCGCATGCGGCCATTATGGCACGAACATTGGAAATTCCAGCGGTTGTCGGTTCAGCATCTGCAACTAAAAAGATTAACGATGGAGATATGTTGATCTTAAACGGATTAGATGGAACGGCAATGGTAGATCCTGATCAGGATGAAATCCAACAAGCACAAAAGACGGCGGCGGATTATAATGCAAAGAAAACCGAATGGGCTAAGTTGAAAAATGAAGCATCAGTTTCTGCGGATGGTAAAAAGTTAGTTGTTGGTTCAAACATTGGAACACCAAAAGATTTAGCGGGTGTGTTAGAAAGTGGATCTGAAGGTGTGGGACTCTATCGGACAGAATTCTTGTACATGGATTCAGCTGAACTACCAACCGAAGATGATCAGTTTGAAGCTTATAAGACGATTTTGGAAGGAATGGGCGATAAGCCGGTGACAGTTCGGACCATGGATATTGGTGGAGATAAGTATCTTCCTTATCTTCCCCTCCCTAAGGAAGAAAATCCGTTTATGGGTTATCGAGCAATCCGAATTTCATTAGATCGCACAGATATTTTCCGGACGCAGTTGCGAGCATTGTTACGGGCTTCTGTTTATGGCGAGCTTTGGATTATGTTCCCTATGATTGCGACCCTTGGTGAATTCCGAGCAGCGCGCGATATTTTCAATGATGAAAAGCAAAAGATGATTCAAGCTGGAGTCGCGGTAGCGGATGATATTAAGCTAGGAATTATGATCGAAATTCCAGCTGCCGCCATGTTAGCCGATCGTTTTGCACAAGAAGTTGATTTCTTCTCAATCGGGACTAATGATTTAATCGCTTATACTATGGCTGCGGATCGCGGGAATGAACATGTTTCATATTTGTATCAACCCTACAACCCATCTATTTTGCGTTTAATTAAGAATGTGATTGATGCGGCTCATAAGTATGATAAGTTTGTTGCAATGTGTGGTGAAATGGCGGGAGACCAAATTGCAGCACCATTATTGTTGGGGATGGGCTTAGATGAATTTTCAATGTCATCGACTTCAGTCCTTCAGACGCGAGCACTTTTGAAGTCACTGGATTCAAAGGAAATGGCAATTTTGGCCGATAAAGCATTGAACATGGATAGTAACGATGAAGTAAAGGCACTTGTGGAAGCAACGTTAAAACTAAAATAATGTAAAATCGTATAGTCAGATCATGAGATGTGGCTATACGATTTATTTTTATAAAATCAAAATTGGTATATGTTGAAAATAACCTTGTGAATGGCTTAATAAAGTAATTTATGTTGTTCTATTGATATTTTTGGTATAATGTTGATATGCGATTGGTGAAGGGAGCAGCATGATGGAAATGATGAATCGACGACCATTGGTCATCGCGAATTGGAAGATGAATAAGTTGCCAAGCGAATCGGCCGCGTATATTCAAAAAATTGAAAATCCGTTAAAACGTTATCCAGATGTAATTCCCGTTTTAGCAGGGCAAGATGTTTTATTACCTGCGATGGTTGAAGCAGCGAAGAACACGGCCATCTCAATCGGTGCTGAAAATATGTATTGGCAAGATCGAGGTGCTTTTACAGGTGAAACTTCACCCGCTGCACTGGAAGATCTGGGTATTAGTTACGTTATTATTGGTCATTCAGAACGCCGTAATTATTTCCGTGAAACGGATGAAAAGGTGAACTTGAAGGCCCAGGCGGCTTTGCAACACAATTTGATTCCAATTATTGCTATTGATGAAGCTATTAAGCCTAGAGATGATAATGATCGTTCGCATTGGGTGGTCAATGAAGTCATTGAATCTTTAGAAGGAATTCCTGCTGAAGTAGTTAAATCCGTAATTATAGCATACGAACCAACTGCTGCAATTGGCAGTGGACAGGCGATGACACCAGCTTTAGCTCAATTTAGCTTGCGTCGAATTCGCCTGACATTGGCTGACATGTATGATTGGGATGTAGCTAATGCCGTTCGTATTATGTATGGTGGATCAGTTAAACCAGAAAATGCCTATGAATTAATGATTCAAGACGACATCGATGGTGTATTGGTTGGGGATTCAGCCTTGAATCCTGATAATTTTATTGAGCTGTGTCAAGTAGCAAATCGAGCACTTCTCACAAAAATTAGACGACTTGATGAGTTTTAATTAAAAAATATGTTATAATTTTCTTTGTGATGGGTATTACAACCCCAGTTACTAATTATATAATTTGTAAGGAGAATACAATGTCTGCAATTACTGATATTTATGCACGTGAGGTCTTGGATTCACGTGGGAATCCTACTGTTGAAGTCGAAGTTTATACTGAAGAGGGTGGTTTCGGTCGCGGAATCGTTCCTTCAGGAGCTTCAACTGGAGAACACGAAGCTGTTGAACTTCGTGACGGTGACAAGGGGCGTTTCCTTGGTAAGGGAACTTTGAAGGCTGTTGAAAATGTCAACACAACAATTAAGAATAAGTTGATTGGTATGGATGTTACTGATCAAGTTTTGTTGGATAAGACTATGATTGCTTTAGATGGAACTCCAACTAAGGCTAAGTTAGGTGCCAACGCTATTCTTGGTGTATCAATTGCTGCTGCTCGTGCCGCTGCTGATGAATTGGGAACTCCATTGTACAACTACCTTGGTGGTTTCAATGCCCACACTTTGCCAACACCAATGATGAACGTTATTAATGGAGGAGCACACGCTGCTAACTCTGTTGATTTCCAAGAATTCATGATTATGCCTGTTGGTGCTAAGACAATGGCTGAAGCGATTCGTATGGGATCAGAAACTTTCCATGCTTTGCAAGCATTGTTGAAGGCATCAGGACACTCAACTGCTGTTGGGGATGAAGGTGGATTTGCGCCTGACTTTAAGTCAAATGCAGAACCATTTGAATACTTGTTGAAAGCGATCGAAAATGCTGGTTACACTGCTGGTAAGGACATTGCAATTGCCTTTGACGTTGCTTCTTCAGAATTCTTTGATGCAGAACGTAACCTTTACGTATTGGATGGAGAACCTGATAAGAAGGAATACACGACTGACGAATTTATTGAATACTTGTCAGACTTAGTTGAAAAGTACCCAATCGTTTCAATCGAAGATCCTTTGGATGAAAACGAATGGGATGCCTGGGTTAAGTTAACTGATAAGCTTGGAGACAAGGTTCAATTAGTTGGTGATGACTTCTTTGTTACTAATACGGAATACTTGAAGAAGGGAATCGACATGGGCGCTGCCAATGCGATTTTGATCAAGGTTAACCAAATTGGTACATTAACTGAAACAATGGAAGCCATTGAAATGGCTAAGGAAGCTGGATACACAGCGATTGTTTCTCACCGTTCAGGTGAAACTGAAGACACAACAATTGCAGACTTGGTTGTCGCAACTAATGCTGGACAAATTAAGACTGGTTCAATGTCACGAACTGATCGAATTGCCAAGTATAACCAATTGATGCGGATTGAAGATTTGTTGACACCTACAGTAGCTGACTACAAGGGAATCAACAGCTTCTACAACATCGATAAAGATGCAAAAGATGCAATCATCAACTATAAGTAATAAAAATTGAGCAATCATGGTTTGCAAAAACAATGGTGACTGAATTTCGGGATGGATTGGAAGATATTTCCAATCCATTTTTTGTTGGGAGTAGGAGGTAGTAGATGATAGAACGTTGTCGCTGGGCTGTGAATGGTCCACAAAATTTACAAGAGTATCATGATCATGAATGGGGAATTCCTGAACATAGCGAGCAGAAATTATTTGAACTATTATCTTTAGAAACGTACCAAGCTGGATTAAGTTGGCAAACAGTTTTAGATAAGAGAGCTGCCTTTAAAGCGGCATTTTTTAATTATGAAATCGGAAAAGTTGCAGAAATGACGGAAATTGATCTAGAAAAATTATTACAAAATAAACAAATTATTCGGCATCGATTAAAATTAGCTGCAACGATTCAGAATGCTCAAGCGGTGGTGAAACTCTGGAAGCAGAATGTGACATTAAATCAGTTGTTATGGGAAAGTGTTAATTTTAAAACGATTGACCATCAGGTTCAGACAGATCAAGTAATTGATTCGACAACATCATTAGCAATCGACCTGTCTAAAAAATTAAAGCAAGCTGGGTTTAAGTTTATGGGCCCAGTGACAACTTACTCTTTGATGCAAGCTGCTGGATTGGTGAACGATCATGAGGTAAAATGTCAATATCACGGAGAAGGAGTTTGAATTAATGAATCGTAGGAAAAAGGTTAATTATAAAAAATGGTATGGACTAGTTGCAGCAGTAGTGGTTGCGACAGGAGGATATTTAGAAACTCAACATCAAAAAGATCCGTCAAGTAATGCTAATTATGCAACGGCGTCGGTTAAAGTTGATCAGAATATTAAAACTGGTTCAGTTAATGACGAAAAGCCAACAGAAAGCTTAGCAACTTCAGTTTTGACAGAAGATGTTAAGAAGCAAGTGAAAGCGAAATCGATTAAATATAACGGCACCGGGGCTTTTGTAGTTGATCAAAATAAGACTAATTTTAATACGAATGTTTCAGCAGCACCTTATGTCCAATTAGCGCGTCAAGATCAACAGGGGCGACCGGGAG
This sequence comes from Weissella coleopterorum, assembly GCF_011304355.1. NCBI lineage: Bacteria > Bacillati > Bacillota > Bacilli > Lactobacillales > Lactobacillaceae > Weissella > Weissella coleopterorum. The sequence goes on along the minus strand of NZ_CP049888.1, from coordinate 1,319,214 downwards.
CAGCGAATGCTTGGTTGTCAAAGGCAAGCCGCCAATATCGCAATCGTCAAGAAACGGGGAATAATCGGACAATTAATCCTGTTGGTTGGCAACAACTACGAATTAATGGGAAAAGCCAAGTGCTCTACAATCGAGGTCATTCTGTTGGTTATGCATTGGCCGGTAACATTAAAGGTTTTGATGCAAGTGAAGCAAATCCGCAAAATATCACTACCCAAACTGCTTGGGCTAATCAATCTTCGAATGGTAATGATCAGAATACGGGACAAAACTATTACGAAGGATTGGTTCGCAAGGCATTGGACTCCAATAAAAAAGTTCGATATCGGGTTACCCCGCTTTATACGGGGAACAATCTAGTCCCTTCGGTTAACCATATTGAGGCTAAATCATCAGATGGTACCCTTCAAGTGAATGTTTTAATTCCCAATGTGCAGCCAGGAATCACAATTAATTACCAAAATGGAGTTGGTAGAGTTAATTAGAAACAAAAAGAGAACTAATTGTTCAATCTGGGAAAGATGAATAAATTAGTTCTCTTTATTTTTTAATGATGAATCGCATAATACATCGCGTCTGATTTAGGTTCTCCAGTTAAACGCTTATAAAGGTAACGGGTCATTCGATAGATGCCGCGCCAATATTTTTCAGTAGATTGAATTGTAAAATTGGTCACAGTATATAAGCCCACCAAAACCAAAGAGAAGAAAAAGATCGTAATTAATGATATAAAAAGATTTGAGTACATGATAAACCTCCTGAATAATAGCAAATAATTTAAATTTTAATGAATAATCATATTATATATTAGGTTAAACTTTATTTCAATGGTTAATTAGGTTTAACCTTGAAATTAATTAAGTTTCAGTTTATAATAATGTAAAATAAATTTAAACAGGAGTTCAATATGGCAAGTTCAGAAGGTCGAATTATCATGGGGCGTAACATCAAACGTTTGTTAAAAGAAAACCGTATTACGGCGGTTAAATTTGCCGAAACGATTGGAGTTTCAACGGCAACTGTTTCGGATTGGTCCAATGGTAAGACATATCCTCGAATTGATAAACTTGAATTAATGGCTAATTTCTTTGGAGTTGGGAAATCTGAATTAGTTGAAGACCAACAGAATAAATTACATGATAATGAAGAACCTACGCTTATTGCAGCGCATTGGGGAATTGATTTATCACGCCTACCAGATGGCGATCGCCAGAGAATAATTGATCGTGCTAAATCTTATGTAGAAGGTTTAGTGGCAGATTATGAGGACCATAAATGAATAGCAATGAATATGATGAACTGTTAATACGGGTAGAGGAAGACTTAAAGCAGCACAAACTTGTGCCAATCATTTCAGATACAGTCCCGTTATATCAAGAAACCCAATTGGAAGGAGTAGCTTTTCTAAAGGGTCGAAATGCATTTATTTTTGTGGATAAAAATTTAAGCATTTTTGATAAGGCAAAAACTTTAGTTGAAGAGTACTTCCATGCGATTTCTGATTTAGGAAATCATTTAGATTACGATGAATTACGGGCGAGCAATGATGAAGTTGAGGCGCGTGCCGCTATTATTGAATATATGACTGATGAACAAACCATTTTAAATCTAGTTAAAAAATATCCCGATCAATCTTTTGAACCATGGATGATCATGGATGAACTAGGATATGATCTTGAATTTGCGGAAGAGACGGTTGCTTATTATGAGCGCCAGGGAATGATTAACTAAAAAGTGTTTAAATGAGATGTTCCGCCAAAGGTCAGATCAGTTAGTTAAACTTATGCCTTATAAAATGATGCGTGAGTGGCGCATCCAGAATTGAATCAATCAAAAGACTAATCGGTTCGGATTTAATAACTGATTAGCCTTTTTAAATTAATTTGGGAAACCTATTGATGAAGCATAAGGCTGAAATTAATAATAAGAGAACTAAGTATTAATTAGTTTGGTTTAAAGAATACTAAAATTAAGACAGTTGTCCCATAAATAAAACACTTTGCATACAAAAATATAAGCATTCAACGTCTCGAATAAAGCGTGTGAAGTTGACGCCGTTTGGTGGCATTAAATGAAACTATTTTGATTGAACAAGCTAAATATAGTTCGACAAATTAAAAGCCTACTGACTAGATTAATTTCTAGCTGGTAGGCTTTTTTAGTTTATTATGATGTAAATCAATCCAAACCGGAATATTTTAATTGGGTACTCGTATGGGTACTTGATTTATAAATAACATGCTAATTCGCACTGTACCAATACATTGCGATTTCAATATGCGCACCGGGGGAATCGAACCCTCATCTCAAGAACCGGAATCTCACGTGATATCCATTACACTAGGCGCGCCTTAACAACTTGATAATTATAGCATAAAACTAGTAATAAGTACAAGATAATCATGGCTACACAGTCGGGAAAAGGCTTAAATAATTTGGGTTAAATATATAATTAATGAACTTGGCGGAGGGTAATATTAACTTCCAAGAAAGCAGAGTATTAAAACATAAATGGGATTAATAGCTAAATTTATTAGAAGCTTTTTTTGAATGTGAAAGTGTTGAACTACGCGGAGCTGAATGAAATGTGAAACTTTCACAATCCACGATTAAAATTAGATAATAAAATTTGCTGAAAAATCAAAAAAAATGATAAAAACTCGTTGAAATTAATTATAACGAACATGTAAAAACAGCCATTGGAAACGCTTACAGTCGATCATGCAATATAAAAACTTCACAAACTAGGGAAATAATGCCTTTTTTTATTTGCGCAATGGAGTTAAATAGCGTAAAATAATAGATGTAAAAAACGTTAACAAAAATATACTTGGAGGCTTCTTACACATGACTGTTAAGATTGGTATCAACGGTTTCGGCCGTATCGGGCGTTTGGCATTCCGCCGTATCATGGAATTACAAGGTACTGCAGATGATATTGAAGTTGTTGCAATTAACGACTTGACTAACCCTGCAATGTTGGCTTACTTATTGAAGTATGACTCAACTCACGGAACTTTGGATGCTGAAGTTTCAGCAGACGAAACTGGTATCGTTGTTAATGGACGTCACATCACAGTTTATGCAGAACGTAATGCTGCAGACTTGAAGTGGGTTGCAAACGACGGTGTTGAAATCGTTTTGGAATCAACTGGATTCTATACATCAGCAGAAAAGTCACAAGCTCACTTGGATGCAGGTGCTAAGAAGGTGCTTGTTTCTGCTCCAGCCGGTGATGTTCCTACTGTTGTTTATGGTGTTAACCAAGATGTATTGACTGCAGATGACAAAATTGTTTCTGCTGGATCATGTACTACACAATCATTGGCACCATTAGCAAATGCTTTGAATAATGAATTTGGAATTGAACTTGGTTTGATGACAACTGTTCACGCCTTTACTTCTACTCAAATGATTTTGGATGGACCTAAGGGTAAGAAGGCTCGCTCAAACCGTACTGCTTCAGTTAACACTATTCCTCACTCAACTGGTGCAGCTAAGGCCATCGGACTTGTTGTCCCTGAATTGAAGGGTAAGTTGGATGGACATGCACAACGTGTTGGTGTTGTGGATGGATCTATCACTGAATTAACAACTGTTTTGTCAAAGACTGTTACTGCTGAAGAAATCAATGCTGCTGTTAAGAAGTATGAGACTCCTTCATTTGGTTATAATGGTGACGAAATTGTTTCTTCAGATATCATTGGTGACACTCACGGTGCCGTCTTTGATCCAACTTTGACTAAGATCATCACTGTTGGCGACAAGCAATTGGTTCAAACTGCTGCTTGGTATGATAATGAATACGGATTTACTTCAAACATGGTTCGTACTTTATTGCACTTGGCAGAATTGTAAAATTAGGCTAATTTAAGCAAGTAAACAGGCGGTTGGAGGAATCTAAACGTCTGTTTTTTTATTGAAAATATTGCGTTTTAGTCGTGAAATTACGGTATAATAAGTTAGTAATATTAAAAATTATAGAAAATGAGGATTTAAAAAAATGGCTAAATTAACGGTCGAAGATTTAGAGTTAAAGGGTAAAAAAGTATTAATGCGTGTTGACTTCAATGTGCCATTAAAAGAAGAAAATGGCGAAGTGATGGTTTCAAATGACAATCGAATTGTGGCAGCATTGCCAACGATTAAATATGTCTTGGAACAAGGTGGTCGTGCAATCTTATTCTCACACTTGGCCCGAATCAAGAGTGAAGATGATAAAAAGGGATTGTCAATGAAGCCAGTTGCACAAAAATTGGCTGATCTGTTAGGACAACCGGTAACTTTCGTACCTGCAACCGAAGGCGTTGAGCTTGAAGAAGCAATCAACAATCTTGAAGATGGTCAAGTTTTGGTATTTGAAAATACACGATTTGAAGATGTGGTTGATGGAGTTGAAGTTAAGCGTGAATCAAAGAACGATCCTGAATTAGGAAAGTATTGGGCTTCATTAGGTGATGTTTTCGTCAATGATGCTTTCGGAACTGCTCATCGTGCACACGCATCAAATGCTGGAATTGCAGCAAATATTGAACAAACCGCGGCCGGCTTTTTGATGGAAAAGGAAATCAAGTTCTTAGGTGGGGCAGTTGAAGAACCTGAACGCCCATTCGTTGCTATTATTGGTGGGGCCAAGGTTTCCGATAAAATTACGATCATCCAAAATCTATTGAAGAAGGCTGATAAAGTGATTGTTGGTGGTGGAATGGCTTATACATTTGATGCTGCTAATGGTAAGGCAATTGGAAATTCTTTGTTTGAAGAGGATAAAGTTGAATTGGCTAAGCAACTAATTGCCGAAGCTGGTGATAAGTTGGTTTTGCCTGTAGATGCACTTGCTGCAGATGCATTTAACAATGATGCTGATACTTATGTTGCCGCTGAAGAAGGAATTAAGGATGGCTACATGGGACTTGATATTGGACCTAAGTCGATTGAATTGTTCAAGTCAGTGTTAGCAGACGCTAAGACTGTTGTTTGGAACGGTCCAATGGGTGTCTTTGAAATGCCGAACTTCGCTAAGGGAACCCTTGCCATTGGTGAAGAATTGGTGAAGGTCACAGAGAATGGAGCTACAACGATCGTTGGTGGTGGTGATTCAACGGCTGCTGTACAACAACTTGGAGTTGCAGATCAATTAAGCCACATCTCAACGGGTGGTGGTGCTTCATTGGAATATCTTGAAGGAAAGACTTTGCCAGGAATCGCTGCTATTTCTGAAAAGTAATTATTTAAAACGTGTTTAAAATAAAAAACTCTATTCAATTAGTTTGAATAGAGTTTTTTATTTATTTTATTAGACAAAATTAGACAAATTTTGTAAGTCTATATTTTTAAGAACAGTGGCTAGTATGGGCAGCCTTTGATCAAATACTGATAATCTTAAACATGATTTGTGAGGGGCTAATTAAAACTCCTTTTAATTAACGAATATCATTGGCGGAGGCTAAATTAAATAGCGGGTTATTTAAACTAATCAATTATTTGATTCGAATCGAGGCTCCTGTTTTCAAACTTGAAACATTAGGATTAAGGGCCTTGAGTGCACTGACGGTTAAGTTATTGTTCAAAGCAACCCGATACCAGGTATCGCCTTTGGCGACCACGTATGTTTGTTTATCGGTAGCTGATTCGCTATCAGAGGTAGCTTCTTCAGTAGAAGTAACGCTAGCTTCGGAACTGGTATTATTGCTTTGTGGAACTTTAATGACCTGGCCCATCTTTAAAGCTTCCCAATCCACTTTTGAATTTAATTTTTTGAGTTCTTTTGAAGTGGTGTTGAATTTAGCAGTAATGGAAGCTAACGTATCACCAGCTTCGACCGTATAAGTTGTCGTGTGTTTAGATGTTGAGGCTTTTTGGCTCGTAGCTTTTTTACTTGAGGAGCTACTAGTGACTTGGTGTGTAATTTTACTTGATGTCGCATTTGCAGTAGTTGGGTCGCGGTGAAATAGTTTATGTGTCCCACGTGTAATGGCAAAGGCTAGGAAAAAGGTAATGACAAACATTACGACAGACAGGAAGATTCGTTTAAGCGCTAGTTTAGCTTTTTTTGACATAATTAAATACCCTACTTAAGTTGAATTAGATTTAATAAAATAAGTTTACCATTGATGGGAAACTTATAGCGTTAAATTGAGAAGTCTTAAATTGAATTTAAACATTTTATTGCTTTATTGCCGTTAGAAACTAGCGTATAATTAAAAAATAACAGACTAAAAAAGAAAATGAGGGAATTCTCAATGACTGGTTCATTTACTCCTACATGGATGGTTGAAGCAATTTATTATTTAACACCAGTTGAATTGCAAGAACATGGAATTAAAGCAATTTTAACTGATTTAGATAATACTTTAATTGCGTGGAATAATCCTGATGGTACCGAGCAACTGCATCAATGGCTTCAATCGATGGAAAAGGCCGGAATTCCAGTCATGATAGTATCAAATAATTCTTCTGACCGCATTGAGCGGGTTGCTAAGCCTTTAGCACTACCTTTTGTAGGACGGTCATTGAAGCCACTTACAAAGGGCTTGAAAGTGGCCATGCAAAAACTTAATTTGAATGATAATGAAGTGGTGATGGTTGGTGATCAACTTTTAACAGATATTTGGGCGGCAAATAATTTTGGAGTCCGGAGTATATTAGTTCAACCCTTGATTGAAACAGATCAATGGAATACAAAAATCAATCGTTTTTTTGAAAAAGGTGTTAAAAAGAATATGTTGAAACAAAATCCGGATCTACAATGGAGGAAAAATCTTGATAAGTGAAACAGATGTAAAAAATTATTTAAATGAAGGGCTTCGTTGTATTGGTTGTGGGGCTGAAATTCAAACTGATCAACCTAGTGAACTAGGCTATACACCGCTTTCAGCGCTTAAAAAAGGGTTTGAAAATGATGAAGTCTTATGTCAGCGATGCTTCCGGTTACGGCATTATAATGAAATTCAACCGGTTGATCTAACAGATGATGATTTTCGCCGATTATTAGATCAAATTTCAACTACGGATGCATTAGTTGTATATGTTATGGATGTATTTGACTTTAGTGGTTCATTGATTCCTGGATTACACCGTTTCGTTGGAAGTAATCCGGTCTTATTAGTTGGGAATAAAGTTGATATCTTGCCACACGCCTTGCGACGCGCAAAAATTAAAGAGTGGATGCGGCAACAGGCCAATCGTGCGGGGTTACGTCCGATTGATATTGCGTTGACGTCAGGTAAGAATGGGGATGATGTTCCAGCCTTGTTAGATCTGATTGAGAAGCATCGTGCGAGACGATCCGTTTATGTCGTTGGGGTGACGAATGTTGGTAAATCAACTTTAATTAATCAAATCATTAAAGATGTGACTGGTGATAAAAAGGATGTCATTACAACTTCGCGGTTCCCAGGGACAACTTTGGATCGTATTGAGATTGCTTTAGATGATCAATCAAACATCATTGATACACCAGGAATTATCCATAAAGACCAAATGGCACATTATTTATCACCAAAAGACTTGAAATATGTATCACCTCAAAAAGAATTAAAGCCACGAACATATCAATTAAATGCAGAACAAACTCTCTTTATGGGAGCGATGGCGCGTTTTGATTATGTTCAAGGCGCTAAAACTGGAATTACGGCGTATTTTGAAAATAATTTACCTATTCACCGAACTAAGTTGGACAAAGCTGATCTATTTTATGAAAAGCATGCAGGAGAATTATTAGCACCACCTGAAAAAGAAAACTTAGTGAACTTACCACCATTAAAACGATATGAATTTAAGACAACTGAGAAAACGGATATTGTGATTGATGGATTAGGATGGATCACCGTTCCTGGACAAGTTGTTGTTGCGGCTTGGGCGCCCAAAGGGGTCTCAGTGTTAACTCGAAAGGCTATGATATAAAAATGATTGAATTACGCGGTAAGCAAAAACGTTATTTACGAGCATCAGCCCATGCAATGAATCCGCTCTTTAGTGTGGGGAAGCAAGGCTTGACGGAAAATTGGTTAGAACAATTAGGCTCAGCTATGGAGAAACGTGAATTATTTAAGGTGAACATTTTGAATAATTCTGATGTAACAGTGGATGAAGTTAAAGCTTTTATTGAAGCCAATTCTTCAATTCAGGTAGTTCAAACCATTGGGCATACGTTGGTACTCTTTGATCAAGCCCATGATCCTAAGAACCGTAGCTATTCAGTTAACGTTCAAAAGATTTAGTTTGTATTAGGTAGGAGGATATTATGATTAAAACGGTTCATACTTTAGCACCCGAAACGCAGGTAGCTACCGAAATCGATCAAGAACGCCACCGAGTTGGGATTATCGGTGGGACGTTCAATCCTCCACATTTGGGCCATCTTGTTATTGCTGAGCAAGTGGCATCAAACTTAGATCTAGAACAGGTTTATTTTATGCCGAATGCACAGCCACCTCATGTTGATTTCAAAGATGCGATTGATGCATTGGATCGGGTGGAAATGGTTCGAGCGGCAATTTATGGTAATCGTCATTTTGCATTAGAATTGGCTGAAGTTAATCGCGGAGGAGTTAGCTATTCATACGATACGATGCGCTATTTAACGGAGCTACATCCTAATTATGATTATTACTTTATCATTGGTGGAGATGAAGTGGCATACCTAAAAACATGGTATAAAATTGGAGCTTTAAGCCAAATGGTACAATTTGTCGGAGTGAATCGCCCTGGACAAGAAACCCCGAAGACGGATTATCCAGTGCAATTTGTAAATGTCTCTAATCTTGATATTAGCTCGACAAAAATTCGAGAACGCATTCAAAAGCAACAAAGTGTGCGTTATTTACTGCCAGATTTAGTGGCAGCGTATATTGTTGAGAAAGGCTTGTATCAAGATGAGTGATTTAAAATATCAAAAGCATTATTATTCTGGAACACGTTTAGAATTGATGGGTGTGGTTAAAACGGCCCTATCAGATTACCGTTATCAACATGTTGTAAGGGTTGAAAAAATGGCCCTAAAGTTAGCAACTAAATGGCAAGCCGATCCCGAGATGGTTTCAGTTGCCGCACTGATTCATGATTATACCAAGGAACGTACGGATGATGAATTTATCCAAGCTATCCAAACGTATCATTTACCAGTGAGCCTATTAGCATGGGGAATAATATTTGGCACGGAGTTGTGGGTGCTGAAATGATTCAATCCGAGTTAGACATTTATGATCCAATAATACTGGATGCGGTACGACAACATACCACCGGTGCGGAAGAGATGTCACTGGTAGCAAGAATCATTTATATGGCTGACTATATCGAAAGCGCACGTAATTTTCCTGGTGTGGAAGAGGTACGTACATTGGCCTTTAATGATTTATCTGCAAGTGTTGGCTGGCAAGCACAGCATACATTAGAATTTTTAATTAAAAATAAGCAAAGGGTATATCCTTTGTCACTTTTGACCTATAATAGATGGTCAACCAAATAAGGATGGAAAGATAACGAATGATGAATGAAAATACAATGATGAAAATGTTAGAAGTCGCCGTGAAAGCAGGAGATCAAAAGCGGGCTGAAGACTTAGTTGCTTTAGATATTCATGAAACATCTATTTTTACGGATATGATGTTAATCATGGATGCGCCTACTAATCGACAAGTTTTGGCGATTGCCCAAGAGATTATGGATCAGATGAAAGAAGCTGGTTTTGAGGTACACCAACATGAAGGTCGTGATACTGGAGAATGGATTGTTCTTGATTTTGGCGAATTGACGGTCCATGTTTTCAAACAAGAAATTCGTGATTTTTATGGATTAGAACAACTTTGGCGTGCTCAAGGCCAAGAAATTGATATTTCTGATTGGATTATTGAGGAAGAATTTTAATGGCAAATTATCAAACCTTTGCAAAATTGTATGATGAATTATTTGATGACGCTGCCTATGATGATTGGTTTCAGTATGCTCAGAAAAACATTCAAAATCCGCAAGGTGAGATTTTAGAATTGGCGGGCGGTGCTGGTCGTTTGGCGATTCAGTTAGTTCAAAGTGGACATCAAGTAACCGTTTTTGATCTATCAGCTGAGATGCTAACTTTAGCTCAAGAGCATGCAAATGCCGCCGGAGTTGATTTACCCTTGGTTCAAGGAGATATGCGAGAATGGTCCGATTATTCTAAGCAATTTCAAACGATCACCTCGTTTGCTGATTCATTTAATTACTTGGGGAGCCTAGTGGAAACTAAAATGGCCTTTGAACAAGTTGCAGCGCATCTCAAACCTGGTGGTCAATTTTTATTTGATGTGATTTCACCATATCAAACGGATGAATATTATCCTGGTTATATGTACAATTTCCACGATGATGAAACTGCCTTCCTTTGGAATTCTTATGGCGTTGAGGGAGAAGCACATACTGTTGAGCATGAATTGATTTTCTTCGTCTATGATAAGCAAATTGATGGCTATAAACAGTTAACAGAAATTCATACAGAAAAAACTTATGAGTTAAAGAGCTATATCCAAACACTAGAACAAGCCGGTTTTGAAAATATTAAAGTTACCGGTGATTTTGGTCGTCAAGATGTACCAGACGCTAAAACACCACGTTGGTTCTTTAGCGCTAATAAGAAGGGATAGATAATGCGAGCAGTTGGATTGATTACTGAATATAATCCTTTTCATGCAGGGCATGAATACCATTTAGCGCAGGCAAAAGCGTTGAGCGGGGCTGATATTGCAATTGTTGTCATGAGTGGTAATTTTGTCCAACGTGGAATTCCAGCCATGTATGATAAGTGGAAACGGGCAAAGATGGCGGTTCAAAATGGTGTGGATTTGGTAATTGAGTTGCCGGTGGCTTTTTCAATTCAACCAGGTCCTTTTTTTGCGAAAGGTGCTGTTGAAATATTATTGGCAGCAGGCGTAGACACTATCATTTTTGGAGCCGAACACGCTGAATGGAATTTCATGAAGTTGGCTGAACAAGTTAGAGAATCAACCCAGCAGGCAGCTGAGTTTCACAATTATAAACAAACTTTTGCTAGTAATTTTAACGCAGTTTTATTGGATGAATTAGGTATCTCGATTCAAGATCCAAATGATTTACTGGGTTTAAGTTATGCCTTAGCAGTCCTGGAGCTAGGAGCACAAGACCAGGTTATGATCAGGGCCATCCAACGTAAGGGCCAGGCTTATCACTCTACGCAAATTTCACAAGAGTCTTTCGTGAGTGCTTCAGGGATTAGGAATGCACTTAAAAATAAATCCATGCAAACAAAAGTGCTTCATTCTTTACCAATTGGCACCCAAAGTCTGTTGCTAGAACCGCCATTTTTAGATTATGAACAGCCAATGTGGCAATTACTTTATTATAAAGTTATGACCACGCCAGTTGAGCAATTAGAAAAAATTTATCAGTTAAATGATGGTTTAGCTTATCGTTTATTGGATATTATTGGGCATTCGCCATCAGGTCATCAGGTTGATTGGAATACCTTTATGCAATGCTTTAAAAGTAAACGTTACACATATAGTCGTTTGCAAAGAAGTATTTTATATACGCTTTTAAATGTCAGTGAAGCGGAAATGCAGATAGCGTTGCAAAAACCATATTTGCGTGTCCTAGCTTTCAATAGTAAGGGGCAATTATGGCTTAAACACCAACGTAAAGACTTTAACCTACCGGTCATTAGTAAGGTTAATCAGAATAATTTACAGGAATATTTAAAATTAGATTTAAGAGCAGGTCGATTATATAATATCTTGAACAACCGGGGTGATAACATGCCACAAGATACAAATCGTCAGCCCTATCGTTTACCTAAACCCAGTCCTGAGAGGAATGAAAATGATGAAATGGAATTTTAGCGAGTTATTAAAATATAAACAGGCTCCGATGGAATTTAATGAAGAATTAGATTTATTAGGCATGAGTCAAGAACTGTTTGGTGATGTAATTTTGAACCTTGAGCCGGTTCAAGTTAATGGTTGGGCACAAATGGAACGAGATGATGTTATTTTACATGCGCATGTTACGGGGGAATTAACGACACCTTCAACCCGGTCTGCGCGACCCGTAAAATTCCCGTTGGACTTCATGATTGATGAAGTTTATATTCGGGATACAGAGCATGCCGATCGGTATGAAATTGAAGAATCTGTTATTCTAATTGAAGACGATGTAATTAATTTTAGTGAAGTTTTAGTGCAATATATTTTCTTGCAAATTCCGCTACAAGTTTTAGCTGATGGAGAAGAGCAGGAAGCTATGCCAACTGGTGATGGTTGGGAAGTTATCTCAGAAGATGACTATCTAATTGAACAAGCTAAAGGTGAAGAGACAGCTACGAATACCCCATTAGCAGGATTGGCAGATTTGATGGCTGATGAGCATGAAAAATAGATAAAGGTAAAGGGGACTAAAATGGCAAAAAACAAAGAAACACCGATGATGCAACAATATAATGAAATTAAAGCAGAATATCATGATGCCTTTTTATTTTATCGATTAGGTGATTTTTATGAATTGTTTAACGAAGACGCTATTTTAGGATCCCAAATTTTAGAATTAACATTAACACAACGTAATAAAAATTCTGATCACCCCGTTCCGATGGCCGGCGTGCCACACCATGCGGCACAAAACTATATTGATATTTTAGTGGATAAGGGCTACAAAGTTGCGGTTGTGGAGCAGATGGAAGACCCTAGTCAAGCCGAAGGTATGGTAAAACGAGAGGTAGTCCAGCTCATAACACCGGGAACGCGAATGAATATTCATGGTGATGGTGCAAAGGATAATAATTACTTAGTGGGAATTGTAGCTGAAGATGCCAATCATTATGGGTTTGCGTATACTGATTTATCAACAGGTGAAATGTCAGCGACTAATTTAATTTCTACAACAGCGGTTTTAAATGAATTAGCTAGACTTGCGGCTAAAGAAATCGTAATTGATCATTTGTTACCAGCTGATCTGAGTGCATCATTGACCAACTTAGGAATCTTGGTATCAAGACAAGCTGTTGAAGCAATGCCTGATGAGCAACAAAACTTAGTGCAAGATTTAACAGATCTAGGTTTGATGGCTACGCAAATTTTAATTGCTTACTTACATGCGACTCAGAAACGTGCATTGGACCATCTTCAACCAGCACGGGCATACGAAGTTGCGCAGTATTTAAAAATGGATCGTAATTCGCGCGTCAATCTGGAGTTGACGGTTAATTTACGGACGCAACAAAAAAGCGGTACCCTATTGTGGCTATTAGATGAAACTAAAACTGCTATGGGTGGACGGTTACTCAAGCAGTGGATTGAGCAACCTCTAATTGAGCAACAAAATTTGATAAGTCGTTATGATAAAGTAGAGCAATTTATGCAAAACTTTTTGATTGAAAATGACATTCAAAATACACTTAAAAGTGTGTATGATTTAGAACGATTAGTGGGACGAGTTGCCTATGGCAGTGCCAATGGTCGTGATCTTTTGCAAATTCGCAATTCGCTACGTCAAATTCCAATCATTTTAGAATTACTAGCAGATTTGGATCCTGCTATCTTTGGTGAAATGATCAGTCAAATCGATCCCGTGACCGACTTAGAACAGCTCATCTCAGATGCTATTATTGAAGAGCCACCGTTGTCGGTAACGGACGGGGGATGATTAAGCCGGGTTATAATCAGCAATTAGATGAATATCAAGATATCATGCATAATGGTAAACAGTGGTTGGCCGATTTAGAGGCCAGTGAACGAGTTGAAACTGGGATAAATAGTTTAAAAATTGGATTCAATAAAGTTTTTGGTTATTATATCGAAGTGACCAAAGCTAATATCAATAAATTAGATGATCATCGTTATACCCGTAAGCAAACTTTAGTTAATGCGGAGCGTTTCATTACGCCAGAGTTAAAAGAACACGAGCAAAAGATTTTAGAAGCAACTGGAGAGTCTAGTCAATTAGAATATCAGTTATTTATTCAAGTTCGTGAAAAGATTAAGATGAATATTAAACGTTTGCAACGCTTAGCAAAACAAATGGCGACTTTAGACGTTTTAACAGCATTAGCCGATGTTGCGCAAAAAAATCAATTTACCCGGCCAAAGCTCAATCAAAACCAAGAATTGGCAGTTGTGGATGGCCGACATCCAGTCGTGGAGAAGGTCTTAGGACATCAAAGTTATGTGGCTAATGATATTATGATGGACCAGCAGCAGGAGATTATGCTGATTACCGGACCAAATATGTCCGGTAAATCAACATATATGCGTCAGCTGGCATTAACGGTAATTATGGCGCAAATTGGTTCCTTTGTACCGGCGGAACAAGCTAACTTACCCATTTTTGACCAAATTTTCACACGGATTGGGGCAGCAGATGATTTAATTTCCGGGAATTCTACGTTTATGGTTGAAATGGCAGAAGCGAATACGGCATTGCAAACTGCAACGGAGCATTCCTTAATTTTATTTGATGAATTGGGACGGGGGACGGCGACATTTGATGGAATGGCCTTAGCACAGGCAATTATTGAATATGTGCATCAAAATGTCCACGCTAAGACGCTCTTTTCGACGCACTACCATGAATTAACTAGTTTGGACCAAGAATTGGCACAGCTTTTTAATGTCCATGTGGGCGCGCATGAAGAAGCTGGCGAACTCATCTTTTCCCACAAAGTGTTACCCGGACCTGCTGACCAGTCGTATGGGATTAATGTTGCTAAATTAGCCGGCTTGCCACAGAGTTTGATCGAAAGAGCCACAGTTATTTTAGATCAACTGGAACAGACCGAACAGACCGACTTTGTGAAATTGACCAATGAACAAGAGATGAAGATACAAATGGCACTGTTTGATTCATTACCAGACGATAATGATCAAAGTGCAGTCGTGGAAAGGGTTGAAAAAGCCGATTTGGCTAATTTAACACCGTTTCAAGCCATGCTGCTATTAAACGAATTACAAGAACTTTTGAAAAAATAAATGCTTTTTGTTTCACAAAGATATAGGGATGTGCTACACTAATCATAGATTTAGAAAAAATTATATAGATTAAGGTGAGCTAACATGACAGAACAAAAAATTCCGCGGGCAACAGCAAAGCGGTTGCCAATTTATTATCGTTATCTCAAATTACTGCTAGATGAAGGAACTAATAAAATTTCATCGGTTGATTTAGCGGAAATTGTTAAAATTGACGCCGCAACGATCCGCCGTGATTTTTCTTGTTTTGGGGCCTTAGGAAAAAGGGGCTATGGGTATGATGTAGCCGAATTGATTGAATTTTTCGCTGGTGAATTAAATCAAGATAACTTAGCATCTGTTGCTTTGAGCGGATTAGGAAACCTGGGTCATGCTTTACTCAATTTCAAATTCCAAAAAACTTCAAATGTACGGGTCTCAGCGGTTTTTGAAGTTAACCCTGATTTAATTAATACGATTCAAAGTGGTGTACCCGTTTTTTCAATGGACCAGTTAGAAGAACAAATTGAAGAGCAACGCATTGATGTAGCTATGTTAACTGTACCTGCTGATGCAGCTCAAACTATTGCAACACGTTTGGAAGCCAGTGGGATTAAGGGGATTTTGAATTTTACACCCCTTCGCTTAAATGTTTCCCGGAAAGTACACGTCCAAAATGTGGACTTAACTAATGAATTACAAACGTTACTTTATTTTATTGATAATGATATTAGTAACTAAAAAATACGAAAAAGAGGCTCAGACGTGTTTTGTCTCGGCCTCTTTTGTTAGATGGAGTTAGGAATGATTATTTTACAAGCAAATGATGTAAGTCGTCGATTTAACGGCGTGACTTTTTTTGAACATTTTTCTCTCCAAATCCAAGATCGGTCACGAATTGGGTTGGTTGGAAGAAATGGGGCTGGAAAGTCAACCTTGTTAAAAATCTTAATCGGTCAAGAACTACCTGATGAAGGCGTCGTTTCATCCAAAAAAGGGTTGAAACTAGCCTACTTAGCACAAAATTCGGGGATGGATTCAACCTTGAGTGTGTATGATGAAATGCTAGCTAGCTTTCATAAAGTACGTCAGATTGAACAGCAGATGCGACAAATGGAAACAGCAATTGCCGCGACGACAGACTATGAAAGCACTGCGTATCAAACGTTACTGAATGAGTATGATCAAATTCAACATGATTTTGAAGCATTAAACGGCTATGGCTATGAAGCGACCATTCGTGGTGTGTTACATGGGTTCGGCTTTGATGAGACCTTTTATGCGCAGAAAATTTCGGACCTATCAGGAGGTCAACGTACCCGTTTAGCAATTGCAAAACAATTGTTAGAGAAGCCTGATTTATTGGTTTTAGACGAGCCGACCAATCATTTGGACATGCAAACGCTGGCATGGTTAGAGAAGTATCTACAAAATTATCAAGGCGCACTTTTAATCGTTTCGCACGATCGTTATTTCTTAGATCGAGTAGTGAATGAAATTTATGAAGTTCACGGCGGAATATTAGATCATTACCAAGGTAATTATAGTCGTTACATGGAACAAAAGATCGCTAAGATTACGGCTGAACAAAAAGCGTTTGATCGCCAACAAAGTGAGATTGCTAAATTAGAGGATTTTGTTAATCGTAATATTGTCCGCGCTTCAACGACTAAGCGCGCCCAGTCACGGCGGAAGCAGCTTGAAAAGATGGAAGTTTTGGCGGCGCCTAAGAATGAATCCGGAGTAGCCCATATTACTTTCACGGCTGCTCAAAGTTCAGGGAATGAAGTCTTAAAAGTTGAAGATTTGAGTTTAGGTTATCAAATGGATCAACCCTTAGCGCAGAATGTTAATTTATCCGTTAAAAAACAACATGCCGTGGCATTGGTGGGTCCAAATGGAGTGGGAAAATCAACGATGATTAAAACGCTATTAGGATCATTACCACCTTTGGCAGGTTCTTTTAAGCTGGGAGCGAATGTCACAGTTGGTTACTATGATCAAGAACAGGCGACCTTAGATTCACATAAAACGGTCCTGAGTTCGGTTTGGGATTTACATCCGAAAATGGCTGAAAAAGATGTACGGTCGATTTTAGGATCATTCATGTTTACCGGTGAAGATGTTGACAAGAAGGTCACGGCGCTCTCTGGTGGTGAGAAAGCACGTCTCCTGCTGACGGTCTTATCCATGAATGAAGATAACTTCTTGATTCTGGATGAACCGACGAATCACTTAGATATTGATTCACGTGAAGTCTTGGAGACAGCCTTAAATGAGTATAACGGCACAATCTTTTTTGTTTCCCATGATCGATACTTTATTAATGAAGTAGCAACCGAAGTTGTTGAACTATCAGCTCAGGGGACCCAATTTTTTGATGGTGATTATGATTATTATCTTGAAAAAATTGAACAAAGAAATGAAAAGAACGGAACTGACAACCAACAAGCAACGCAGTCATCACTTGATGATGAGGTGTTAGATTATCAAACCAATCGAGAGCAGCAAAAGGAATTACGGAAAAAAGAACGTGCGGTAACAAAAGCAGAATCCGCGATGGAAGCAATTATGCAAGAAATTGAGCCTCTCGAAAGGGCACTGAATGATCCGGTGAATGGCTCAGACTTAGGTAAATTGACAGAATTGACACAGCAGATCGAAAGTTTGCAACAAAAATTGGCACAAGTAGAAGATGAGTGGACACAAGCTTCATTGGAATTAGAAACCTTTCAAGCATAAGCAAGGAGGATTAAAATGACTGAAGTCACGCGGGTAACTCGCACTAAAAAAGGTGATCGGTATAATATTTATTTAGATCATGAGTTTGCTTTTGCAGTTGCTGAGAAAATATTGATCCAATTTAATTTGTTTAAGGGGACCCAAGTTGAACCGGAATTACGGACAAAAATTATTGCCGCTGAATACAACCAAAAGGCTTATCAAAAAGCGTTGACCTACGCAGCAGGAAGCTTGCATTCCAAGCAACAAGTTAGAACTAAGCTATTGCAGGCTGACTTTCCGGCTCCCGTGATTGATCAAGCAGTTGCACGTTTAGAAGAATTAGGTATTATTGATGATGTTCAATTTGCGAATGAGTATCTAGCCGGACAGATACGTCGTGGTAAGTTAGGACCCAGATCAGTTAAATTTAATTTACAAAAATATGGTATTGATCAATTCGTAATTGAAGATTTATTAGTCCAATATGATGAGACTACAGAGAATGAAAATTTAGCACAATTGATTGAACCATTATTTCAAAAATATCGACGTGAATCGACGTTTATGGCAGATCAGAAGGTTTCTCAAAAATTGTATCAAAATGGATTTGATCAACGTGCAATTAAAAATGCGATTCAATCTTTTCATGCCACGACTCCCGTAGATATGGAACAGCTTCAAGAAAATTTTGAACGTACCATAGAGCGAGTGACACAAAAATATCAAGCTTTCACAGGCTGGGAATACCAAAGTAAGGTTAAGGCAGGAATGTATCGTCGAGGATTTGATTTGCGGCAAGTGGACCAATGGTTGAAAAGTCATCGACATGATTAAAAAGATCTGTTGGAACTGGATGGCAAATTAAGCAAAGTTTAAATAAGCGTGGTATAATTTTAAACGAAGTTCGTCGCTGTGGCGAAGGAGAAGGTTAAAGTTATGCAAAATAGTCGACTGCCGAGAGAAGGGGACTATATAACGATTAAGAGCTATAAACACGATGGAAGTCTACACCGTACTTGGCGTGAAACAATGATATTGAAGACCAGCGAAAATGAGATTATCGGGATAAATGATCATACCGTAGTGATTGAAGACGATGGTCGTCGATGGGTAACTCGGGAACCAGCGATTGTTTATTTTCATCGAAAATATTGGTTTAATATTATCGCAATGATTCGAGATAATGGAATATCGTATTATTGTAATTTGGCTAGTCCTTTTGTCTTAGATAAAGAGGCACTAAAATATATTGATTATGACTTGGATGTTAAGGTTTATCCAGATGGAGAAAAACGCTTACTTGACGCTGATGAATATCAAGCTCATCGGGAAAAATGGCAATATTCTGATGAAGTGGATTTTGTTTTAAGTGAACATGTCAAAATTTTAGTGGATTGGATTAATCAGCGTGAAGGTCCATTTTCTGAAGGTTATGTTGACCTTTGGTATCGGCGATATCAAGAGATTAAAAATCGGGCACATCGTTAATAGCTCTCTCATAAATAAAAAAACTAGTTCGGGAGAACTAGTTTTTTTATTAGGTCTAAACGGGCTAATCCAGAATAGTTACCCAAGGGAAAACTGGTTTAGTCGCCCCATACAAAGCATGGTCCTGATTTGCACAGTGAGCCCAATTTTGATTGCCATAATCGAAATGCCACCATTCATTTGATAGATTGGTGAAGCCTACCGAAGTCATAATATGGTAAAGGAGTCGCCGATTATCACGAGCTTTTAATTCGGAAGGAGTCAAATCGGTTTTAATTTCTAGGTAATTTGTTTTAGCGCTATCGTGAAAGTCATCAAAAGGGGAGGCCATATCTAACATGACTCCCTGATTATCAACGATGGTTAGATCAATAGATCCCCCAGTATTATGTGGAGAAGGTTTGTGATTATCACGTGATGGTTTAGCGACGGTTTCCAATGTTTTTTCAATTACTTGAGTTTTGGACCAAGTTGGATTAGTTTGTGAAATTTTACGTTTCAGCGAATGGAACAGGGCTGCCTGGGTGGAAACTGAACGCCAAGCATCAAAAATCACTAGTTTATAGTCTTCGGGGAGTAAGTTAGCAGCCTGCACTAATTTAATTTGCACACTTTGACGAGCATATAACTCTGACATTGCTCCTGACAAATTTTGAATAAAATAGGCCGGTTGAACAATTATTTTTTCTGGTAATAATCCAAGGGGGACAAGGGCTTCGTGGTTTTCTTCGATCTTAGCGTCTAAGGCAGTTGACCAATCCCATTCAGTCAGATTAGTTGGAATTTCATTTTGTATATTTTTTCCCATGGTTTCCCTCTTTTGGTAAATTTACGGTATAATGTTTAAAATATTAGCTATTATTATTTTAATACATTCAACAAGAAAATAGCGGATTAATTTGGAGGAAGTTTTAGAATGAAGCAAGAATTTGTGCAACCTATTAATCAAACTGTCCAAGCCATGACGATTGATGGCTTAACTGGATTTCAAAAGAAAATCGCAGGAATTGAGGATTTGGTTTATCTAACTTTTGGAGAACCAGGATTTAATATCGAAGATTCAATTAAAGATGCGGTGATTGAAGGAGTCAAGAATAATCATTCACATTATGCAGTTGCTGAGGGTGATATGGTACTTCGTCAAGCCGCTGTTGATAATTATAATGAAAAATTCGATTTGCATTTCAATGGACCGGAAAACGTAGTCGTTACCTCTGGAGTGACAGAAGCTATCTATGTGCTCTTTCAAACATTATTGAACCCTGGGGATGGTGTTTTAATTCCAACGCCTGCTTACCCACCTTATTATGCAGCCATTAACATTATTGGTGGTCAGATGTTGAAGGTTGATACTTCTAAAACTGCTTTTAAAATTACTCCACAAATGATTGATGAAGAAATCGCAAATGCTGACTTTCCAGTCAAAGTAATTTTATTCAATTATCCAAGTAATCCGACAGGGGCCACTTATACTGAAGCGGAATTACGCGAATTAGCTAATACGTTTAAGAAGCATCAATTGTGGGTTATTTCTGATGAAATTTATGCAGAACTAACTTATGATATTCAGCATGTTTCAATGATGAAAATTTTACCTGAACAAACAGTGATGATTACTGGTTTGTCAAAATCACATGCAATGACAGGGTATCGGATCGGATTCGTTATTGGGGCGGCTGCTATTATTGCAGAGGTTTCAAAGGTGCACGATACATTAACGTTCTCCTTACCACAAGTGACACAGGATGGGGCAATTGCTGCTTTGACGCAAGCGAAAGACGCTCCCGCTAAGATGCGCAAAATTTATCAACGTCGACGAGACTTTGTAGTAGAAAAAATGACGGCGATGGGCTTTGAAGTTGGTAATCCACAGGGGGCGTTTTATATTTTTGCCCGAATTCCAACAGATTTTTCAGCTGGTGCAGATGGGCTAGCCTTCGCATGGTCGCTGGCTACTGAAGGTGGTGTAGGTGTCGCTCCGGGGATTGCCTTTTCGGATCAAACAGCAGATTATATTCGGATTTCATATGCTGCAAATGATGAAAATTTGGCTACTGGAATGGAACGTATGGCGGCTTGGATTGAACAAGAGCGCGCTAAGCGTTAAGTATTGAGGTTTTAGCTATTGGAAGAGGATGAAAGGCATGATCAATAAGAGAAAATCAACGCGCCAGTTAGTTTTAACGGCAATGTTTATGGCGATTATTTTGTTACAGTGCATGGTACCGTGGCTTGGATTTATTCCCATTAATCCGATGGTGAGGGTAACAATCATTCCATTTACTGTTTCACTAGGTGGGATGTTGCTAGGACCACGAGTGGGTGGTTTATTAGGCGCCGTGATGGGAATGTATTCTTTTTATCATGCTTGGACGCTACCAATTGGAATCGGATCACTCATGTTACGCAACCCAATTACCGCCTTATTGCCGCGCATTTTGGTCGGTGTGATTGTTGGAATAATTTATATTAAATTAGTTCAACAAAAAGCGCATAGAGCATCGCCCTTATTAATGTTTTTGCTAGGGGCACTGGCAGCTATTATTAATACTGGTTTAGTGATTGGCTTAACTTGGCTTCATTTTCGAATTTTTAATACCACGGTTGCTGGACTTCCTAACCATGTAGGTATCATTTGGATGTTTACTTCTATTGCAGGATTGAATGCTTTGATTGAAGTAGTGGTGGATGGGTTACTGGGGATGCTTGTAGGTTGGCCAATTTTACGTTATATGCAAAAAGGTTCAACATTAGTTCAAAAATAAAAGGTAAGATATCAAATTAGTGTACTCATAATAAAAAGCTCCACAAACTAACTAGGTTTGTGGAGCTTTTTACTTGGAATTATCATTGATTTTGCTTAGCCAAAAGGTCACGAATTTCCGTTAACATTTCAACTTCGGGATTGACCGCATCGGTTGATTCAACGTTTTCTTGACGAATAAATTTATTCAAAAACTTAATAATTAAGAATACGACAAAGGCAGTAATCAAGAAATTGATCACATCACCTAAGAATGCTCCGTATTTCAAGACAAGACTATCATTAATAGTTAGTTTTAGATTATCCAAACTGGAAACTTGTCCGGTAAAAAGACCAATGATCGGATTGATTAAATTGTTAGTCAGTGATTTAACAAGGCCAGTAAAAGCACCCCCGATGATAACCCCAACGGCTAAGTCTAAAACGCTACCACGCGAAATGAAATCTTTAAATTCTTTAAGCATTAAATAATATCCCCTTTACAATTAAATGATTAGCTTAAGCTTACTAAAAATCAAGTAAATACACTACTTAAACTCGATATATTAAATATAAATTTAATAAAAATTAAAAAATAAATTGAGGGGTGAATAAGAAAGCGTTTCAATTCGGTAAAAGTCATCTATAATAGCAATAAATGGAATTGTATGGGAGGCATTCAAGATGACAACGGATATTGAAATCGCACAACAAGCTGAAATTTGGCCAATTCAAAAAATTGCAGCGCAGGTTGGTTTAAAGGATGATGAAATTGAAACATATGGATCAAATAAGGCCAAAATTAAACTTAGTCAAAAACATCAGGCACAAAAACTAGGTAAATTAATTTTAGTTACTGCGGTTAGTCCGACCCCAGCAGGAGAGGGAAAATCAACAGTTACAATTGGATTGGCTGATGCACTGAATTTGTCCAAGCGCCAAGCCATGGTGGCATTAAGAGAACCATCAATGGGGCCAGTGATGGGAATGAAAGGAGGTGCCACGGGCGGCGGATATTCACAAGTTATCCCGATGGCAGATATTAATTTACATTTTACGGGAGATTTTCATGCGCTAACCAGTGCCCATAATACTTTGGCGGCTTTAATCGATAATAGTCTGCAGCACGGAAATCCACTCCAAATTGATCCACGGAATATTATTTGGAAACGAGTTTTGGATGTTAATGACCGAGCCTTACGACATATTACGATCGGTTTAGGTGGACTTAAGTCTGGTGTGCCTCGTGAAGATGGGTTTGATATCACTGTTGCATCAGAATTAATGGCGATTCTAACATTATCAACAGATTTAATGGATTTAAAATCTCGAATAAAGCGTATCGTAGTGGCCTATAATCTGGATAATCAGCCAGTCACAGTCGCAGATTTAGGGGTAGCTGGCGCTTTAACGGTTATGTTAAAGGATGCTATTAAACCAAACTTAGTCCAGACTTTAGCCCATACACCTACCTTAATTCACGGTGGACCTTTTGCTAATATCGCACAGGGCACTAACTCAATTCTAGCAACTCAATCGGCATTAAAGTTAGCCGATTATGTGGTGACGGAGGCTGGGTTTGGAGCAGATTTGGGTGGCGAAAAATTTCTGGATATTAAGGTCCCATTATTAGGAAAGAGTCCGGATACTATCGTGCTAGTGGCAACAGTTCGTGCCCTTAAATATAATGGTGGACAATCGTTAGATTCGTTATCTGATTCAGATTTAACGGCCTTAAAAAAAGGGTTAGTTAATTTAGAGCAACATTTGACGGCAATGCAACGATACCATGTACCTGTGGTGGTAGCAATTAATCGCTTCGCCGCTGATACCGTGTATGAATTAGAATTGGTGAAGACGTTTGTAAAAGATCATCAAGCCACCGCTGTTGTAGCCGATGTTTGGGGCCAAGGGGAGATGGTGCATTAGAGTTGGCCGAGACCGTCGCCAATAAAAGTGAAGAGCAGCATGAATTTACACCATTGTATGACCCTATGACCACGTTTGAAGATAAAGTCGATAAATTAGTGACTGAAATTTATGGTGGCGCACAATATGAATTATCAGCCAAAGCCCAAAAGCAGTTACAGCAATTCAAAAAATTTGGTTGGGATAACATGCCCATTGTGATGGCTAAAACCCAATACTCATTATCAGATGATCCGCAGCGATTAGGGGCACCTAAGGACTTTACACTCCATATTCGC